>CAIQJJ010000274.1 GCA_903872065.1 uncultured Anaerolineales bacterium | reverse complement strand
TCCTTCGACAAGCTCAGGATGCTTGTATGCCTGGATGCCTGGTAGTTGCATCCGGCTGGTTTAAGTGCTATAGTGATAATGACTTTCCAAATCGATTCCAATTCACAGGAGGCGGCTGTGGCGACTGTACGACGAATTTACATTTACGTGGTTTGCGCTTTAAGCCTGGAGGGCCTGGCCCTCAACATTGGCAGTTTGCTGCGTTCGCTGCTGCTGCCCGAATTGAACACCCCCCGCACGGAGATTGCTTTTCAAATCGCCGCCGTGCTGGTCGGGACGCCGGTCTTTTTGGTGCATTGGCTGTGGGCGCAGCGCCTGGCGCGGAGCGACGCTGAAGAGCGCTTCGCCGGGCTGCGCGTCTTTTATCTGCGCCTGGCGCTGGCCGGCCTTTTGGGGCAGACTTTGTATGCGGCCTATCACTTTCTATGGGAGTTGGTAAGCTGGGCGCTGCCGGGCGCGGAGGGTTGGTGTGATTACGGCGAATGCGGTTCCCTCAGCGCGCCGGGGGCGCTGCTCTATTTTGCCCTGCCTTTCCTGGTGTTGAGCCTCCTGTGGCTTTATCACTGGCGGGTGGCTGCGCGAGACGAGCGCTTTCCTGAGGCCAGGGAGGGCTTGAACGGCAGCCTTGTCCGCCTGTACCGTTTTGGCTTCAGCGCCGCTGGGCTGCTGATCCTGCTGCGGGGCGCCGGCGAGCTGCTCAATCGCCTGATGTCTGAGCCGCCGCAAGGGGTGAATCTAAACGCCTATTACGACCTCAGATCCATCCTACCCAGCCTGCTGCTTGGGCTGATGGCGTGGCTGGTCTTTTGGCGGCAAGCGCAGCGCAGCTTTCACTCGCCCGATCCGGATGAGCAGAGTTCGGCTCTGCGCAAGTTTTACCTGTACGCCTGGCTTTTTGAAGCGACGGTCGCCACAGTGACATTCCTGGCGCTGCTGCTGACCAGCCTCTTCCGCCGTTTGTTGAGCCTGGAAGTGCAAGGCTCGCTGGCCGATGTGCTGCCCTGGCTGATCGTGCATGCCATCCTGTGGGCTTACCATGCCGCTGTGCTGCGCCAGGATATGCGCGCCATCCCTGAAGCGCCGCGCCAGGCGGGAGTGCGCCGCCTGTATCATTACTTGTTGGCGACGGTCGGGCTGGCAGCGTTCCTGGCCGGGGCCGGGGCGCTGCTGAACGCTTTGATCCTGGCCTTTGAACTCAGCCTGGGCAGCAGCCTGCGTGAGCGCCTGGCCTGGGGAGCGGCGGCTGCGCTGGCCGGTCTGCCCGTCTGGTGGTGGAACTGGCGGCAGGTGCAGACCCTGGCGCTGCAACCTGGCGCGGAGGGGACGGAGGATCGCGGTTCGCTGACGCGCAAAATTTACCTTTACCTCTTCGTGCTGGCCGCCACCCTGACGGCGGCGGCTTGCGCCATTTACCTGGTGTATCAGATTTTGCTGGCGGCGATGGGTGTGGAATCCCTGTCGTTGAGCGACGTGGCTTTACCCCTGGGCTATGCGCTGATCGCGGTGGCGGTTTGGATCTATCACGGCCTGGCGCTGCGCAGCGATTGGCGCTTGACGCAGCAGGCCGGCCAGGCGCGCCTGGCCGCCATTCGGGTGCTGGTGGTGGACGCCCCCGGCGGCAGCTTTGGCGCGGCGTTCCTGGCGCTCTTGCACAAAGAACTGCCTGGTTTGCAAGTGGACTGCCTGGAGGCCGCGGCGGCGGAATACCCCGGCCTGGCGGAGGCCAGTTTGTTGGTCGTCAGTGCGCCGCTGCTGGCGCAGTACCCTGCTTTGAGCGCTGCCGTGCAGTCTGCCGCCGGGCGCAAACTGATCTTACCGGGCGGCGCGGCGGGTTGGGAATGGGTGGGCGTGGATGCCTGGGATGAGGCGGCTCTGCTGCGCCACGCCCGGCGGGCGGTGCAGCAGGCGCTGGCCGGCGAAGCGGTGCGCCTGCTGCGTCCCATGCCGGTCAGCGCCATCATTTTGCTGGCCCTGCTCGGTCTGGTCGCCCTGATGATTCTTATCTCTCTGGTGGCGTCGTTGGTGCAAGGCCCGCTCTAATCGAGCGGCAGTCCTTATGCTGCAGCATAAAACTGCTGCAGCAGTCTTATGCCGCGGCAGTCTTATGCCGCCTCTACCAACAGCGTCCGCACCTGCCAGGGGCGGAAGGAGAGCGAAACCTGCCCATTGGTAACCAGCAGCTCGCTCAATTTATCCTCTACCACGTTCGTCTCCCACACCTGGCAGCCGGCCGGCAGCCCACCGACGGAGATTTCGCCGCTCTGGCCGCAGCTTTCGTACAGCCGGATGACTTTGCCCGCGCCGTTGTGCGCCAGCTTGAGCGCCGCCGGGAGGATCGAGGGACTGCCGCTGACCGTTGGCCGCCAGGCTTGCGCCGCGCCGGTCTGCTCCGTCGCCATCAGGCGGCTCAACAGAGGTTGGTTGAAACCGGCTGCCTCAGCGACCACGCCCGCTGCCCGCCAATCCCCGGCGTGCGGATACAGACTGTAGCGTATCTCATGTTGGCCCACGTCCGAGATTGCGTCTGGATCGTAGCCGCTGCGCACCAGCGTCAGGCGCAGGCGCGTGCCGAGCGCGTCGTAGGCGTATTTGCTGTCGTTCAGCACCGCGATCCCATATTCCTGCCCGCCCACATCGGCCCACCGCAGCGCCGGTACTTCCTGCCCATCGCATGGGCGCTGCGCCGCGGCAAAGGGCGTCTCGAACCAGGCCTGGCATTCCGGCAGGTGGGCGGTGAAGGCCGCTTTCAGGTTGGGGACGCCGACTTCGGGGCTGCCCAATTCCTGCCAATCCACCTGCGTGCGGAAATCCACCCGCGGTAGATCGCGGTAGAAGGTGATGAACTGCTGGATGGTTGACGCGCGCAGATGATGCTCCACCGTGAAGACCAGCCGGCTGGGGCCGTTCTCGACCCACTGCGTCGTCGCCCCGCGCAAGAGGCTCTGGGTGCTGTGTACCTCGTCCAGGTGCCAGGCTGACATACCGTGATGGTGTTCTTCCTCCAACTGCAAAACATTCAGCGCCAGGTCGGGCCGCGCCGAGTCCATGTAATCCGCCGCGCGCCGCATGCCGTAGCCCACCAGTTCACGTCCCACGCGCTTGTCGTAGAACGAGACCAGGATGCCCGAGTCGCGCCGCAGGTAGACGCGGAAGAAAGGCGTCTCGATCTTGAAATAAGGCGTCTCTTGGGCGTTGTCTGAAAGGATGGTGTACTGGCGGGTGTCGGTGGGCGCAAAAGCCATCTCGGCTGAGAGCAGCCCATCGCTGCCGGCGGGCGCTTCTTCCACCTGGTAATACACTGTGCTGTAGGCCGGCACGCGCGCCGCAAAGCCTAAGCCATCCGGCGTATATTGTCCCAGGGCGCGGTGGCCGTGGCTGCCCTTGAGCCAGACCGCTCCGCTCCCCATCTTGCCGGTCACTGTCACCCAATCCTGCCGCTCCCAACCCAACGGATTGGTCACAGCGATGCTGCCGGCGGGCGCGTCGCTTTGCAGCGCCGATAGCGCCGTCTCGATCACCGCGCCGGCGGCTGCGCTTACCTCAGCAAAATCGGCGGCGCACTTTTCGTAGGTTTCGTGGATGCCAGACCCATCCAAAATATCGTGGAATTGGTTGAACAACACCGTTTGCCAGGCCGGCTGCAGCGCCGCCGGCGAGACGCCGGCGAGGACCGCCAGTGTGTCGGCGGTGCAGAGCAGGTTTTCCCCGTGACGGTTGTAGCGCTTGATGTCGCTGTGGGTGGTGTAGCAGCCTTCAAAGATGGCGCTGGATTCGCCGCGCTGCACCGGCAGAGCTACGCCGGATTCCAGGATGCGCCGCGTGTAGTTGGCCAGCGTGCTGCAGCGGGCGGAGGGCAGCAAGGGGCGCTGCTGGAAGCGGCGCAGGGCGTCCAAGTTTTGCCGCGCCGGTCCGCCGCCATGATCGCCGATGCCGTGGAAGTGCAGGCTGTCGTTCTGGCCGTGCTGGTGTGAGCGCAGGGCGGTTTCGACCAGGTCGCGGGCGCGGATGTCGCCGTTGTAGCTGGGCGTGGAGATCGCCAGCAGGCGCGTGCCGTCCTGTCCTTCCCACCAGTAGGCCGGCCACAGATTCTCCTTGCCGGGGTTGCAGCGATGGTGGTAATAGCGCGCCGCGCCGGCGGAGGCCGCCAACTGCGGCAGGTTGCCGGCGTGGCCGAAGGTGTCCGGCGCGAGAAAAGTGGTCGGCTCTGCGCCAAGCTGCTGGCGCGAGAACCAGACGCTTTCCAGCAGGTGGCGCGCCATGGCTTCGCCCGCCGCCATATTCGTATCGCCTTCCACCCAGGTCATCGTCGCCGGCTCCCAGCGCCCCTGGCGGATGTATTCCACCACGCGCTGGAACAACTGCGGCGCTTTCTGGCGGATGTGTTCGTAGGTGGCCGGCTGGCTGTGGGTGAAGGTCAGTTCGGGGTAGTCGTCCAGTAACGCCAGCACACTCTTGAAATCGCGGTAGATCACTTGATCGGTGTCCGACCAGGTCCACAACCAGTTCATATCAATGTGGCTGTGCCCGATGACGTGGACATTGCGCGCCGCAGCCTTGCCCGCCAGCAGGGCGAGTTCGGCTTCGATGCTCTGCAGCGTCTCGTCCGTAAACTCCATCAGATTCTCTGGCACGCGCGCCGCGGCGCGCGTCACAGCAGCTTGCTCCTCTGGGCTGTTGGCCAGGGCGCAGGCCCAGGTTAACTCCGCCCAGGCTACGTCGAGCAGTTCGAAGCGGGCGCGCAGGCCCGGCGTGGTGAAGCGGACGCTGAACCAGGGCGTCGTCTGGTTGTTGGGGATGCGCACCACCAGGCGCAGTTCGCCGTTGCTGCCTTCCTTCAATTGAGGGATGAGGGTGATGAGGGCCGGCCCGGCGGCTACGGGGACGCCCCCCTCGGCGAAGACGACCTCCTCGTCCCAGGTGATCTCCGCCGGGTACAGGCTGAAGATGGTCGCTTCGAGTGGGTCTCCCACCAGACGCACCCCGGCGGCTTCGGCCGGGACATTCAAACGGGTGGCCAGAGTCACGTCCTGGCCGGGCTGAAAGGTCAGGCCGACGAAATTCCCCGCCCCATTTTGCTCCAGGCTGTCTGGGCCGGGGCCGGCAAGTTTCGTCCAACGGGTGGTGGGCCAGGCGACTGCCATTATATCGGCGGCCTGGCGCAAACGGTTCAAGGTTTGAGAAATTGCATTGTTGTTCATACTGTTTTTGACGCTCCTGAAGGATTGCGGATATTGCCTGTATTATACTTGGCGCAGGCCCAAGCTGCGCTTTCTGCTTAAGAGAAAAGCGCAATCTTTCGCCGCGCCAGGCGCGCTTTTGGAGAAACTGAGATTTTTGACTTCCGAAATTATGTCAAGAATCGTAATTTGTAATATAATCGAAGAAACGTTCTGGTTCATTACTCTTGGGGTTACCCAGCCATGAGAATTATGATGAGAAGACTTAGATGACAGCCGACGCGAAAACGATTCTTTTGGTCGAAGATGACGCCTTTGTTGCTCTGCAAGAGGCGCGGCAGCTTGAACACGAGGGGTATACCGTCCTGTTGGTTGGCAGCGGAGAGCAAGCGATTGCCAGGGCGCGCGCCGAAGCTTCGGCGATAGACCTGATTTTGATGGATATCCAGTTGGGGGCAGGATTGGATGGCGTTGAAGCGGCGCGAATCATCTTGCAGGATTATGATATTCCAATCGTTTTTGTTTCCGGGTTTTCGGACCCAGATACGTTAGCCAGGATTGAGACGCTCAAATCTTACGGCTATGTGGTGAAGAAGACCGGGCGCGCGGTGCTCCTGGCAGCGATCAAGACGGCTTTCAAACTGCACGCTGCTCATTGCGCGTTTCACCGCGCCGAAGAAAAGTTAAACCTGGTGCAAGAAGCCAGCCGCGCCGGGCTGTGGGATTGGGATATTGGGCAGGATATTTTTACCTGGTCGCTGGAACTGTTGAAACTCTGCGGGCGGCGCGCCGAAACGAGCGGCGGGTTGGCCTCCTGGATAGAGACGATCGATCCCGCCGATCGCGAAGCCGCCAGGCGGCGCATCTATGAAGCGCTTGATCGCAAGACGGAACTGATCAGCGATTACCGGATTGCGCTGCCGGAGGGGGAAGTGCGCTGGGTGCGCGCTGTCGGCCGGGCATATTACGCTGGCGAACAGCCTGTGCGCATGATTGGCCTGTGTATGGATATCACCGACTGGAAGCAGATGGAAGAGAAACTGCGCCAGGAAGAAGAAAAATATCGCGGCATCTTTGAAAACGCGCTCGAAGGCATTTTTCAGAGCACATCGGATGGGCGCTTCCTCAAGGTCAATGCGGCCATGGCGCGTATTTATGGCTACGCCTCGCCCGAAGAGATGGTCGCCCTGATCGGAAATCAGATTGCCGCCCGCATCTATGCCGACCCAACCCAGCGCCTGGATTTTGTGCGCACCCTGGAGACAGGTACGCTGCGTGAATTTGAGGCCAGGACGCGGCGCAAAGACGGCAGCCTCATCTGGACCAAAACCAATGCCCGCGCCGTGCGCGGGGCGGATGGCGCCATCCAGTATTATGAGGGCTTTTTGCAGGATGTCACCGAACAGAAACAGGCAGAAGAAGCGCGGCAGCAGGCCCTGGCCGAAAAAGAAATGCTGATGAAAGAACTTCAGCACCGTGTGAAGAACAGCCTTACCACCGCCGCCAGCCTGATCGGCCTGGAAGCGGACAATTTGCTGGACGAGCGCGTGCGTTCGGTCCTGGTCAATACACAGGATCGCCTGTATGCCATGTCCGCCCTCTACGAGCAGCTTAACCGCGGCCGGCGCGCCGATCGCACGAACTTGAGCAGCTATCTGGAGATGTTGGTTGAAAGGCTGATGCGAGCGTACCTGGCAACTGACAGCCCGGTGACTATCGAGACCACTCTCGCGCCATTGGAATTGGAAACGGCCTCGGCGATGCCGCTGGGCCTGATTGTGAATGAACTGGTGACCAATGCCCTCAAATACGCGTTTCCGGGCGGGCGGGGCGGCGTGATTCGCATTGAGTTGGAAGAAAGCGGGGAGGATATTATGCTGCGTGTAGCCGATAATGGCGTCGGCATGTCCACTGCCACAGCGTTTCCTCAGAGTTCAGGCATGGGCCTGATGCTGGTAGAAATGCTGGCGCGGCAGGTGGACGGCGAATTGAGCTTTGATGGCCGGCAGGGGGTAGTGGTAACTGTGACCTTTCGCCCATCCAGGTAGGCTTTTGCATTGTGACTCAACTTCTTTCTTTGGATAGCTGGCGGACGCGTTCCAACAATTGGGTTAGCGAAATGGGCTTGCTCATATACTCATTGGCGCCAGCCTGCAAACATTTCTCGCGGTCGCCGGTCATGGCCAGGGCGGTCATCGCGAGGATCACAGCCGAAGCGACCGCCGGATCGCTGTGGGCGCGCAGCCGCCGGATGACCTCCAATCCGTCCATGCCGGGCATCTGGATATCCACCAAAATGACGTTGGGATGCACTTCGGGGGCGCGCGCAAGCAGTTCGTAGCCGCTGCGCGTGGCGGTAACCTGGACGCCGTACGTCCGCAAAAAGCTGCTGACCGTTTCGAGAATCAATTCGTTATCATCCGCCATCAAAACCACCGCCGACCCATCTTGTTCGGATGGCGCCGGCGCGAGGGGCCGTGCGGCAGAGGGTAAATCCGCCAGTGCGGTTTCGTCGTCCGGCGCTTCTTCAGACCAGGGTAGAGAAATGGTGAAGCGGCTGCCCTGGCCCAGGACGCTTTCAACCGTGATGCTCCCGCCGTGCATCTCGGCCATCCGCCGCACCAGCGACAGGCCCAATCCGGTGCCGGAATACTGCCGCGCCAGGCTGCTGTCGAGTTGGCTAAAGGGTTTGAACAATTGAGGCAGGTTTTCGAGCGCGATGCCGATCCCCTCATCCCATACGCTGAAGAAAACCCTTTGCTCATTGGCCTCCACCCACACTTCCAGTCCCAACTGACCGCCCTCCGGCGTGAATTTGACGGCGTTGCTCAAGAGGTTGACCAGCATTTGTTTCAACCGGCGCGCGTCTGCTCGCAGGGCGATGGCGACCGGCGTCATGCGAAATCCAACGCTTTGCTTTCTTTGCCCCGCCATGCCTTTGATTAATTGCAGACTGGCCTGGCAGATCTCAGACGCCGCGCAGGTCTCGAACTGCATCTCCAGCTTGCCGGCCTCGATCTTGGACAGATCGAGAATATCGTTGATCAATTCCAACAGATGCCGCCCGCTGTTTTCGATATTTTTGATGGCTTTAAGCTGTTTGGCGTTGAGCGCCCCGTATGTCTGTAACTGCAGCGCCTCCGACAGTCCTAAGATGCCCGTCAGCGGAGTGCGCAGTTCGTGACTCATGCTGGCCAGGAACTCATCTTTCATGCGTGACGCCTTCTCAAGAGCGGCGTTGGCCGCGCTCAATTGATCGCGGCTTTGGCGCAGGGCCGCCTCGGCTTTTTTGCGTTCGGCAATGTCGCGCACCACGCTTTGCATCAGGATGATCTTGCCCTGTTCATCGCGCACCACCGAGAGGTTGATTTCCACATCTACCTGCCGGTTATCTTTGCCGATAAACGTGCGTTCATAGAGCGGCACGTTTTCACCCCTCAAGAGCGCTTTGAAACGGCTGTTCCCCTCCTCGCGCTGCTCAGGCGCAACGACCACGTTGCGATCGCTGCGCGTCAGTTCCAGGTATTCTTCGAGGGTATAGCCTAACATGTCCAGGGCGCGCTGGTTGGCGCTCAGTCCGTGGCCTTCGGGTGTGATCAAAAAGATACCATCATGAGAACTTTCAAACAGGGAGCGGTAGATGGCCTCATTGTGGCGTACTTCGGCGGCGCGTTCCTCCACGCGCTGTTCGAGGTCGCGGTTCAAGGCTTCCAACTGGCGCTGGGCGGTCTTGATGGCGGTAATATCCAGCACCGCGCCGGAGATATGTGTGGCCTGTCCCTGTGCGTTTTTGACCACATACAGGGTGGCTTGGAAGTCGCGCCCCTCGCCCCGTTCCGGGTTGGAGCGGAATTCAACACTCGCCGGATGCCCTGTTTCCCGCGCTTGCTGCTGCGCTTGCAAAAGCCGTGAGCGATCCTCTGGGTGCACCAGTTTCAGGAATTCGCGCAAGCCAGGGACGCCCTGTTCTGGATTGTATCGAAAGAGGCGGAACATTTCTTTTGACCAGTCACCGATGTTGGTTTGGAGATCGATCTCCCAACTGCCCAGGCCGGCGATATCCTGCGCGGCTTCCAGCCTGGCCTGGCTCTTTTGCAGCATTTCGTTGGCCAGTTGGCGGTCAATGACAGTAGCCACCTGTGAAGAAACATATTCCAACATCCGCTGCTCACGCTCGGTGTAGGCATTGGCGTCGCGATAATGCTGCACACTCATCACCCCGATTGTTTTGCCGTGAACGATCAGCGGCGCGCCCAGCCAGATCTTGGCTGGCGAGCCGAGGCGTTGAATCCCCAGGCTATTTATCTCGTCGGCGAAGAGCAGTGATTTTCCACTGCGCAGCACATGAGCGGTCAGGCCCTGGCCGGGCGGGATCGGCTCTTGCAACCACTCATCTTGTTCATTGACCGCGTAGACAAAGCGCATCAGGTCGGTATGTTCATCGTACAGCACGATAGAAAAGTTCTCAGCCGACATGACGTTGGCGATCTGGCGGTGAATTTGCGGGTACAGCTCTTGCAGCGATTCGGCGGCCTGGGCGGCCTGTGCAATGTGATAAACCGCTTCTTGCAAGGCGGCCGCTTGTTTGCGCTCGGTGATGTCACGCGTAATGCCGATCACCTGGACTTTGCTGGCCTCATCTAAGACGAAAACTGTCGAGATTTCGGTGATGACGCTCGATCCATCTTTGCGCTTTTGCTCGATCTCATCGGTGTAGGTGACGCTGCGGCGGCTTTGCTGGAAGTCCTCCAGGCGCTGCGGCAGCAGTCTCTCAGCTTTTTCCAGCGAGGCGGGGGTCAGGGCGTCCGCCAGCGATTGGTTCAGCACTTCCTCCGGAGGATAGCCGCGCAGTTTTTCCACCGAGTGGCTGACGTAGACAAAACGCTGCGATTCCAGATCGAGGATCCAGATCACATCGCCGGTATTTTCTGAGATCAGGCGGTACCTGGCCTCGGAACGCGCCAGCACCGCTTCTGATTTTTGGCGTGTATTGACATAAGCCAGGAACGCGCTGGCTGCCAGCAAACCGATCAGCAAAACGATCCAGGCAAACCAATCCTCTGAACTGGAGATATATGCTGGCCCTGGCCGGATCAAAACCAGCCAGGCGCGTCCCCCCACGGTGATGGTCGCGTTCTGGTACAGCCCGTTTCGCAGCGCCGCCGGGGCCGGCGCTCCTGCTTCCGGCAGTTCCTGCGGCCCGGAAATGGACGGATAAAATCCCAAAAACTGCGGGCTGTCCTCGTTGACGATGTCGTACAAATAAACTTCTAGATCGTGGCGGTTGGTATGCTCAAGCGCTCGCTTCAGCAAAAGGTTAACGCGGTAAACGCCCAGGGACATCCCGATCAGGTTGGCGCGCCGTTCTTCCAGCGTCTCGCCTGGCGCGCCGGCGCGGTAGACCGGCGCCATGATCAAGACGCTGGTCTGGTTGGCAGTATCTTGCACGAGTTGAAGCGGGGCTGTGGCGGCCGGCTGTCCGGTGTCGCGCGCCAGAACAATCGTTTCCAGGCGCGCCGGGTTCGAGGCCAGGTCAAAACCAAAAGCCGCCTGGTTGGGGGCAAAGGGGTTGATCCACGTGACGGGAAAGTACTCTTCTCGTTCCGCGGCCGGAACGTTCTCCTTTTGGCCGCCCTTTTCGTAAATGGAAAAATCAGCATAGCCGCCGGCGCGGATGGCTTGTTCGTAACTTGCCCGTTCCACCTGGGTGACGCGCGGAATCCATTCAAAGCCGGCGGCCGTGGCCGGATCTGCCGGCGAATCAGCCAGCAGCGGAGTGGTAAAGGCGGTAAATTCTTCGGCGGTTACTTCGATGGAAGCGTTGTAAAACGCGCGAATCGCGATCAGCGCTTCAATCTCGCGGTCAATCGTTTGTTGAATCACCCGCGCCATTTTATTGCCGTCGTTCTGTACCTGGGCGCTTAACTGTTGTTGTTGGTTGGTTTTGAAAAACAAGAAGGTGAAGAGCGCCAGCCCAAAGATGAGGCAGGTGAGCGGCCACAAAAAGACCTCCTGGACAGGCTGCTTGCGCCAGCGCAGCGCCAGCAAAATCAGGCCCGGCGCAAAGATCAAGATGCCGATTAAATCCCCCATCCACCAAGTCGTCGCCAGGGTGATGGAATTATCCCATTGGGTATAGTTTGCCAGGCATAAGCTGGTGACGCCTACCGCCGGGGCCAAAAGGGTAGCCAGGGAGATGAGACCAATCGTGAGGACGGTATTTCGAACGGTTGCCGGTGGGAAAACTTTATTGAAACGCCGGATCAGCCAGGCGGCGCCCCAGGCTTGCAAGGTGGAACCGCTCGCGATCGCCGCTGCAACTGGCAGCGCGGCCGCGCCGCTCATCGATTCCCAATTGACGATCAACGACCCGATCAAAACGCCCAATCCTGAGGGCCAGCCCCAAATCATCACCGCTGCCAACGCCAGGCCAGAGGGCGGCCACAGCGCAGTGACATTGCCGGGCGGGAGCGCCATTAAGAAACCGAGCCGCGCGGTCAAATAATACAGCGCAGCGAGAGCAATAATCTGGCTGAGACGGCGAATGACGAACGACAAAGGTTTTGACTCCATACACCCGTTTTCCGCACGGAAAAGCACATTTCCTGCCCTGCAAATGTTTATGGAAATACCCGAAGCGCAAGCCAGGCCTTAACCGCGTCATGAATATGCCCATTGTAGCACCAGACGATAAGCTGTCAAGAATTTTTGGGTAAATTCTTGAGTCTGAAATAAATTCTCGCTTTTCCACGGGGCATAATTCCGTTACAATAGGGGCAAGGAGAAAGAACCGTGCAAGCCAATTCGATCACAAACTCTCTTAATCCACTTCTTTCGCAGCACTCCGCGCTGCTTCAAACTGAGAATGGCGTTGTCTTTCGCGACCTCAATAAAAATGGCCGCCTGGATCTTTACGAAGATGCGCGCCAGCCGGTGGAAGCGCGCGTGGAAGACCTTTTGGGGCAAATGACCCTGGAGGAAAAAGCCGGCCTGCTGTTCATCAATGGGACTACGGTCAACCCGGATGCCTCGCTGGAGAAACAGCCGGACGCGCCGGGCCATATCCCCCCGGCGATAGACCAGATCACAAACCTGAAGATGAATCATTTCAACTTCTGGCAAATTCCCGCCGCGCCGCTGGTTGCCAGGTGGCAAAATGCTCTGCAGCGTTTCGCCGAACAGACGCGCCTGGGCATTCCGGTGACGTTGGCCTCCGATCCACGCAATCATTTCAGCAGCAATATCTTCGCGGTGGCTGCCGCCGATTTTTCGCAGTGGTGCGAAACCTTGGGCTTTGGCGCCATCGGCGAAGCGGAACTGGCGCGGCAGTTCGCCGATACGGCCCGGCGGGAATACCTGGCGCTCGGCATCCGCGTGGCGCTCCATCCACAGATTGACCTGGCGACCGAACCCCGCTGGTCGCGCATCAACGGTACTTTTGGCGAGGACGCCCATCTGACGGCGCGCCTGGCGCGGGCGTATATCGAGGGCTTCCAGGGCGCTGCGCTGGGCCCCCAAAGCGTGGCCTGTATGACCAAGCATTTCCCCGGCGGCGGGCCGCAGAACGAGGGCCTGGACCCGCATTTCGAATTTCAAAAGGGCCAGATCTACCCAGGGAAGAACTTTGACTATCACCTGATCCCCTTTGAGGCGGCTTTTGAGGCCCAAACCGCCGCCATCATGCCTTATTACGGCGTGCCGGTGGGTCAGACGGATGAAAATGTCGCCATGTCATACAACAAGCAGATCATCACCGGCCTGCTGCGCGAAAAATATCACTATGATGGGGTGATCTGCACCGATTGGGGCCTGATCACCGACGCCAATATGCAGGGTGTGATCTGGCCGGCGCGCGCCTGGGGCGTGGAACACCTCAGCGCCGAGGAGCGTGTGCTTAAGGCCTTGCTGGCCGGCGTCGATCAGTTTGGCGGCGAAAGCTGCCCGCAGCATGTGGTCGAGCTGGCGCGGACAGGCCGCCTCTCGCCGGCGCGCCTGGATCAGTCTGTGCGGCGTTTGCTGCGCTTGAAATTCCAGTTGGGCCTGTTCGACAACCCGTTTGTGGATGAGACCGCGGTGGGGCAGGTGATGGGCAGCCCGGCTTCCCACGCTGCCGGGGCCGCCTCGCAAAAACGCGCCATGACCCTGCTTAAGAATGAGGCCGGTTTGTTCCCCTTGCCGCGCCAGAAGAAGATTTACGTCAAGAATATCAAGCCGGAGGTCGCCGCTGCTTACGCCGAGGTGGTCGCGTTGCCGGCCGAGGCTGAGGTCGCCATACTCAGGTTGGAGACGCCCTGGTATCCGGTCGAGACGAACAACCCCTTCGCGCGCGGGTTTCATCACGGCGACCTGGATTTCAAAGGCGAGGCCCTGGCCGAAATCCTGGCGCTCTTAAATACGGTTCCCACCATCGTGGTCATTTACCTGGATCGTCCGGCGGTCATCCCCGAAATCAACGCCGCCGCTAAAGTCGTGCTGGCCGATTACGGCGCCAGCGACGCCGCTGTGCTGGATGTGATCTTCGGCGCGGCGACCCCGCAGGGCAAGCTGCCCTTTGAACTGCCGTCTTCAATGGAGGCGGTGCGCCAGCAAAAGACTGACCTGCCCCATGATTCGGAAAATCCGCTCTATCCTTTTGGTTTTGGTTTAACTCTATAAACTACTCCTATTCTTATCAATAAAGGAATTTGAACCCATGCAAAAACACCGTGATTTAACCTTGCGCCGGCTGGATCAATTCGCCTCGGATGGCGGGCTGCGCGGGCGGCTTTACCCCGACCGCGCCCCGGTCAAACTGGCTGTGTTCCATGCGCCGGGCCGCATTTCTTACGCCGAAGCCCTGCAGGGCGATTTTCAGCCCCTGCGCCTGGGCGAGCAGTTTGGCCCTACCTGGTCTACCCATTGGGTGCGGGTAGATATCGAGATCCCCGCCCAATGGGCCGGGCGCGAAGTCCATTTCTTGTGGGACTCCAGCTCAGAAGGCTGCATCTGGCAGGACGGCCAGCCGCAGCAGGGGCTGACCGGCTCCTCGAACGGTTGGGATAGCTCCGCCCTGCGCAAGGAGTACTGCCTGGCCAAGAGCGCCGCGGGCGGCGAAGTGCTGCAACTGTATGTGGAAGTGGCTTGCAATGGCTTGTTCGGCGCGCCGCCCTTTATGCCGACCCAAATGGGGCTGCTGCGCGTGGCGGAGATCGCCGCCTTCGACCGGGAGGCCTGGGATTTGCTCTGGAACTTCCGCGTGGTTGCAGACATGGCCGCGCAGCTCCCCGCCAACACCTCGCGCGGGGCTAAGGCGCTCTTTGTCGCCAATGAAATGGTCAACACCATTCGCCTGGACGACCGCTCCACCTGGCCGGCGGCGAACGCGATCGCAGCTCGCTTCCTGTCTGCCCACAACGGCGATGGGCAGTTTAATCTCTCGGCGGTCGGCCACGCCCACATTGACACCGCCTGGCTCTGGCCGCTGGCGGAGACGCGCCGCAAGTGCATCCGCACCTTCTCCTCGGCGCTGCGCTACATGGAAGATTATCCCGATTACAAATTCGCCTGCTCCCAGGCGCAGCAGTATGAGTGGATGAAAGAATCTCAGCCTGAACTGTACGCCCGCATCAAGCAAAAGGTCAAAGAGGGGCGCTTCATCCCTGCCGGCGGATCGTGGGTCGAACCCGATTGCAATATCCCCTCCGGCGAGGCGCTCGTGCGCCAGTTTATGTTTGGGCAGCGCTTCTTCCAGCAGGAATTTGGCATCACTTGCCGCGAATTTTGGGAACCGGATGTCTTTGGTTACTCCGCCGCCCTGCCGCAGATTTTGCGCGGCGTGGGCATGACGCACTTCCTGACGATCAAGCTCTCCTGGAGCCAATTCAACAAGATTTCCAGCCACACCTTCTGGTGGGAGGGCCTGGATGGCAGCCGCGTTTTGACCCACTTCCCGCCGGCCGACAACTACAACGCCGAGGCGAATGTCAAAGATGTGCTGTTCAGCATGACCAACTACAAAGACCTCGAGCGCTCCAACGAGGGCTATATGCTCTTTGGCTACGGCGATGGCGGCGGCGGGCCCAGCCTGCCCATGCTCGAGCAGATCAGCCGCCTGCGCGATGTGGACGGCCTGCCGCGCACCGAAATCCGCTCGCCGGCCGAATTCTTCCAGCGCCTTGAGACTGACGCTAAAGACTTGACCACCTGGGTGGGCGAGCTTTACCTGGAGCTGCACCGCGGCACCTACACCACGCAGGCGCATAACAAGCGCTATAACCGCCGCAGTGAGCTGCTCTTGCGGGATGTCGAGTTCCTCTCGGCGGTCGCCCATGCCGTCAAGGGCGCCGCCTACCCCACGACCGTCGTCAACGGGTTGTGGAAGCGCCTCCTGACCAACCAATTCCACGACATTATCCCCGGCTCCTCGATCACCCTGGTCTACGAAGACTCGACGGTGGATTACGAGGACTTGCTGGCGACGGGCGGCCAACTGCGCGCCGCGGCGCTGCAGGCCTTTGCCGGCGCCGAGGGCAGCCGCTTGTTTGTCGCTAACACGCTCGATCACGCTCGCACCGAGGTGATCGAACTGCCGCAGGGCATGCCCGGCGCGCAGGCTGCCGCCAATGGCAAGAGCCTGGCGGTTGTCAGCGCCCCAGCCCTGGGCTATGTCGTCGCCGAGGCCCAGGCGACCGAAGCCCAGGTATCCATCCAAGAAATGGAAGGCCGGTTTGTGCTGGAGAACGCCGCGCTGCGCGCCGTACTGGGGAAGGATGGCAGCCTGCTCAGCCTGGTTGAAAAGAAGAGCGGGCGCGAAGCCATTGCGGCTGACAGCCCCGCCAACCACTTTGTCCTCTTCGATGACAATCCCGCCAATTGGGACGCCTGGGATGTGGATGTGTTCCATCTCGAAAAGCGCGACGAGGTGGGGCCGGCCGTCTCGGCGGCGATAGTTGAAGGAGGCCCGCTGCGCGCTGCCGTGGCTTTTGAATACAAGCTCAGCCCGTTCAGCGCCCTGCGCCAGGTGGTCTCGCTGACCGCTTTGGCCAATCACCTGGAATTCTCCACCGAGGTGGACTGGCATGAAACCCACCGCTTCCTCAAGGTCGAGTTCCCGGTCAGCGTGCGCGCCCAGCAGGCCACCTACGAGATTCAGTTCGGCCATTTGCAGCGCCCGACGCACTTCAACACCAGTTGGGACATGGCGCGCTTTGAAGTCTGCTCCCACAAATGGGCCGACCTCTCGCAGCCCGACTTTGGTGTGACGCTGCTCAATGACTGCAAATATGGCGGCGGCGTGCAGGGCAATATCATGCGCATCTCCCTGCTGCGCTCGCCCAAGATGCCCGATCCCACCGCGGATATGGGCCAGCACACTTTCCGCTATGGCATCCTGCCGCACAGCGGCGCGTTCCAGCAAGCCGGCGTCATCCGCGCCGGTTACGACTTCAACGTCCCGCTCCTGGTCAGTCCGACCGAGGCCCAACCCGCGGCGGTGTCTTTCTTCCAGGTGGATCAGCCCGGCGTGGTGCTGGATACCGTCAAGAAAGCCGAAGATTCGGACACGGTGATCGTGCGCCTGTACGAAGCCTTTGGCTGCCAGCAAAGCGTCGTCCTGAGCAGTTCGCTGCCGGTGGTCTCGGCTGCAAGCTGCAATCTGTTGGAAGAGCAGGATGAGCCGGTCGCCTGGCAAGATGGCAAACTGGCCTTCAATCTACGTCCCTTCCAGATTGCTACCTTTAAATTGAAGCTGGGCGCCGCGTCCAACTGACATCCCCAAAAATAAAAAAAGACCTTTAGGGTTCTGCAATCCTAAAGGTCTTTTTTAGAGCCAGGGGGAGTTAAATCATCCCGATCATGCTCCACCAGGTGACCTCAACCAGGATCATCACCAGCAGGGCGATAACCGTCAGCGGCAGACCGTATTTCAGTACGTGACGTGTGCTGTAGCCGCCGGTTTCGCCCTGCCCCAATAAAATGACAACGTGCTGAAAGGGGAACAGATAGTGAATGGAGACCGCCGTGTAAACCAGCAGCGCCGGGAAGAGCGGATTCCAGCCGGCGGCGGCTGCGTACTGCACCATCGGTGGGGAGACGAGAGACATACACGCCAGGGCGCTGCCCAGCAGCGTATGGATGACCATCGTCACCCCGCCGATTAAGGCGGCAAAACTGTAAGGGTTCTGCGGTGGGCTGGCCGGCAGCAGGCTGTTAGCCAGCCAATCCGACATGCCCGTCGCTTTGCCCACGCTGCCGATCGCCAGCGCCCCCATCACAAAGAACAGGATCGGCCAGTTGATCCCCGCGCTGATGTCCTTCGCCTCCAGCACCTCGCCCACTTTGGGCAGCGAGAGGCCGATGACGACTAGCAGCGCCACCCAGGCCGGGTCTATGTGGTGGATGAAATCGGTCGCCCACAGCAGCAGCGCCAGCAGCACCCACAGCAGGGTGACAATTTCTGGCCGGCTGATCGCTCCTAGCCGGGCCTGTTCGGCTTGCAGGGCGGCGCGGTCAATTTGCACCTTCCCGCTCTGGCGGAAGAGGAGCAGGTGCAGCGCCATCATTAATAATGAAGCGATAATCCCTGGGACGGCCATATACCTGGCCCATTCCAGCCAGCCCACTGCCTGCCCGCTGAAACCGACCGCCGCCAGGTTCAATGTCGAGTCGCCGGTTAGCAAAATGGTCGCGGTCGCCGTGGTGGAGATGAACACTGACAACCCGACCGAGGCCGCGTCCGCCTGGTTCATGCCGGCCTTCTGGATGATGGCGCGCATCAGAGACATCAGCAGCAGGGCGCGCGGGAAGGGGTGCGGGATGAGGAAACCCAGCACGAAGCCGAGCAGATAGGTCAGGAGGATCAGGCTGCGGTAGGAGGCGGCGTAGCGCAGCATGAAAAAATAGGCCACGCGCTGCGCCAGGCCAGTTTTGGTCACTGCGCTGGCGATCAAGAATGAACCGATGATCAGCCACATCAAGGGCAGCGTCCAGATGCGAAAGACGACCTCTGGCGCGGCCAGGCCAAACAACAGGTAGCCGGTAAGCATCATCAGGGCCGCGTAGGCCGGCGGGACGACGTTGAACACCCACCACACAACCGTGAACAGGGTGATGATCAGCGTCTTGCGCCCGGCCGGGCTGAGGTCGCCGGGCAGCGGCAGCGCCCACAAAACCGCGGCCAGGATCAGCGAGAGGCTGATCCCGGCCGCTTTGCGATTCCAGTGCAAGGCGCGCAGGGCGTTCATCTATGCGCGCAGGACGCTGTCCAGTAAAGCTCCAGCTTTTGCGCCGGCGAGTGATCGGCGCACGGTAGATCGAACTGTTTGCGCAGGACGAAATCGGTTTGCGCCAGGGGGATGGGCGATGACATGGCATAATGAGGGTCAGGCATGGCAGGTCTCCTTGAAGGTGATGGGGTTTGGCGCAGGTGTGCGTTTTTGTCCGCGCCGTCGCTCAATGGTATCATGTTTCAATGCGCTTCGACAAGCTCAGCGCGCCTGCATTGTAAGCATCAGGCATCCTGAGCTTGTCTAAGGATAGCCGGAGGGAGAAGCGCTTCGACAAGCTCAGCGCGCCTGTATGGTAGGCATAGGCATCCTGAGCTTGTCGAAGGATGGCTGCAAGGAACAGCCGTCCACGAATATTTCACGAATACTCGAATGGGCTCATTCCAGAAGGCGCGTCAGGATGATGGACGGAACGTTGAGCGCGCTCCAGTTTTTTGCAAGTCGCATCTCGGAGGGGATCTGGAGTCGAAGGCTTTAGCCGGTCGTTCATCCAGTAGCCGGCTGAGGAACGCCTGGGGTTTCGAGCAGATGGCGGCGATCCTTGAAGGGCGGGGAACCGGTTGAAGTCTTGACTCCAGGTCTGGTGTGTGAGATTTTGACGCGCGCCCGGGGACCTTCGTCTGCTGGAGAGGTGCGGCGAAGTGAAGCCCCTCATTCGAGTATTCGTGTTCTTATTCGAGGACGGGATGCCGCCGCCAGTAGCGCAGCAAATCCAGTATAATACCGGTATTGAAAAAGGATGAGTGTGCAATGATATAGAGGATCGTATGCAAATGGATAATTGGCAAATTGTAGAGCAAGATTTTCGCCTCGAAGAGGCATTGGTCAACGAGACCTTGTTTGCCCTGGGCAATGGCTACCTGGGGATGCGCGGTACTTTTGAGGAGGGCCTGGGACCCGCTGCGCTGGAAGGCGTTTACATCAACGGTTTCTACGAAAGCGCCCCGATTATCTATGGCGAAAAGTTTCAAGCCTTTGCCGAAAACAAGCAGACGATCCTCAACCTGGCGAACGCCAAACTGATCCGCCTGCGGATCGGCGATGAGGAGTTTAGCCTGCTCAGCGGCAAACTGCTGTCCTACCAGCGCCTGCTCGATCTGCGCACCGGCGTTCTGCGCCGCAGCCTGCAATGGGAGTCGCCCCAGGGCAAGCAGATCCAGCTTGAGGTGGAGCGCCTGGTGCTGCACACCCGCCGGCATGTCGCCCTGATCCGCTACCGCCTGACCCCGCTCAATTTCGACGGTCCGCTGACCCTGCTCTCCGGTATTGACTGCGCGATCCGGCAGAGCGAACATGCCGAGAACGATCCTCGCCTGGGGACGAACTTTTCCGGCAAGGTGCTGCGCTTGCAGCATAAGTCTTTTCTCGGCCAGGCAGTGGTGATGGTGGCGCACCGGACGGTGACGACTGGCTTCACGGCGGTGTGCGGCATCCGGAATGTGTTGGATGCGCCGGCCGCCTGCCAGGCGGTAGATAACGACGTGATGGGCTTTAAGTATCAGATCGCCGCCCGGTGCGGACAGCCTGTGACGCTGGACAAGATCATGGTCTATGTCGCCTCCTTCGATGCGAAGGCCGAGCCGGCCGTCGCGTCCATCCAGACGGCGGAGGACGAGTTGGATGCAGCGGCCGCGGCCGGCTGGTCGGCTTTGGTCGCTGAGCAGCGCGACTACCTGGCCGATTTTTGGGATTCCGCTGATATCTTGATCGAGGGCGATGATGCCTTGCAGCGCGGCATCCGCTTTAACCTCTTTCACCTGCTGCAGGCTGTCGGGCGGGATGAGCGCACCAATATCGCCGCCAAGGGCTTGACCGGTTTGGGCTATGAGGGGCATTATTTTTGGGATACCGAAGTCTATGTCCTGCCGTTTTTCTTGTACACCCGCCCGGAGATCAGCCGCGATCTGCTGCGCTACCGCTATCACATTTTGGACAAGGCCCGTCAGCGGGCGCGCCAGATGTCCCACCCGCGCGGGGCGTTGTATTCCTGGCGTTCGATCAATGGCGAGGAGTGTTCGGCGAATTTCCCCACCGGCACTGCCCAGTATCACATCAACGCCGATGTCGCCTTTGCCATTCGCCGTTACTATGACGCCACTGGCGACGCGGACTTCATGAAAAGCTGCGGGGTGGAGATTTTGTGCGAGACGGCGCGCCTGTGGCTGGATGCCGGCGATTTTATCCCTTCTCGTGGCGGCCAGTTCTGCATCAATGGCGTCACCGGGCCGGACGAGTACCAGATCCTGGTCAACAACAACGCCTATACCAACTTGATGGCGCGCGAGAACTTGCGCTTTGCTGTGCAGATGGTTTCCTGGCTGCGCCAGGCGGACGCCGCCGCATACCATGCCCTGGCCGAGAAGATCGCTTTGCAAGATGCTGAACCGGACGCCTGGCGGGAAGCCGCCGAGAAGATGTACGTCCCTTACGACGCCGAACGGGGCATTATCCCGCAGGACGACGCTTTCTTGAGCAAAGCCGTGTGGGACTTTGCCCATACGCCGCGGGATCATTATCCGCTGCTGCTGCACTACCATCCTTTGATCGTGACCCGCTACCAGGTCTGCAAGCAGGCCGATCTGCTGCTGGCGGAATTTTTGCTGCACGATCAGTTCGAGCGCGCCCAAAAACTGCGCGACTTTGCCTATTACGAGCCACTCACCACCCACGATTCGTCGCTTTCCGGCGCCATCTTTGGCATCCTGGCCGCCGAGTTGGGCGATGTGGACAAAGCCTATCGTTATTTTGCTGAGACCGCCACGCTGGATCTGGAAAATAAGCACGGCAATACCCGCGCCGGCATTCACGCCGCCAATATGGCTGGTACGTGGCAAGGCATCGTCTTCGGCTTTGGCGGGATGCGGGCGCACGACGGCTTGTCGTTCAACCCGACCATTCCCGCCCAGTGGCGCGCTTATGCCTTCAAGGTGCGCTACCGCGGACGCCTGCTCGCCCTGCGGGTGACGCCCGACGAGACCCGGATCGAGCTGCTGTCCAGCGAGGCGATCGAAGTGCGCCTCAACGGCGTCCCTGTGCGCCTGGACTAGAGGTTTTCCTCCTTGTGCAGCCGGTTGGCGATGAGCTTGGCGACCTCCACCGTTGCCAACAGCGAGAGCGCCGCCCCGATCACCCAGCTCAATTCTTCCAGCGTCAAGGGGACGATCCCCAACAGGTCTCTTAAGCCGGGGATCACAAACGCGATCAAAGCTGTCAGCAGGCCGCCCAGCACCGCCCAGATCAGGGGCTTGTTGGCGCTGAGTTTGTTCATGCGCGGCAGCGGGCGGCGCATATCGCGGTAGGCAAAAATATAGATCATCGAGTTGATGGCGAAGCTGGCAAAGACGATGCTTCGCCCTTCGATCGGGCTGTTGTGCGCCTGGAAGAAGTGGCCGAAGAGCGCCAGGGCAAAGATGGCGCTGGTGATGCTGATCACCGCGATCAGCGAAAGCGCCAGCGGCGTGAGGATGGGGGCCTTTAAGGATTTGGGCTTTTCATTCATCACGCCCTCTTCTTTTGGCTCGAAGCCCAGCACAATGTCCGATGGCCCATCGCAGATCAGGTGAATCCACAAGATTTGCGCCACTGTCAGCGGGGCCGGCCAGCGGAAGAGCATGGCGATAAAAATGGTCAGCACCTCGGCGAAGGAGTTGGACAGAGTGTAGGCTACCACCTTGCGGATGTTGGCGAAGATGACGCGCCCTTCTTCGATGGCGGCCACAATGGTGCGGAAGTTGTTGTCGAGCAAGATCAGGTCGGCGGTCTCTTTGGCCACATCGGTGGCGCTGCCCACCACCACGCCAATGTTGGCGCGCTTGAGCGCCGGCGCGTCGTTGACGCCGTCTCCGATCATGGCGGTGATTTCGCCGTTGGTTTGCAGGGCGCGCACAATGCGGAATTTATCCTGCGGGCGGATGCGGGCGAAGACGCTGGTGTGTTTCACCGCTTCCTGCAACTGCTCATCCGTCAGGCGGGCAATCGCCTCACCATCCAGGCTGCGCTCGCCGGCGTTCAACAGGCCGATATTGGCGGCGATCTTTTCGGCGGTGCGCCGGTAATCGCCGGTGATCATTTTCGTCTGGATGCCGGCGCGCCGCGCCACCTGGATCGCGTTCACCACGCCCTCGCGCACCGGGTCTTCCATGCCCAACAGCCCGGCCCAGGTGTAACCGGAGTAAGTCTCCAATTCGCCTCCCTGGCGATAAGCCAGGCCCAAAAGCCGCATCCCCTCGCCGGCCCACTCATCCACCTGCGCCAGGATGCGCTGGCGCAGCCCATCCTCCACACTGCACATGCCCAACACGATCTCCGGCGCGCCTTTCAGGAAGTAATAGCGCTGGCCTTCGAACTGATTGCCCGTGATGGCGGTGATCATGTACTTCGTTTCGCTGCTGAACAATTCCTCCGCCAGCCGCCTGGTGTTGTCGAATACTTCTTGCGCCTTACCGGGGTTTTGCTTCTCCGCGTACTCCCACAGTGCAATATCCACCGGGCCTTCCAGGTTGTTGCACAAGACCATCGTTTGCCAGGCGCGCGCTTGCTCCCGCAGATCGGCGCGCTGCACGCGCATGCGCCCTTCCGTCAGGGTGCCGGTTTTGTCGGTGCAGATCACCGTCACAGAGCCGAGCGTCTCCACCGCCAGCAGTTTTTTGACCAGGCCATTGCGTTTGAGGATTTTGCGCATGCCCAACACCAGGATCACCGTCACCGCGATCAGCAGCCCCTCCGGCACCGCCGCAATCGCCAGGATGATCGAGGTGCGCAGCATATCAAAGAACTCGCGCCCCATGATCAGGCCCACCAACAGGATGACCACCGTGGCGGCGACCACGATATAGGTCAGCGCTTTGCTGAAGGCTTTCAAGCGTATTTGCAGTGGGGTTTCTTCCTCCACATGCTCGCTCAAACTGGCGGCGATTTGCCCCAGTTCGGTCTGGACGCCGGTCTTGGCGACGCGCAGGATGCCGCGCCCGGTGATAACGGTGCTGCCCATGAACACGCGCCCCTGGGCGGCGGCCGTCTCCGGCGAGTCTTGCTCTGCCTGGGCGAGACTTTTTTTGTTCACCGGCTCGCTCTCGCCGGTCAGAATGGCTTCATCTATAGACAGCTTGGTGGCCTCGATCAGGTCGCCGTCGCCAGGGGCTTTTTCGCCAGCCGCGAGTAGCGCCAGGTCGCCCGGCACCAGCTCCCACACTTCCACCTCCACCCGCTGTCCATTGCGGATGACCGTGGTGGTCGGTTTGAGCAGCCCTTTCAACGCGACGTAGGTTTGCTGCGCCTGGTATTCCTGCACGAACCCCAGGATGACATCAATCACCACAACCGCCATAATGATGGCGAAATCGCCCAATTCTCCCATCACCAGCGAAACCCCGGCGGCTGCCAGGATGATGTAAACCAGTGGACTTTTCAGTTGGTTGATTAAAATGCTCCAGGCCGAGACGCCTTTTTCGCTGGGCAGGCGGTTTTCGCCATATTGGGCGCGCCGTTCCAACACCTGCGCTGAGGTCAAGCCGGTTAAGGTTTCGTGTTTGGGCGCGTCATCGCCTGAAATCGTTGTACTTGTCATGAGTTAACTCCTTGAGTTGTTTTGGGCATCCAGAGGGCCATCAACAGCGCCGCGATCAGGGCCAGGCTTCCGCCGAACAAGAAGGGCGCGGAGGGGCCGAAGCCCGGCCAGCCGCCAATGCCTTGCCAGAGCAGCCCCGCGATGAACGAGGCCAGGAATCCGATGATGGCGTTATAAGTTCCATAAGCTGTACTGCGCAAGGGTTCGGGTGTTAGGTCGGCGACCAGGGCGTTTGCTGTCCCATAAGCCATGCCATAGTATAACCCATAAGCGACGTA
The DNA here is from genome assembly GCA_903872065.1 of uncultured Anaerolineales bacterium. Taxonomy (GTDB): domain Bacteria; phylum Chloroflexota; class Anaerolineae; order Anaerolineales; family UBA4823; genus CAIQJJ01. Next base: position 564 of record CAIQJJ010000274.1, on the reverse strand, counting down.
TAACAGCCAGACCTGCCAGGCAGTTTGCGCAAAATTTGTGTCATTGTTTTCTCCTTGCAATTAGTTTTGGACGCGTTCATGGGGTCGCTTTGCGTCGCGACCGGAGCCTCGCGGGGTGAAAATGGTTAAAGCCGCCGCCAGGGCCGCCAGGATTAAGACCCACTGCGGCGCGCCCAACCCGCTGGTTTTCAAGAACGGGTGCAGCGGCGTCGCCAGAGTCGCCAGCAGGACGAACGCCAGCGCCGCACCGGCCCAGCCGAGCATCAGCCGGTTAGCGAAGAAACTGCCTGGCTTCAAACCGCCTCGCCCGGCGCGCATGCTGAACGCCAGCCCGACATGCCCCAGCATCCAGGCGCTGAAGGCCGCGGTTTGCGCCGCCGCCTGCCCGGACGCGCTGTACCAGTTGACCAGGTAAACGACGGATACGGCGGCAAAGAGGCCGGCGGCGGCGCGCAAAATGCCGCTGATCATGGGACGATCCAGGAAAGGCTGCCGGGGGTCGCGCGGCGGACGCTCCATCAAATCCTCTGCGGGCGGCTCGGCCACAAAAGCCGCCGCTGCGGC
>CAIQJJ010000273.1 GCA_903872065.1 uncultured Anaerolineales bacterium | reverse complement strand
GGCACGCCATTGAGAAGATGGTCAATTGTGAAGCAGAAGCCCTTCTCCAGGCAAAAGGGAACGGACAGCCTTATCACCCGACCTGTTTACAAGAATTTCCTGAGATTGAGATCGTGCTTGGCCTGTGGAAGTCGCTTACGGATACTCGTAATGATATTGATCACGCTGGGATGCGTGAAACCCCTGGCGACCCGTCTACACTGATCAAGCAAATTAAAAAGTACATTCAACAGTTCGATAACTTGCTTGTGGTTAATTTTTAGGATGAAGCTGGCGGGGCCTCTTTCGTGTAGCCACGCAAAAATAACCCGCCTTCCCCTTCACGGAGACCTGTGTTATGCTCCTCATCTCCCTTATCGGCGAACAGCCCATTCCCAACCTCTTACCCATCCGCGCCTTGCGTCCGGAGGAGAACCTGTTCCTCTGCACCAGTAAGACGCAGGCGCGCGCCGCCTTCCTCCGCCGGCTGATCGACTCGCCGGCCGCGGATCTGCTGGTTGACCCCTACGCTTTCGACGCGACGCTGCGCAAGCTGCAAGAGCGCCTGGCCGAGCGCCAGGATGTGCTGTTCAACCTGACCGGCGGCACGAAGATGATGGCCCTGGCCGCCTACGCCCTGGCGGCGCAGCGCCGCCTTCCTTTCATTTATCTTGAGAGCGAAAAGCACGCCAACCTCCTCTACCGCTACACTTTCCTGGACGGCCTGCCCTATTTGCAGGAAAAGACTACCCTGCCGGCGCTGATCAATACCGCCGAATACCTCAGCGCCCATCTGCCCGGTTTTGAACTGCACGACTTCCCGCGCGACGAACACGGCCGCCTGAACGACGGCGGGTTGTTCGAGCAGGCCGTCTACCAGAGCCTCAAAGGGCGCGGCCTGGATGTCCTCTCCAGCATCCGCCCCCTGGGAGTCGGGCATCAGATCGAAATAGACCTGGCCTTTCGCCTCGAAAATCAGGTCGGGATCGCCGAGGTCAAGCTGGGCGGCAGCGAGGGCGGCAAGCGCGGCCTGGATCAGCTTAAGATGGCCGGCGAACCGACCTACCTCGGCGCCTACACCGCCCAGTTCTTGATCGTCGCCGCGCCCAGGCTGCTAGGCCGCGCCAGCACCCTGGCCGCGCAGCGCAATATCACCGTCATCCCCCTGCCCGAATACGCCGCCGGCCAGCCGCTCCCCAGGCCGGCCGCCGAGCGCCTGTACGAAACTATCCGCCAAAAACTGACCGGCGCGCCCCAAGCGGACGCCCGCTGAACCTGATCTCCTCCTAAACTATGATCCTCCTCAACTTCTCCCACCCCCTCACCCCGGCCCAGGCGGCTCAGATCGAAACCCTGAGCGGCCAGGCCCTGCAGCAGGTCATCGCCCTGCCGGTGCAGTTCGAACCTGATCAGCCCTTTGAGCCGCAGTTGCAGGCCCTGCTCGCCCGCCTGCCCCTCAGCCCCGCCGAGCTGCAAACGCAGCCGATCCTGGTCAGCCTGCCCTCGCTCAATTTCATCAGCGCCCTGCTGCTGGCCGAACTGCACGGGCGGATGGGCTATTTTCCCCCCGTGCTGCGCCTGCGCCCGGTCGCCAACGCCCTGCCGCCGCGCTTCGAAGTGGCCGAAATCTTGAATCTGCAAGCGGTGCGCGACGCCGCCCGCCGCACCCGTGCAGGAGCCTGAGCCGATGGATCTCCTCTCCCTGCTCTTGACCCTGCGCCCGTTGAGCGCCCCGCCGGCCGATCGCCCCCTGCCGTTGTGGTGGGGGCGCGCCGCCCACGCCCTGCTGCTGGATGTCGTCCGCCAGCGCGATTCGGTGTTGGCCGCCGCCCTGCACGAGAACACGCAAGCCGAGCAGGCCGCCGGCGAGAACCTGGTGCGCCCGTTCACCGTCTCGACGCTGATCGGGCGCGCCGGCGATGGCGGCCCGCTCCAGCAGGAGCAGTACACCCTGCGCCTGACCGCGTTTCGCGCCGATGTGGCCGACTGCCTGGCCGGCGCCGCCCGCGAGGGGGCGCTGACCGCCGGCGCGGTGGTGGAACTGGATTATTTTCCGTTTCGGGTTGAGGCGGTGCAGCCGGGAGACCTAACCCCTAAGACAGACCTAACCCCCCAACCCCCTTCCCTACAAGGGAAGGGGGAGAAAGAAGGGGGCCGGGGGAGTGGGTCTCCCTGGGAGGGGTGTGAGACTTACCAGACTTTGAGCGCTCCGTATTTGCTGGCCAAGAATTCCGCCGGGCGGAGGATTGGTTTGGATTTTCGCAGCCCGACGACGTTTAAATCCGGCGGCAAGCATGTTCCCCTGCCGCTGCCGGGGCTGGTCTTTGGCAGCCTGCTGGAGCGCTGGAACGCTTGCGCTCCGATTGCTTTCCCCCATGAGCTCAGGCGCTACGCCGAGGAATGCCTGGCGCTCACCCAATACAAGCTCTCCACCCGCCCCGTGCCGGCCAAGAGCGGCAGCCTGCGCGTGGGTTTCGTGGGCGAGGTCAGCTACACCAGCCTCAACTACGACCGCTATTGGATGAGCCTGCTCGGCGTGCTGGCCGAATTTGCCCTGTACGCCGGGGTGGGGGCCGGGACGAGCATGGGCATGGGGCAGTGCCGCTTGAGCGACGAGGGCTGAGCCGCCATGCCGCCGCTGTATGTTGTTCAGCAAAACACCAAACTGCGCATCGCCAACCGGCGGGTGCAGGTGGAACAGGATGATCCGCAGCTTGCCGCCCGCCTGCGCCGCGAGGCCTCCCCGGCGGTGCTTTCCAGCACACCCCTGGCGCAGGTTGACCAGGTGGTTATCTTTGGCAATGTGGGCCTGACTACGCCGGCGATTGACGCCCTGCTGGCGCAAAACGCTGAGGTGGTCTTTTTGACGCAGCGCGGCGAGTATCGCGGCCGCCTGGTGGGCGAAGTCACGCCGCACGTCCCCCTGCGCCGCGCCCAGTACCGCCGCCTGGACGAGGCGGAATTTGTCCTCGAGACGGCGAGGGGCTTTGTGGCCGCCAAACTGCGCCACCAACGCGCCCTGCTGCAGCGCCACAACAAAGAACGCCAGGAGGCCGAGATCGCCGCCGCGGTGGAGCAGATGGGCGAGGCCATCGAGGGCCTGGGGCGCAAAACGGCGCTTTCCTCTCTGTTGGGGGTGGAAGGCTCGGCGACGGCGGCGTATTTTCGCGGCCTGCGCAAATTGTTCGACCCGGCCTGGAAATTTGACGACCGCAACCGCCGCCCGCCGCGCGACCCGGTCAATGTGCTGCTCTCTTTTGGTTACACCTTGTTTGGACAGTTGACCGCCAGCGCGGTGCAGGCGGTGGGCCTCGACCCTTACGCCGGCTTCTTGCACGAGGTGGCTTACAACCGCCCTGCCCTGGGCCTGGATTTGCTGGAGGAGTTTCGCCCGGTGGTGGATGGGGTGGTCTTGTGGTGCTGCAACAGCGGGCAGGTGACCTTGCAAGACTTCACCCCCGGCGAGAGCGCCGAACGTCCGATCGTCTTGGGCGAGGCCGGGCAAAAGCGCTTCATCCAGGCTTATGAGCAGCGCCTGGAGGTCAAGTTCACCCACCCGCTGCGGGGGATGCAGCTTTCCCTGCGGCAGTGTGTGTTGGAGCAGGCGCGCCAGATCGCGCAGCGCGTGCAGAATGGCGAGGCCGGCTATGAGGGCATGGGATTTCGTTAGATGGAGCGCGCCTTTTATGTCCTGGCGTATGACATCGCCAACCCGAAGCGCCTGGCGAAGGTCGCCAAGTATATGGAATCGATTGGCGAGCGGGTGCAGGATTCGGTCTTTGAGGCCTATCTGAACCCGCCCGAACTGGAGAAACTGCTCAAGAAGATGGAGCGGTTGATGGAATTGAAGGAAGACTCGCTGCGCATTTACAATTTGTGCGCCCCGTGCCGTGAGCGGGTGCGCAAGATCGGGATCGGCCAGGTTACCGCTCCGCCCGGATTGACCATTGTCTAATTGGAGAAAACGGTTATAATTTGCGTACCCCCCCACCGTTTTGGGCTTAAAAAGGCCGTTTTTGCAGGGGGGGTACGCAGGTGATTCGGAAGTGGGACGCCAATGGCTAAAATTGGTTCACTGCGGCGCTCGGAGAGGAGACCTTTTGCGGTTTTCGCCG
>CAIQJJ010000272.1 GCA_903872065.1 uncultured Anaerolineales bacterium | reverse complement strand
CCCCATCCCATCCATCAATAAGCGCAGCCCCTGCTTCTCAAACATCCAGGAATTGGTGAACTGCGCCTTGACCAACTGCCCGGTTTCCGGGTTGCGGTATGTAACCATGCCGGTGGCAAAGTCCTCGGCGGGGGTCTTAAGATAATCCACACCGCGCGTTTTGAGCAGCTTCTCGCGCCACTGCGGCAGACCCCATTTCAGCAGGGCGCAATCTGCGGAGACCGAGACCGGTTCGAGGAAGGTGAGCGGTTTGCCATGCGGGGTGAGGGTGAACCAGCCAGCCGCAATGCTGTGGCAGCCCATGTCGCTCAAGACCCCGCCGCCCTGCAAGGTGGGATTCCAGAACCAGGCTTCGTGCGGGCCGCCATGCTCTTCAGCGGAGCGGGTGAGGGCCAGCGGGCCCATGCTCTGCTGCTGCGGGAGAAGCTGCGCCAACTGCGCTTGCAGCGGGCGCATGAAAATTTGATTCTCGAAATAGGCCGTCTTCAGGCCAGAGGCTTCGACAAGTTCCACCAGGCGGCGCGCTTCAGGCAGGTTGCGCGCCAGGGGTTTTTCGCAGATCAGACCCTTGAGCGGCGCGCCGCGCTGCACAGCGGCCACAATTTGTTCGATATGCTCCAGGCGCACATAGTTAGGCGCATAGATGGCAATGGCGTCCACATGCTCGGCCATCTCGGCAATCGAGGGATAAACGACCCCCTCGCCCAGGTTGTGATCTTTGACGAACTGCGCCAGGCGGGCGGCGCGGTTGGGCGAGACAACGCCGGCAATTTCGACATCGCGCACCTGCTGCAGGGCGCGGGCGTGAAAATGGGCGACAAACCCCGCCCCAATGATGCCTAATTTCAAACGAGGCATGGCAATCTCCTTTCCTGAAAAATGGCCTAACTGTTGGACACCTTGGCCGCTTCAGGGTGAGGGCCAAAGTGTTTCAACATCACGATCGGGTCGCTGGAACTGGGATTCACGATCTTGACCCCGGCGCGGGCAGCCGGCGCAGAGACAAAGTACTCGTCATGCGTCAGTTGGCCGAAGCGGATCAACGCCGGCGTTTCAATCGGCCAGGCGCCCATGGTTCCATGCCCTTGCAGCACGATCAGCCCATAAGGCTCACTATCCGTAATGGTTACAGTGCGCCCAGGCAGAACGGTCAGCTCTGTGGCGGCAAAAAATTCGTTGCCATAGCTGATCCAATTTTCGACATAGCCGGCCTCTTGCATCGCCTCTAAGGGAGATACCGGCAGGGGCGGGCGGAAATAACGCTGCTTGAAATTCGGTACCGTGTTAGCTTCCCAATCAATCAGCGAGACCAGGAAATCCAGGTCGTGGTGGAGAGGCTCAGGCACATTCTTCACCAGCAGGTCCCAGCCAATCGGGACTTCGCTGACCAGGGACTGGAACATAGCAAAGACATCGCTGGCCCACTGCGGCTCGTAGGTGCAGTAGCTGCCCGGCGCATGCAGCACGCCGGCCGGCACAAACCAGCCCGTGCCAGGCTCCAGGCGAAAGGCGCGCGCCAGGTCGGTGATGCGGTTGTCGCCCTGGTTCCACATCTCCAGGCAGCGCCTTACCTGCGCCGGAGACGTGCCAGGCTCCAGGCCAAAGAAGGTATGCGGGAACTCCGCCCCATAGTTGTTCAACTGCACAGGGAAATAGTACGATTCCGGCTTCCCGTCCATCCCCACCAGGGCGGCATGTTCAGGGCGCTGGTGCAGATGATGCGGCAGCGGGCCGCGATTGTCGAAGAACTTGGAATACATCGGCCATTTGCCATGCGCGTTCCACAGCGCCTCGCCCAAGAGCCTGGCGCCCAATTCAGCGACCGCCTCCACCAGCAGAGTCTTTTGCTCCGCGCCGGGCTTGCCGTAGACGACATAACTCAAGCCCTCGTCGGGCGTGGTCAGCGGGCCGTTGTCGGCCTTGGTGGTCGAAGACAGCCAGCGCTCGTCAATTCCGCCGCGGTTGGCGCCGAAGGCGTAGTAGTCGGAGGGATGCAGTTTGATGCGCTTGCCGGGGATACAGAAGACGCGCGGCACCCAGGTCGGCGCCAGGCGCAGGATGCCTTCACCTTGTTCATAAGCTTGTGAGATCATCAGGTTGCTCCTTTCGCAAAATAGAAATAAGTGAGGAATAGTTCGGATAGCGCCATTGTACCGCCAACAAGGGGTAGACGGGGGAATTTAGCCGCTGAAATCGTCTGTGGGCAAAACGATGACTATTGGGGGATGCGTTTGTCTTGAAATGAGGATAAAATAATTGTATGCAAAACTTTTTCAATCAACTTTTTGCCATTCCCGATCTGCCTGACGTAGAGCAGGCCCAAACCGCCCGTTTCCTGGTGCGCTTTGCGTGGATTAATATTGTATTGTTCCCGTTGAGCATGTTGAGCCTCCTGATCCTCTCGCCAGAACAATTTGTTCGACCGCTCGTTGTCACCTTTGTGGTCACACCTGTCTTCATACTCATCTTGTTTCTAACGAAGCGCGGCAAAGTCAGGTTGGCAAGTCTTCTGCTGGTGGGGCTGCTCTGGCTAACGATCAGTCTCCTCGCGTATACAGGCGGTGGTATTTTCGCGCCGAGCTACATCGGGTATTACGTGGTTGCGTTCATGGCCGGGATCCTCCTGGGCGGGCGAGCCACTTTTATAATGACCGCGGTTTGCAGTCTTTTCGGCTTGTTCCTGGTATACCTGGCCAATACGGGGCATCTGCCGCCGGCGCAATACAAGTTCACTCCTTTTCCAGCCTGGATCGTTACAACCGTCTTCATGGTGTTTCTGGCGTTCTTGCAATATTACAACCGTTCGCTTGCAAAACGCTCTCTCGATCGCGCCAGGGGTGAACTGGTTGAACGCACCCGTACAGAGAAAAAACTGAGCGTCAGCGAAGAGAAATTTTCCAAAGCATTTATGTCCAGCCCCGATTCGATCATTATCAGCGATCTGGCAAGCGGTCGTTATGTAGATGTCAATGAAAGCTTCCTGCGCGATACTGGCTATGAACGCAGCGAGATCATTGGCTTTACCTCGCTGGAACGGAATGTCTGGGCCAGCCCTGAAGACCGCGACCGCCTGATAGCAGGTTTGCAAGCCCAGGGCTTTGTCCGCAACCTGGAGGCGCAGTACAGGCGCAAAACAGGTGAAATCCGGGATGCGCTGGTATCTGCCGAAATTTTCGAATTTGGGCATGAAGAAAAGCACCTGCTGGCGGTTGTGCGCGACATCACCGATATGAAGCGGGCAGAAACGCAAATGAAACAAGCGCAGGAAGCGCTGCATCGGGAACGGCATCTTTTGCGGGTGTTGATTGATAACCTGCCTGACCTGGTTTTCATGAAAGACCGGCAGAGCCGTTTTCTGGTAGCCAACCAGGTCACCGCCCGTTTCATGGGCGTAGACTCGCCCAAGCAGTTGATTGGTCGGACGGACTACGACTTTTACCCCCAGGAACTGGCCGCGCAATACTTTGCGGTAGAACAACAGATCATGCAAACCGGCGAAAATATCATCGGCTGGGAACATCCGCAGCTTGACCTGGCGCAAAATGAACATTGGTTGTCGAGTTACAAATTTGCCGTAGTTGACGAGGAAGGGCAGAACACCAGCCTGGTGGGGATCGAGCGCGACATCACGGAACGCAAACGGGCAGAAGAATCGCTGCGCTTGACTGAAGCGCGCAACCGCGCCCTGATTGAGAACGCGCCGGACGGGATCGTGCTGCTGGACGCCGATGGGCGCTTTAAATTTGGCAGCCCTTCGGCGTTTCGCATGTTCGGGTATACGCCAGAAGAAACTCTCGGCCAACGAGCAATCAACCGGATGCATCCGGAGGATCAAGAAAGGGTTCATGCCGAATTTGTCAACCTGTTCCTCGATCCTTCCAGAGCGCCCATCCTGCACTACCGCTTCATGCACAAAAATGGCTCCTATCTTTGGATTGAGGGCCATTTCAGGAACCTGATGGCCGATCCCACGGTCAAGGCCATCGTGAACAACTTTCGCGACATCACTGCCACCCGGCAAGCGGAGGCTGCCCTGCACCAGCAGTTGGCTGTCGAGCAGGTTGTGGCCCAAATTTCACGGCAATATGTGAATATCGAGCCAGAGAACCGGGATGCGATCGTCCAAAGCACATTGGCCAGCCTGGGCCGCCAGGTGGGCGTGGCCCGCAGTTACATCTTTCTTTATGACGCCGCCCGGGATGAATTTTCGAGCGCTTACGAATGGTGCGCGGAGGGGATCGAGCCATCTCCCAACCCAGGCCAGCCTCGCCGAACCCAAGATCATCCCTTGCTGCTCCAACCTCTCCTGCGCGGCGAAACGGTCAATATCCCGCGCGTGGCCGACTTGACGGACGAAGATCCGGGAATTGAGATCTTGAAGGCGCAGAAAGTCCTCTCGATCTTGTGCCTGCCCTTGACCAGCGAGAAAGGCGCAATGGGGTTGATTGGCTTCGACGCCCTGCAAAAGGAGCGCGCCTGGCAAGAAGCCGAGGTCAGCCTGCTGCATGTCGTCGGACGCATCATCGCCAACGGACTGGAACACCTGCACAAAGAGCAGGAAATCTTTGAATTGAACCAGTCGCTGGAACGGCGGGTGCAGGAGCGCACCGAAGCCCTGCGCCGCAGCCAGGAAAGACTGCAAAATGTTTTGGACTATGCCAGCGATCTGATTCAAAGCATGGACGAGGTCGGCCGTTACCTGTATGTCAATGCAGCCTGGTGCGACACGTTAGGCTACACCCCCGAGGAAGCCAACAAGCTTACCATGTTCGATGTGATTGATTCGTCCTATCATCAGCACTGTACACAATTATTGCAGGAACTGCTGGAGACCAGGACTCCCCACACCACAGAAGTTGCGTTCCGCACCAAATCAGGCAAACAGGTGATCGTTGAGGGCAATATCAACGTCCATGTGGAAAAAGGCGGCCGCTACGTTACCCAGGGCTTCTTCCGCGATATTACTGAGCGCAAACAAGCTGAGGTAGCCCTGCGCCTCAGCCGGGATCAACTCAGCGCCGCCAACGCCGCCCTGGAAAAAGCGTCGCGCTTGAAAGATGAATTCCTGGCCAGCATGAGTCACGAACTGCGCACCCCGCTCACGGGCATCCTGGGACTTTCTGAAGTCCTACAAATGCAGACTTACGGCGTTCTGAACGAGAAACAACTGCGCTCCATCAAAAACATCGAAACGAGCGGACGCCACCTGCTCGACCTGATCAACGACATTCTCGACCTGTCTAAAATCGAGGCCGGGCAGCTTGAGATGCAGTTTGAACAGTGCGAACTGACGGACATTTGCCAGGCCAGCCTGCATTTGATCAAAGGCATGGCCCATCAAAAACGGCAGAACGTCGCCTTCGGAATTGATCCGACCACGATCAGCATCCGCGCCGATGCGCGCCGGCTCAAGCAAATGATCGTGAACCTGCTCAGCAACGCCATCAAATTCACCCCCCAGGCTGGTTCACTGGGCCTGGAAGTACGGGCCGACGAGGAGAAACGAGCCGTATTTTTGACCGTCTGGGATAAAGGCATCGGCATCAAACCTGAAGACATCGCCAAGCTCTTCAAACCGTTCGTCCAGTTAGATAGCAGCCTGGCGCGCCAGCATTCTGGCACAGGGCTGGGTCTCTCATTGGTGCAGCGCATGGCCGAAATGCACGGCGGCAGTGTACAGGTCGAAAGCACGCCGGGGGAAGGCAGCCGCTTTACCATTCTCCTACCCTGGTCGCCGCGGAACACGCCGCCGGCGGTGGAACCCAGCGCGCCCGCCAACATCTTGCAAGGCGCCCTGACGGTGGAAGACAGCGAAGTGGACGCCGAACAGATCACCCGCTACCTGCACGAATTAGGGATTAAAAATGTCGTTCATCCGGTAAGCGAAGGCGCGGTGGAGCAGGCTGCCCGCTTGAAGCCGGGAGTGATCCTGCTTGACTTGAACCTGCCAGATGGGTCTGGCTTCGATGTGCTGGAAAAACTCAAAAAAGACCCGCGCACCCAGGCCATTCCGGTCATTATCTGTTCCGTCCAGGAGAATATCCAGAAAGCGCTAAACCTGGGGGCGGTCGGCTCCCTGGTCAAACCGTTCACCCTCGACGAGGTGCGCAGAATGATCGGCCGGATTGGCGAGACAAAAGAGAACATTGAAAAGGCGCTGACCATTGCTTCTTCGCGCCGCGACTTGAAAGTCTTAATGGTGGACGACAATGAACTCAACCTGGAGACCGTTTCCAGCTATCTCTCCACCCAGAACATGACAATGTTCACCGCCCGCAGCGGCCTGGAACTCCTGTCCATCGTTTCCGAAGTCCTGCCCGATATTATCTTAATGGATATCCAGATGCCAGGCATGGATGGACTGGAAGCGACTCGCCACATCCGCGCGCATGCCAATCCCCAGGTCGCGCGAACGCCGATCATCGCCCTGACCGCCCTGGCCATGACTGGCGACCGTGAAAAATGTATCGCCGCCGGCGTCAACGACTACATGAGCAAGCCGGTTAAATTGGTGGAACTTGCTGAGATGATCCGCAAATTTGGGTAGTGGGCAGTAGACAGTGGGCAGTGGGCAGATTTAGGAGCGGAGGGAGCGGAGCAGGCCGTTGATCAAGCGGCCGGTTTCTTCGCAAAGGGCGAAGGCCGGGCGAGTTTGGGCTTCTTCAAGGTAGTGCAGGCGTTGGGCGATCAGCAAATGAGTTTCGAGTTCACGCAGTGATCCGTGAGCAATCGCGAGAAAGCGACCAAAGTCGCCGGGAGTCTTACGGCCCTGACCTTCAGCAATATTCGCCGGCACTGAGACGGCTGCCCGGCGGGCCTGAGAAGTCAATCCATAAACTTCTTCTTTCGGAAAAACCTGAGTCAGACGGTACACGATTTCTACCAGATCCATCGCCTTTTGCCAGGCAACCAGATCGCGATAATTCCGCGCCCCATATTCCGCCTTCTCTTCTTCAACCTCATAGCCGCTATCTTCCATTTTACACATACCTTCTGCCTACTGCCTTCTGCTTACTGCCTTTTGTACGCAGGCCGTAGTAAAGATTGAAGCCATCTATGTATGCAATGACATTATTCATAGACGTTATCCGTCAAATTAAAAGAGCAGACCCGCTTTGCAGCGGGCGGCGGGCCGGAGATGCTATCTCCGGGGGGGTACTTATATTATAGGTTTTATTGGGTGGCTTGTCAATAAAATTTCATATCGCCTCCACCACAACCACTTCATGATCCACCAGGAGAGGGATTTCAAAGCACACCTGCCCGCCGGCCATTGTAAAGGGCAGATCGCCGCCGGCCACGCGCCGCGCGACCCGCTGCACGCGGCAGCCCGGCGGCAGTTTCACAGCGACTTGCAGCGGGCCGACCGGCAGATGCTCTTCCAGGTAGCCGGAAGTGTTGCAGCCGCTCAAGTTGACCAAATGCAAGATCAGGCGAAACTCATCCTCGCCGCGCGCCTGCCGGTACAGGCGCGCATCCACATAGCCAGGGCCGGTCACGGTAAAAGGCAGGTCGCCGCCGAGCGCCCAACGCGCCGCGTT
>CAIQJJ010000271.1 GCA_903872065.1 uncultured Anaerolineales bacterium | reverse complement strand
TGCAGCAAAGTCATGCTTTGACATGTCGCGTAAAATCCAGCCAACAGCGGTCTTGGCGAAACGCTCCTCGCGCTGAATCAGCGTGGCGCAAGCGCTATAAATTAGTGGTTACCGCGACTTAGCGGTTCAATTTTCCCCGGCCTGCTACGCCCTCATCTTGAGAATTTTGGCAACCCTGTCTTGTATCGCTTATAAGGTGCTAAAATGTCCATTAGATATGTTTTGCTGTTTGAGATTTTGCAAGGTCGTTAAGGAGAAGAATCAATGCGCCAAAAATTGGATGAAAACGCCCAGTTCAAAGAAAAAGCGTCCTCGCCAGCAGTGGCCGGCGAGGCCCCATACACCCCTTTAGTCCTTAGCCTTATGAAACAAATGACCTGGGAGGAAAAGCTTTCCCTGGTTGCGGGGGATGATGATCCCAATCCGTTGGGGCAGGCCGGCTACCTTCCAGGGATCCCGCGCCTGGGAATCCCCCCCCGCAGGGATGCGGACGGAGATGGGCTTGATCTGCATGGAAAAGCTGAAACTACCGCGTTTCCATCCCGAATTGGCGTCGCAGCCACATTTGATCGCTCCGCAGCGCTGGAACAGGGGATGATTGAAGGTCGTGAAGGCCGGGCGCTTGGGGTAGACCTTTTGTATGGCCCGCAGCTTGACATCTGTCGTTTGCCTAATTTTGGCCGAAATAACACCACATTTGGAGAAGACCCCTATCTGAGCGGTCAGATGGGCATCGCAGAAGTTAATGGGATGCAAAGCCAGGGATTGATGGCGCAGATCAAGCATTTTGCCATGTACAACGGCCAGGCCGGCATCCCCTTTGCCGCAAGGCCAATCATCCCAACGCTTGTTGATGACTACACATTCCATGAAATCTACCTGGCGACGTTTGAAGCGACCGTAAAAGAAGCGCAGCCATCATCGGTGATGGGATCGTATCAAATGTTCCAGGTTACTCCCCAACAGCAGACGCCAAACTGGGCTTGCGGCAACGCCCACGCCCTTACCACCGTCTTGCGAGACCAATGGCGTTTTAAGGGATTTGTGCTGTCCGATTACGGCGCGACGCATGCCACCGATGAGATCATCAGTGGGCTTGACCAACAGTATATGAATGCACGCCCGCCGGTACTCCCGAACTTTGGCGGAACCTATTTTGGGGCGGGTTTGCGTCCCTATGTTGATCCGGCTTCAAGTTCTTACAGCCTGACCTATACGCAGGCGATGGATCGTGCAGTGGCTCTTGCGCTGTACCAATACGAGCGTTTTGGCTTGCTGGCCTGCGCCTCGGCGGATGGGCCAAAGGAGGGGAATCTACCGGAACGTCCTTTTTTGGACAAGGAGGCAGGGAAAGCGGCGAGTCTAAGACTGGCGGAGCAGTCAGCCGTGCTTTTAAAGAATGCAAACGATCTTCTGCCGCTGAAGGAAGCAGAGGTGAAACAGGGTGTGGCAGTCATCGGGCCAACCGGGCGTCAATTGATGCCGAGCGGGCTGAATGCAGAACGGTCAAGTGGTTTTAGCGACCGCGTCGCGATCAGCCCATTCCAAAAAATACAGGAAAGCGTCCCGCATGGAACCAAGATCACCTGCTCGGCCGGGATTGATTGGATAGGCGAAACTGTCCCACCTGCGGCGCTGCCCGGCGGCCTGGTTCGCACAAATCACAAAACAGCCGAGACGACCACCGATCACCAGATCAATTTTCCAGAGAGCGGAGAGCTAGAGCCTGGGACAACGTATACCTGGAATGGGAAATTAAAGATTGCGCAAGCAGCAGTCTATTATTTCTGGATCCAACAAAGCTATCCGATCCCCGCTCGATTGTATGGCGATCTGTGGGGAAATCCGCAGACCCAAATCAGCATTGACGGGACTGCGCTGGTTATGATGGCGCCTCCGGTACCGGATCACACCTATAAGGAGGGCTGGGTTCCATCCGGTGGCGTTAATTTTGGGGCAAGCTGCAGGTTATCGGCAGGGGATCACGATCTTATCGTCGCCACGGTCGTCCCCCCGACCCTGGCCGGGCTGGCAACGTTCCGCCTCACCTGGTCGAACTTCGATCAAACACTGGCGGAAGCGGTTGAAGCGGCGCGGAATGCCAAAATTGCCATCGTTTTTGCCGACGATCACGGCGGGCCGGCAGCCGTTGATACGCCCACCGGCCTGAATCCATTGGGGGATAATCAAGACACCTTGATTGATGCGGTTGCAAAAGTGAACGAAAATACCATCGTGGTCATCAGTTCCGGCAACCTGGTGGACATGCCCTGGTTTGAGCGGGTGGCCGCGGTGCTCGAAGTATGGTATCCGGGACAGGAAGGCGGTTCGGCCATTGCAAATCTTCTCTTTGGGAAAGCAAACCCCAGCGGGAGGCTGCCACTGACTCTGCCAAAGCGTTGGGACGACACGCCATTTGCCGGGCATCCAGAGAGGTATCTGGGGACAGATGGAACGGTGATATTTTCTGATTCAATCTACGTGGGATACCGTTGGTACGATCACTGCGGCATAGAGCCAATGCTCCCATTTGGGTATGGCCTGTCTTACACCACATTTTCATACACAGGGTTACAGGTGAATCCTGCCTCTGACGGTGGGCTTGACGTGGGATTCAAAGTACAAAATACGGGCAATCGGCCAGGCGCGGCCGTCCCCCAGGTATATGTAGGCCGCCCACACCACCCAAAGTTTGATGTTCCGTATGCCGAACGGTCATTAGCCCAATTTGCACGGATCGAGCTGAATCCGGGG
>CAIQJJ010000270.1 GCA_903872065.1 uncultured Anaerolineales bacterium | reverse complement strand
GGGGCCGCTGAAGCCGGGGCGGGGGCCGCTGAAGCCGGGGCGGGGGCCGCTGAAGCCGGGGCGGGGGCCGCTGAAGCCGGGGCGGGGGCCGCTGAAGCCGGGGCGGGGGCCGCTGAGGGATTGGTTTTGCGGAAGTTGTGTGGGGGAGAAAATGCGCCGCGCCAGAGTATTCTGGAGATTGCGCCGCAGCAGGCAGCCGCGACGGGACAGCCGGCGCAGCTTTCGGGGGCGATTGAGGAGCGGATTGGGGAGCGGGCGGGGGTGGGAAGTCCGCCGGTGCAGTCGGCGTTGGCGGTGCCGCTCTCGTGGAATGGGAAGGTGCGGGGGGTGCTTTCGGTTCACAGTCAAAAGGGAGGGGCTTTCCAGGAGAGCGACCGGGTGGTGCTGGAAACCCTGGCGGCTCAGGTTGTGGCGGCGCTAGAGCGGATTCAGTTGTTTGAGTCGGTCGAGTATGAGCAGCGCCGGCTGGCAGCGGTTTTGCACAGTGCAGCGGATGCGATTCTGGTGTTGGATGAGAATGGACGGCTGGCGCTTTCAAATCCGGCAGGGGAGCGGCTGCTGGCGGAGGAAGCGGTGCGAAGCCGGGGAGTGGAAAGTGGTAAAGGAAAAGGGGGAGGCGGAGCGAGGGGCCGGCAGGAAGGTTTGTTGGAGATGTTGGCGAATTTTGACGCCGGGCCGGGGCGGGAGCCGCTGGGGCCGGGGCGGGAGCCGCGACCGCGCGAGGTTACTTTGGCAGGGGGGGAAGGCGGGAAAGAGGAAACAGGAGCAAGGAAGGAGGAAGGGGTTCTTCGGCAATCGCAAAGCGGCCAACACGGCGGCGCAGGACACGGGCGCACTTTTTCAGTGGTGGTGACGCCGGTGGAGGGTGGAGGGAGAGTGGCGATTTTTCATGATGTGTCGCATTTTAAGGCGCTGGATCAGATTAAGAACGAGTTTCTGGCGACGGCGACGCATGATTTGAAAAATCCGATTTTTGCGGTGATGGGTTATAGCGATCTGTTGGACAAGGCCGGGCCGCTTAACCCGATGCAGACTGATTTTGTGCAGCGGATTCGCCATGCGGCGTCTCAAATGCAAGACCTGGTGGTTAATTTGTTAGATGTGGCGCGGATGGAGATGGGGATTGAGTTGAAGTTGGATGTGATGGATTTAAATGCGCTGCTGGCTGATTCGGTAAAGGAGTTTCGGCCTCAGGCGGAGGCTAAGGGGCAGCAGTTGGAGCTTAAGCTGGGACGGGAACCGCTGAATGTTTTGGGAGATGGGCTGCGTTTGCAGCAAGTGATGCGTAATTTGGTGGGGAACGCGATTAAGTATACGCCGAATAGGGGGAGGGTTGTGGTCAGTGGGGAGGAAAGAGGCAGCGGAGAGGGGAGGGTAGCGGTGGTTAAGGTTGAGGACAATGGGGTGGGGATTCCGCTGGAAAGTTTGCCGCATTTGTTTGAGAAGTTTTACCGGGTGCGGACTGCGGAGACTCAAGATATTGAGGGGAACGGCCTGGGATTGGCGATTGTTAAGAGCATTATTGAGCAGCACCATGGAGAGGTGCATGTGGAAAGTGTGGTCGGGAAGGGTAGCTGCTTTTGGTTTACTTTGGGAATGGTGGAGGGCGGCGCAGATAAGAAGGATGAAGGATGAAGGTTTGGTTATGAATAAGAATTTGCTGATCCGATATGTTTTGCTCATCTTACTCCTGGTGATGGGGCTGGCTTCGTGTGCGACTCCGCCGCCTCTCCGACCTTTGCGGGTGGCGTGGATCCCTTTTCCGGGGTATTATCCGCTTCTTATCGCCCAAGAAAAAGGTTTCTTTGCCAAACACGGGGCATCGGTTGAACCCGTAGCATACGAGAATATCGCGGATGTTTATATTGATCTGGCGGCGGGTAAGATAGATGGGACGTGTATTCCTCTGGGCGAGGCGCTGCGCCTGGAGGGACGCAATCCTGGCAGTTTGCGAGCGGTGCTGGCGATTGATCATTCGGTGGGGGCGGATGCGATTATTGCTTCGCCTGAGGTTAAGGGGCCGGCCGATCTGGTCGGGAAGAAGGTCGGTGTGTCGTTGGGGACTTTCGGCGAGCTGCTCGCTCGTACGATGTTCGAGGCGAATGGCATTCAACCTGGAGATGTGACTTTTGTGAATGTGGCCCCGGAAGATATGTTGAGGGCAATTCCGGATGAGGTGGATGCGGGGCATGTTTGGGAGCCGTATCTCTCGCAGGGCAAGGCGCAGGGATTGAATGTGCTTTATACGAGCGCTGCGGAGCCGGGGTTGATTTCAGATGTGGTTGTCTTTCAAAAACACATCACCGAGAATCACGCGGAGGAGCTGCGGGGGTTTACCGCGGGGTGGTTTGAGGCGCTGGAATGGCAGCGGGATAATCCTGCTGAAAGCAGCCTATTCCTGGCGCAGCTTACCAATCAGCCGGTGGAAGCGATTTCTACTGAAGGTCTGCAAATGCTCAGTCTGGAAGATAATGTGAAGGCGTTTACGTCGAATGCTGATTTCACTTCTCTATATTCCAGCGCTCAGGCAAATGTCGCTTTTTACGTCCGCAGCGGGATGATCTCCAGTGAACCGAATATTACACAGTTTCTAGATGCTTCGTTCTTACGATAAGGTCAGGCGAGAGATGAGCAATAAGTTTCTATCACACGACACCATATCCTCCCCAAAGGAAAAGCACCGTTGGGGAGGGAGGGGGGGGACGCTGCTTCCTAATCAGGAGCGGAACGCTTTGCGCGTTGGTTGGATCGGTCTGGCGATTACAAGTCTGGCGACTGTGTATGGTTTGTTTATTCTAGGGCGCAGTGCTGATCTGGCTCATTATGCTTTTCTGGTTGCGTATGTTATCGGTTGGGTTGGCAGTCTGGCGGGGATTCTACTGACTCGGCGGGGCAGAGTTGACGGGGGAATGCTGTTTCTGGTGGGATGTACGTACCTGGTATATCTTATTCTGGGAGCTTTTCAACGCGGGGGCGGGGTGAATCTGGCGCTGTTTTGTCTGTTGGTGACGACGATGATCGCCGCGCTCAGTGTGTCGCGCGGGTATCTGGTTGGGCTGGTTTTAAGCAGTGCACTGGTTTCAATGACGGTTTTGATTTTTGATTTGTATGTGTTGGCAGATTGGCGACAGCCGGCGCTGATCCCGGTGGTGGGCTATCTGCTGATCGGGGTTTTCATTTTCTTTGCAGGTTTTCTAATCACTCAATTTCGCAGCTTTAATCTGCCGGCCAAGCTGATTATTGCGTTTCTGAGTGTGAGCCTGGTTTCGTTGGGGGCGGTGTCTGCTCTGACGAATTATGTGACGCAGGAGGAGTTGAAGACGGCGGCGGGAGACGCGCTGCTGGCGGCATCAATTCAGACTGCGGCGCGCCTGGATGATTTCTTTCGCAATAATTTGAATACTATTCGCACCGAGGCGCAAAATCCGGATCTGGTGACTTATTTGTGTCAGAGGGGCATCGAGCGCTCAAATGGCGAGGGGATGCAGATCGCTGAGAATGATGTTATTAAGGGTTGCAGTGAGAATGAGATAGAGGGTGAGACGACCAGTGATGAAGAGGTATTGGTGGTTTTGCGCACTTATGCGCGCAAGGACCAAACTTTTATCAGTTCTTATGCGCTGCTCAACCCTACGGGGATGATCGCGATAGATACTTATACAGCGGATATTGGCAAATCCCGGGCGGATCGTGAATATTTCAGACGGCCGCTGGAAGACGGGCTGCCGTTTGCATCGGCGATTGAATTTTCTCCGACTACAGGGGATGCGAGTCTATATTTCAGCGCTCCGGTGCGTAACGCTGGAGGGGAGGTTATTGGCATCTTGCGCTGTCGGTATGATGCAGCAATTTTGCAGGAGATTGTTTTCCACAGTAATGATCTGGCCGGCTCTGGCTCTTACGCGACTCTGCTAGATGAATATTATGTTCGCCTGGCGGATGGGAGTATGCCTGAAAATATTTTTAAGTCGGTTACGCCGCTGGATGAAGCAAAGATTGTGACTTTGCAAGAAGAAGGGCGGCTGCCTTTGAAAGATTCAGCAGAACTGTCTACGAATTTGTCGGATTTTCAGGCGGGGCTGGATAATGCTTCGCAAGAGGCTGTTTTTAGTACGGCGCAAAACAATGTGCAGCAGAGTCGGGCGGTGGGGGCAGTGCGTCTTCTGCAGGTGCAGCCCTGGTATCTGGTTTTCTTGCAGCCGGAGGATGCCTTTTTGGGGGCGGCTCGCGGGCTGGAACGGATGATTACGATGTTGTTTGTTGTAGTTGCGGCGTTGGGGGCAGGGGCGGCTTATTGGGTGTCGCGGGCGCTGACCAGGCCAATTACGAATCTGACGGCGGCAGCGCAGCAGATTTCGGCTGGGAATCTGGGGGTGCAGGCGCTGGCGGAATCGGGGGATGAGATTGGTATGCTGGCTGGGGCGTTTAATACGATGACTACGCAGCTTAAGACGACGATTGGGACGCTGGAGCAGCGGGTGGATGAACGGACGCGGGCGCTGCAAACGAGTGCGGAGGTGAGTCGGCGGCTTTCGACGATCTTGGATGAGCAAACTTTGCTGAATGAAGTGGTGGGGCAGGTGCAGGGGGCTTTTGGGTATTATCATGTGCATATTTATCTGGTGGAAGAAGGAAGGGGCGAAGGGGCTCTTCGCTTGCTTTTGGCTGCGGCGACGGGGGAGGCGGGTAAAGTTATGCTGGGGAGTGGGCATTTCATTTCCAGGGGGCAGGGGCTAGTGGGACGGGCGGCTGAGACTCATCAACCGGTTTTGATTGCGGATATTCACAAGGATGTTTACTGGCTGCCGAATCCGCTCTTGCCAGAGACGCGCTCTGAATTGGCTATCCCTATTTTGATTGGTGAAGCTGTTTTGGGGGTTTTGGATGTGCAGCATAA
The DNA here is from genome assembly GCA_903872065.1 of uncultured Anaerolineales bacterium. Classification (GTDB taxonomy): domain Bacteria; phylum Chloroflexota; class Anaerolineae; order Anaerolineales; family UBA4823; genus CAIQJJ01. The sequence goes on along the minus strand of CAIQJJ010000270.1, from coordinate 7,642 downwards.
TCAGGTTGGCGGTTTGACAAATACAGATGTGGATCTGTTGCAGACGGTTGCGAATCAGACGGCGGCGGCGCTGCAAAATGCGCGGGCGTATCAGCGAGCGCAGCGACAGGCGGAAAGTGAAACACAGGTTGCTGCGATCAATCAACAAATTCAAGGTACTACGCGCATTGAAGACGCGCTGCAGGTGGCTGCGCGTGAATTGGGGCGGGCGTTGAAGATGGATGTTCAGGTGCGCGTAAAGCCGGGAAAAGTAGGGAGCGGTGGGCAGTGGGCAGTGGGCAGTGTGTCTGACGGCGCGACGGAGGAGGTTGTGAGATGAATGCGATGAAGGGTACGGCGCAGAAGTTGTTGTGGATTCTGTTTGGGGCGTCTTTGGTGATGACTGGGGCGACGTTCTATATGGCGTTCCGTGCGCAGGCCTGGCAGGTTTACGTCGGGGCCCTGGCAGTCTTAGGGTATACTCTGACGGTGCTGGCAGCGATCTGGCTGGTTGGGCACAATGGTTATAATTTGGGCGTTCATTTGACGCTGGCTGGTTTCTATGTGCTGTTTCCGGTGTCTGTGGCTGTCACTGCCGATATGGGGTTAATCTATGGGGTGTGTGAGGTGATTGTGATTGTTGTGCTGGCCAGTCAACTGCTGCGGCCGGACAAAGTACGCATTCATGTGGTGGTCAGCCTGGTTATGGGCGCCTTGACGGCGCTGTTAGATTTTGCTCTCTCGAACGCGCAGGGGTGGCTGCCCTATTCTCGGTATACGGTGCCAGAGTTTAGGACGATTATTCCGATTATGACGATGTTGTTGGGGATGGCTTTTGGGGTATACATTCTCAGGCGTGTGCTTCTCACTGCCCCACTTCCCACTTCTCAATCGCTGCTCGTCACTTCCAGGTCTCCACTTGCCCGCAATACGCGTTTGACGGCTGTTGTGATGACGGTTCTGATGGGGATCAGTGCAGTTTTTAATCTGTATACGACTTTTACCGACGGCGCCTGGCAAAGTGCAGTCATTGCGGGGATTCTGTTTGTAACCGCGGCGATTTATGCGTTATCGCTTCAACTATGCCGCCGAGACCAGTTCCGCGTGGCGGCGTGGGTTAATATTCTTACGATAGTTGCCGCGGTGCCGATTATTTCTTTGTTCGTCTCGAATGTTGGAATGCCGCTGGCTTTTGCATTGATTATTGTTGTACTCGCTATCCAAACCCTGCCCAAAGAAGAATCGCCCTGGGGGATTCTGATTGGTGTAGCGGGGAGTGTTATTGGGGGGATCGTGGATCTGACGGCGACTGATATCCAGGTTAGTATCCCTGCCCAAGAGGCTTTTGTCCCGATATTGGCGACGACGGGGGTTATCCTGTTTGGGGCGTTGATAGTGTTTGAATTCCGGTCACTTGCTCTCACCAACAAACTGATCGTTGTCTTTCTCGCCATCACCCTCGTCATCGCCGGCGGGATTACTATATACAGCCAGGTGCGCAGCAGCCAGATTTTGCAGGAAAATATTGGGGTTGGTTTGTCCAACCTGGCGGAGGCGCGGGCGCTGGCGGTGGGAGATATTTTGAACCGCCAGATAGATATGCTCAATACGCTGGCGTTGAATGAGGCGCTGCAAAAGGTTATTAGCGCGGCGAACGCGGCGTATGGGACGATGGATGAGAATGCGATCCGGGCGGAGATTGAGCGGTTGGATCAAGAATGGGCTCAGGCTGACGCGGCGGGAGATGATAATGCTCCGCTGGTGAAGGCGCGGCTAAATACAGAATCCAGCGTTGATTTGCGCGAGTTTCGCCAGAAGTTCGGCGATAATATTGAGGTGTTTGCGACGGATCGCTATGGGGCGATTGTCGCGACCTCGAACCGTACATCAGATTATAACCAGGCGGATGAGGCCTGGTGGCAGGCGACCTATAACAATGGTCGTGGGCGAGCTTTTATTGGCATTCCTGAGTTTGACGCCAGTACAAATGGGTTTGGCGTGCGTTTGGCGGTACCGGTCTATGACAGTAGTACACGCGAGCTGATCGGTATTCTGCGCACTACTTATAGTATGACGCGCATGTCTGAACTGCTGGCGGAGAGGTTTGGGAATACCGGCAGGGTCGAGCTTTATTTCTTCCAGGTTTTGGAGCCGGCGCGGGTGCTGGCGGAGGGTGAGACGCAATTGGTAGATGCTGAGTTGGTCAGCACGCTGCAGGTGAACCGGGGAACGATTTATAGCGAGTTTGTATACCAGGGCAAGCCAAGCCTGGTGAGCCAGGCCGTCGTAAATAGCAGTACGCAAAATGCGGATATCCGTTCGATGGGCTGGTGGGTAGTAGTGCATCAGGATCAGGATGATGCTTTGGCGTCGGTTAATGAGCAAACGCGCCAGGCGCTGCTGCTGGTGATGTTTATTATTGGGGGTGTGATGGCAGTGGTGGTTTTTCTGGCGCAGTTCATTACGGCGCCGATTATCCGCCTGACGGATGTAACAGCTCAATTTGGGGCTGGCGATTTGACGGCGCGGGCCAAGGTGGACAGTGTAGACGAAATTGGCGATCTGGGCCGGGCTTTTAATCAGATGGCCAATCAGTTGAATGAGACGCTGATCAGCTTGGAGCAGCGCATTGAAGAACGTACGCGGGCGCTGCAAACCAGTACTGAGGTCAGCCGCCGCCTCTCGACGATTTTGGATGAGGGGACGCTGCTCGAAGAGGTGGTGACTCAGTTGCAAAGTGCGTTTGGGTATTATCATGCTCATATTTATTTGGTAGAAGAGAGGAAGGGGGAAAGAGGGGAAGAGGGCAAAGGAAGGGGTGGCCCAAGCTCGTCTCGCCTGCTTCTGGCGGCGGCGACTGGGGAGGCGGGCAAAATCATGCTGGCGCGGGGGCACTTCGTTGCTGTAGGGCAGGGGCTGGTGGGACGAGCGGCAGCCTCCAATCAACCAGTTTTGGTAACCGATACGCGAAGCGATCCCAATTGGCTGGCTAATCCGCTCCTCCCTGAGACTCAATCTGAAGTTGCAGCGCCGATTGCTGTGGGTGAGACGGTGTTAGGGGTGTTGGACGTGCAGCAGAACCGGGTGAGTGGGCTAAGCGATACGGATGTCGATTTGCTGCGCACGCTGGCCAATCAGACTGCGCTGGCGCTGCAGAATGCGCGATCCTACGAGCAGTCTCGTTCGCAGGCCGAGTTTGAAACGCTGTTGAATGCTATCGGTCAGAAGATTCAGCGCGCCAACAGCGTCGAAGATGTGCTGCAAACGGGTGTTCGCGAACTGGGCCTGGCGCTGGCCGGCTCACGCATCAGTGTCAGTATTCAATCCAGCGCGGTGGGAAGAGAGCAAGGAGGAAAGGGTGCGTGACGCCGCTATCTGTGTCATCCGTACCTTCCGTGTTCCCCGCGTTCTAAATTTCTAAAGGAGACAAACTCATGCAAAACGTAAAAGAATTCCCCTATCTTAAGATCATCTGGGACGAAGAGACACGCTCGATGATCTCTCAATGGCGCGGCGGGCATGTTGGCCGCAATATCAAAGAAGGCCTGGATGCAACCCTGGCCGAATATAAAAAGAAGCTCCCGCACGCGCAGTGGATCGGCGATACCACTGATATCGGTGTGATCGGGCTGGAAGAACAGGCCTGGATTGATAAAGATTGGTTTCCCAGGTTTCTTGCCACGGAAGTGCAGTTTATGGCGGTTGTCCAACCAAAGAGCGCCGTCGCCAGGCTAATGGTGGATCAGATCGTTTCAAAAGTCCCTGGCACACGCCTGACGATTTTCAACTGCGCCGGTCTTGAAGAAGCGCGAACCTGGATGAAGAAGCAAAAGTTTTAAACGATTAAGGCTACTTTCAAAGCAGTGGACAACTGAAATGATCAAATCTCTACGTGCAACGCTAGCGCTACTCTCACCACTCAACCGGTACGTTGCGGGAGCGCATCCCTCAATCACTGAAGTGGGAGAAAAGCGGCGCATCGCCTTACAGGCCTGGACCGCCGTAGCTCTGTTCGTCCTGTACATTATGGGGGTGGCCGGAGGTGTAGCAGCCAATGGATTGGACTTCCCAGATATCAGTCTGCTGATCCTGGCTGCATTTTGCGCGGCGGCTTATCTGCTCAACCGCAGCCGGTGGTATCTCGCCAGCGGCTGGGTAGTGGTCGGCAGCTTGCTGGCATTTGGTTTTTTCTTGCTGCTGTCTGGCCCAGAAAAGAACGTCTACTCGCTGTATTCGTTCATTCCCTTAGCCCTGGTTTTGGGAAGTATGATGCTGTCGGGCTGGGGGATGGTCGCCTGGCTGGCGATTGTGCTTGCTGCCATGCTGGCTGTGGGAGCAGCGCCCGGCATCAATGGGCGTGACGTGGGGACTGCTTTCGGCGATTTCATGGTGTTGGGGGTGCTGCTGTGGGTGGCAGTTGCTTTCCGCAACAACACGGAACGCCAGCGCTTAGTAGAGCTGCAAGAAGCGAACCAGGCATTGGCCCAATCGCGAGGTGAGTTGGAGGAGCGGGTGGCCGAACGCACGGCGGCGGCAGAACGGCGCAATCTGTACCTGGCGCTGGCGACGGAAATCGGGCAGAATGTGGCGCAGGTGCGGGCGCTGGATACAATGCTGCAAGACGCGGCGGAGATCATTCGGGCGTTCTTTGGACTGTATTATGTTCAAGTGTACCTGGTCAACCCGTCCCAGACTGAACTGGTGCTGCAAATTGGCACGGGGACAGTGGGGGCAGAGCTTATGGCGCGCAATCACCGTCTGCCGCTGGATGATACGTCAATCAACGGACGGGCAGCGCTCAGTCTGCGGACGGTAGTGATCGCTGACACAACTTCCAGCGCCTTCTTCCGCCCCAACCCGCTGCTGCCTGAGACGCGATCTGAGATGGCGGTGCCGTTGGCGGTGGGTAGTCAATTGATCGGGGTGTTGGATATGCAAAGCAGCCAGGCCGGGATGTTGGGCGAAGAGGCGCTCATTGCGTTTGAGCCGCTGGCAGGCCAATTGGCGGTGGCGATCCAGAATGCGCGTCTGATAGCGGAGACGGAGCGCGCTCGCAATGAGCTGCAAAGCCTGGCGCGTCGCCTGACGCGCAGTGGGTGGGATGAATACCTCGACGCGGTGCACCAACCTGAATTGACCGGATTCTCTTTTGCGAACGATCAGATGACCCCGATCAGCGAAACAGTACAAAACACCGCCTTTGTGACCGCTCCGCTTGAAATTCTGGGGACGCAAATCGGTACCCTGACCATAGAACCTCACACGGCAGTAGGCAGTGGGCAGGGGGAAGCGGTGCAAAACACCGCATCCGCAATTCACCCCCGCGCGGATGATCTGGCGCAGGGGGTCGCGCGCCAGATAGCGCAGCAGATTGAAAACCTGCGCCTGTTGAATAACGCCGATCGCTACCGGGCGGAGGCAGAGGAGGCGATGCGCCGCCTGACGCGCCAGGCCTGGCAAGATGCTCAGGGACGCCTGGCAGAGGAGGGGTATCTTTATCATGATCACCGGGTGAAACCTTTGGGAAAGAATGAGGAAGCAGTGGATAGTGGGCAGTTGGATGCGGTACAAAACACCGCCGCGCTGACCATTCGCGATGAGTCGATCGGTGAAATTACTCTGCTCGGCGCTGCGCCCCTCTCGGAAAGCGAACAAGAGATGCTAACTTCGGTCAGCCAGCAGTTGGCGGCCCACATCGAAAACCTGCGGCTTGCTCAAGAAACCCAGACAGCTCTCACCCGCACGGAAGGGCTTTACACAGCCAGTGCGCGCGTGATCGGGGCGACGACGGTGGAGGGTGTTTTGAAAGCGGTGGTTGAGTCGACGGCTCTTCGTGAATTTGATTATGGCAGTATTTTGTTGTTCGAACGCCCGCGACGGGACGCGCAAGATACTCAGGGAGAGGCGATCGTGGCCGGGGTATGGGGTCAATCCGCCATTGGCGGTATTTCCACCGGAGGGCGACTGCCAATCGTCCAACTGGCGTTTGCAACGCAGCGCAACCGCGAGCATCCCACTTTTATCAGGGATGTTGAAGCCGATCCCAAGCTGGACGCAGAAATGCGCGCCCAAATGCGCCAAACCGGGCGGGCGATGGCTGTGTTCCCACTGACGGCAAGCGATCAGTGGATTGGGGAGTTGGTGGTTACGCGGGAGCAGCCGGCGGAGCTGAGCGAGGATGAGATGCGCCAGATCGAAAGCCTGGCGGCGCAGGCGGCGACGGTGGTGCAGAGTATCCGGCTGTATGAACAGGCGCAAAACCTTGCGCAGCGTGAGAAGAATTTGCGGCAGATCACTTCGCTGGTGCGCGGTTCTACGGATCCGGAGACGATTTTGCGGACGGCGGCGCGTGAATTGGGAAAGTCGTTGGGTAGAAAGGTGGGGATTCGGTTGGAGAAGATGGCGGTACAGGACGCCGCCGTGGAAAATGGAGAGCGGTACAGAACACCGCCGCAGGAAGTGGGAAGCGAGGGCGATGCAGAACGCCGCCAGCAGAACCTTGCAGAGGAACGCAGGAACAATCGTCAGGAGGCAGCCCATGAAGAAAACGCTTGAAGAGGAGAAAGCAGTGAATACTCACCCATTTCCAACTTCTCGCCTACCCCGCCGTTTAAGTGAGCTGCGCCTGGGGACGCGGCTTACGCTGCTTATCTTATTGGTGGTTCTGCCCATCCTGGCGGTGGGGAATGTGTTGGTCAATGCGCGGGGGCAGGCTGCTATCGCAGAACAGGCCAATCACGATCTCAGCCTCACCAACCGCACTTTGGCGCGCAATATTTCTATCTGGCTGCGCCTGAACGCCCAGACGCTCAATGAATTGGCGTCGCGGCCCGAAATCATCAGTATGGAGGCCCAGGTCCAAAAGCCGCTGCTGGAACGAGTCAGCGCGGCGCATCCGCAGCTTTTCCTGGTGCAAACAACGGACCCGGCGGGGATGAATGTGGCGCGCAGTGATACGCAGGAGAACAAAGATTATCGCGACCGGGGCTGGTACCAGGGGGCGATGACAGGCGCGCCGCTGACGATGGAGGTGTTGATCAGCCGCACGACGGGCAAGCCGGCGCTCAATATGGCGACGGCGATTCAAGACGCCGGCGGGCGGATCGTGGGGGTGGGGTCGATCAGCAGCGAACTGAGCGAAATATCGGCGGAGGTGGAAGCCAGCCAGCTCGGTGAGACGGGCTACGCATACGTGGTGGACGGGATGAATAAAGTGGTGGCGCACCCGGACCCGGCATATTCAGAGGGGGAACTGCGAGATTTGAGCGCCTACGCGCCGGTGAGGATGCTGCGGGAGGGCAGGCGGGGATTGGTCACTTTTCAGGATGAACAGGGGGAAGACTGGCACGCGTATGTGGAGCAGATCGACAATGGATGGGGAGTAATTGTGCAGCAAAAGGACGCAGAGCTGCTGGCAAGTGTCTATTCGTTTGCATGGATCAGTTGGATTACACTGGTGATAGGGGCGGTGGCGCTCTTGGGGGTGGTGTGGGTGGTGGTGTGGGTGGTGGTGCGCCAGACGACGCGGCCGATTGTGGCGCTGACGAAGGCGGCGGAGGCGATTTGGGAAGAAATGGGAGGGAAAGTGGGCAGTGGGCAGTGGGCAGTGGGGAGCAGAACTGCTTCTGGAGACGAAATAAGGGTGCTTGGGGAGGCGTTCACT
>CAIQJJ010000269.1 GCA_903872065.1 uncultured Anaerolineales bacterium | reverse complement strand
GCGATCAGGCGCGCTGAGCTTGTCGAAGCGTCATCCTTCGACAAGCTCAGGATGCCTGATGCCTGGATGCCTGGATGCCTCAGGCAGCCTAAAGCATGCTATACTTAACCCACGCTTCCCAAAAACAGGACACCCCCCATGCACAGCGAGACCTACATCCTCCCTCTTTCCTCCCCATCAGTCACATTTGAGAACGCCGGCGGCAAGGGCGCCAGCCTGGCGCGCCTGGCCGGGATCGGCCAACCCGTCCCCCCTGGCTTTATCGTCGTCACGGATGCCTACCGCCGTTTTGTGACGGAGAACAACCTGGCCGGCGTCATCGCCGCGGCGCTCAACGGCCTGGCTGCCGAGGAACTGGAGGCGCTGGAGCGCGCCTCGGCCCAGATCCGCGCCGCCTTTTCGGCCGGGGCGATCCCGCAGGCGATCTCTGCTGCGCTGAAAGACGCTTACCAGCAGCTCGGCGCGCAGCCCGGCGGCGCGGCGGTGCGCTCATCGGCCACCACTGAAGACCTGCCCGACCTGTCCTTCGCCGGCCAGCAAGACACCTTTCTCAATATCCTCGGCGAAGCCGCGCTGCTCAAGGCGGTGGTTGACTGCTGGAGCAGCCTGTGGACGGGGCGCGCCATCGGCTACCGGATGCGCAGCGCCATCGCCCACGAGCAGGCCGCCCTGGCGGTCGTGGTGCAGCAGATGGTCGCCAGCGAGGTCTCCGGCGTCTTGTTTACCGCCAATCCTCTGAGCGGGCTGCGGAGCGAAGCTGTGATTGACGCCGCCTTTGGCCTGGGCGAGGCGCTTGTCTCTGGCCAGGTCGAGCCTGACCACTACGTGGTGGACGCCGTGCAAGGGGAAATCCGCAGCGTGACCCTGGGCAGCAAGCGCGTGGCGACGCGCCCGCGCCCCGGCGGAGGCGTGGAGAACGCCGCCGAAGACAACGCCGCGCGGCAAACTCTCTCCGCTGACCAGGCGCGCCGGCTTGCCGCTGCCGGCCAACAGATCCAGCAGGCCTACGGCGCGCCGCAAGATATTGAATGGGCCTTCGCCGGCGGCGAGTTGTTTATCCTGCAATCGCGCCCGATCACCTCCCTGTTCCCCATCCCGCGCGTGTCGGTCGATCCGCTCCTGGTGTGGTTCTCGTTCGGCTCATTCCAGGGCATCGTTGGCCCCCTGACCCCGCTCGGCCAGGAGGCCATCCAGCGTGTGGTATTGGGAATTGGGAAGAAACTCGGCCTGGCGATCAAGCTCGAAGAACAAGATGTTTTAACCGTGGCCGGCGAACGCTTGTGGGTGCGCCTCGACGATGTCCTGCGCCACCCTGTGGGGGGGCGCATCCTGAGCGGCTTCCTGGGGATCGGCGAACCGGGATCGGCGCGCCTCTTGAGCCAGCTCGCGCCTGACGCGCGCCTGGGGATCGGGCAGGGCCGCCTGCGCTGGAGCAGTATGCGCCGCGCGCTGCAGTTTACGCTGCCCGCCCTGCGCGACATCCCGCGCACCCTGCTGCAGCCCGAAAAGGCGCGCGCTCGCTTTGACGCCCAGGTGGACGCCTATCTGCAAACCGTGCAGATCGCCGGCGGGGCCGACCGCTTTGAACGCCTGGCCAACTTTGCCGCGTTTGTGGAGGCGCAGAAGGGATTGGCCGAAGCCCTGCCGCTCCTGCTGCAGCGCTTTATGCCGGTGATGGCGCCGTCCCTGGCGCTGCTCAATCTCATCAGCCACTTGCTGCCGGCGGGCGAAGCGGACGGGCCAGGGATTACAATGTCCGCCCTGGACGTGACCCGCGGGCTGCCGCAAAATGTGACCACCGAGATGGACCTGATGCTGTGGAAGATCGCCGTGCAGATCAAAGCCGACGCGCCCTCCCTGGCGGCCTTCCAAAGCGCCGACGCGCCCACCCTGGCGGAGCGCTATCTGCAAGGGACGCTTCCCGCCTCCGCCCAGGCCTGGATGCAGGACTTCATG
>CAIQJJ010000268.1 GCA_903872065.1 uncultured Anaerolineales bacterium | reverse complement strand
GCTCGCCCACCTCAAGCAAGATGATGAAATCCGGTTTAAGCCTCTGGATCAGCTCGATCAGGTGGGCATACTGCTGATTCTCTTGCAGCACATTGCAGGCCAACAGACGGTAGGTTTTCGCCTCCACCGGCCGCGCCCCAGTGGGCATATAAAAAGGCAAGAGCAGCCCCAAATTCACCAGCCCAAACAGCCCGCTGAGGATCACAAGCTCCAATCGTCCCAACAGGCCAAAAGCGACTGTCGCCGCCGCCAGCAGCAGCGCATACTGAGCGCGAAAATGGCTGAACAGATCGAAACGCCACCACCAGCGCCCACAAAATCCCAATAACGTACACAGCCCCACTCCGCCCGCCGCCATACTGAGCAAAACAACCGCCGCATTACTCATCGTTGATCCTTTTTCTTACCTATCGCCCATACTTACCAGCCGCGCACTACCTGATCCGGCGTAAAGCGCCTGGCCGATTTAAGAGGCGCAGACTCCGCCTTCATACCCTCGCGCAAATATAACGGATAGCTGTCCGGCGAATCATCACGCGGTGAAATATCCACCACGGTGCTGCCGCGCAAATCCAGTGTATAGACCTGCTCATGGGGACTGTTGGCGTTGACCGTGTAGGCCAGGCGCTGCTGAATTACTGGGAAAGTCAGCGTGATCACATCGCCCGGCTGGAGCGCCTCCACCACCACACGGTTGCCGATCCACTCCGGGATGAACGGCGCTCCGTTGAGCGTCAGCGCCAACTCGCTGCGCCGCACCCAATATGGAATGCGCACTGCCAGCCGCCGCGCCGTCTTATTGCGCATCTGCACCCGGCCCTCGAACGGCAGAAAACTGTCCACATCCAGCATGGCGCTGGCGCGATTGAGCAGCAGATTGACCTCCGCCGTCGTCCCGCGCGAGCGCAGTGCGCCCTCCCAGGTGTAATACAAGCCCTGCGTAGCGTTCGAGGTGCAGCAGTGCATCACCCACACCGAGGGGATGCTCGTCGGCAGCGCCGTCCCGCCGTAAATGCCCAGCGTGCGCGTAAAGATATCCTCGGCAAAGAACAATTGGCCGGCCGGCGCCTGTTCGCAGCACTGCCCGGTCGCGTTCTGGCTGACGCGTTCCAGGAAATCGGGCCGGGTAAGCTGCTGCTCGACCAGTTGGTTGCGCGCCACTGCATCCACATCATCCCAATAATCGCCCAGGCCATAATCCGAAAGGCGGACGCCTAACGCAACCAGGTCGCCCAGGGCGCAGCCCTCCACGTGATCCACCCCGGCCGGGTAGCAGTTAATCCAACCCATACGCGGAATGCCCTGGCTGAGGGTGTACTCGTAGGCGCGGCGCACGAATTCGGCGGCGCGCTCATCGCCGGCCGCCCAGGCGTACTCCAAAATGCCGCGCAGCGCAATCGCCCGGGCGTGGAAATGGCTGTACCAATGCCCCTGCTCGTGACCAGAGGTATAGGCCGGGTCCGCGCGGTGGGCGCCGATATGCATCAAGCGCATCCCAGCGCGGTCGGCGTAGGGATCCGGAACGCCGCCCCAAAAGCGCGGCAGCATCACATAATGCGTCAACAAACGCGCCAGGTCGAGCGCCTCGCCCTGCCGGCTCTCGGTGTACCAGCGCGCCGCGGCGTAAATCTGGTGTCCGTGCATGCACACCACCGAACCTTCACCGCCTTCCGTCTCGCCTTGCGCTTCATCAGTATTCAGCCAGCCCGAACGCGGGTAAGCGCAGGGTTCGCCCCAGCCGCCATGTTCGGGATAATAAGCGTACTCGCCGGGGCCGCCAGCATCTTTCTTGACCGCGATGCGCAGCAGGCCGCTCGTCAGGGCGCGCAGTTCTTGCTCCATCCGCTCCGGCTGGACGCCCAGTTCGCGCCAGATCAGCAGCGTGCGCAGCATTCGCCCCGCCCCCGGCAGCGTAGCGAAATCCTCGTCCTTTCCCTGCCCGTAAAACCCGGCGGCATACGAATTGCGCCACGGGCGGCGTTGATCGGTCAAATCCCAATACAGCCCGTCTTGCAAGCGCCCTAAGAGCGCCGCGCGGTAGCGCTGCTCCAACTCCAATTCCCGCCTGCTGCCAGACATAATCCGCATCAACGTAATTGACTCGGCCAGCTTTGGATCCACCAGCGTCTCCGCCGAGGCCCAGTGCGAAAGATGCGGGCGGCGGGCGTTGTAATGCACCAACCCCCACATCGTCAGCAGATCGGGGTCAATCGTCCCCATGATGCCGTTCAGCGCCAGCGCGGCCCGATCAGCCAGGTCCAACGTATCGGGAGAGGTTGTGTCATAAAATTGTCCTGCATACGCAGGGACATCAAAGAGATCAGTTTCTGTCATTGGAACGCTCCTTAAAATCTAATGCTTAAGTTTAGCACAGATCAGGGTACAAATCGGGCCGCTCCGCGCCACACAATTCCTTTCGCCTTTCCATTCCATGCTGCAATAGCCCTTGGCAAAACATCCCTCTTATCACTGCGCCCCATTTTTGCTCTGCATGGTATCTGCCAGAGGCCTGAATGAAAGATTGTCACAAACTGCTTCCAGGGGGAATTTGCTCTCTTTCTCTCTTATGCTTCGCTCTCATCGGGCTGATCCTCACAAGCTGCGCAGCGTCCACCGCGCCTGATCCTGGCTTTCCCCAACAAGAGACCGCCATTGGGGAGGGAGACCCCACCCTGACCTCCCCAACGGAAGATCAGCGTTGGGGAGGGGAAGATGGGCTTGTCATCCGTTATGCCGTCTTCCCTGCCCCGCCCTTCATGATCGGGGCCGCTGCGCTGACGCCTGGCGAAGAAAACGTCCCTTTAAGCCGACGGCCAGGTGATCTGGGTGAGCGACAGTGCGAGGCGGAACGCGTCGTCTACTTCGTCAAAGACAATGGCGTCGGCGTTGGCCTGGCCACCGTCCAGCGCATCATCCACCGCCATGACGGGCGCGCCTGGGCGGTCAGCGCGCCTGAGCAGGGGGCGGCGTTTTACTTCACCTTAAGTGAATGACTGCGCTGAAAAAAAAGACCCTTAGGGTTTCGGAAACCCT
>CAIQJJ010000267.1 GCA_903872065.1 uncultured Anaerolineales bacterium | reverse complement strand
CGGGCGGGCAGAGGCAGTTCCTGACCTTTGAGCAAGATATTCCAATACATCCAGCGGAACATCAATTTGCCCCAGTGGTTGATTTCGGATTCCTGCAGCAAAGTGAACGGCCCAACGCCCGGCATCGGATAAAAGCCCGGCAGCGGCTCAACATCGTAATTGAAATCAATCAGCAAGCCCTTGTTGAAGCCCGACTCGATGAAGCAGTTGGCATGCCCATCAAATGTGGGCTGCATCTCCAGGCCATCAATGTAGCGCAGGAAGTTTTCTGCAAAACAATCCACGGCAAAATGCGCCACCGAACCAGCTTTGGAGGTGGGGATGGCCGCTGCATCGCCCAGCACAAACAGATTGCTGTATTTGGAAGACAGGAAGGTGTGTTTGTCCACGGGGATGAAGTTCAGCGCATCGCCCAGGCCAGAACGCCCCACCACATCATCGCCCATATTCAGCGGCACGCTGACCAGCAGGTCGTACTCCACTTCCTGTTCGTCATAGGCGACGATCTTCTTCGCATCCGGCTCGACGCGCTCGATCATAAAATCGGGTACGACGCGGATATTTTTCTGCTCCAGGATATTGCCCAGGTGACGCGAGGCAATCGGCTTGGTGAAGGCGCCGGGAAGCGGCGTAGCGTAGATCAATTCCACCCGGTCGCGAATGCCCTGCTCGTGAAAGAACCAATCGGCCAGCATGAGAAATTCGAGCGGAGCGACCGGGCACTTGATCGGGTTTTCAACCACGTTGACCACCAACCGCCCACCCGGCCAGTTGCGCAAGTGTTTGGCTAACGCCAGCGAGCCCTCGATGGTATAGAACTCGTGGACGCTCTTGCGCCATTCATGCTCTTGCAAGCCTGGCGTCTGTTCGGGATGCGTCTTGGCGCCGGTGGCGATGACCAGAAAATCATACGTCAACGTTCGATCCCCGGCCAGCTTGACGCGGTTTTGCTCAGGTTCGATGGCCTCAATGGGTGCAAAGATCAGTTCAACCCCGGCCGGGATAAAGTCGCGTTTCGGCTTGACGACATCATTTTTGCTGTACATGCCAAAGGGGATGAACAAAAAGCCAGGCTGGTAATAATGGGTCTCAAACTGGTCCACAATAGTAATCCGCCACTCGTCGTCATCGAGCAGGCGGCGCATGCGGGCCGCGACCATTGTGCCGGCGGTTCCAGCGCCCAGGATCAGCAAATGTTTCATAGAGTTTCTCCTGTAGATTCAGAAAGGATAGATTCCATCAGAACGGCCTGGTTCTTGAGCTTGCTGGCCAGGACGGCGCGCAGCAAATCAAGAGCCTGGATGATGCGGACATCGGTAAGGGTATAAACGACTGTTTGACCATCCCGCTGCGCCGACACAATCCCCCGCTCACGCAGCAGATTGAGGTGGCGCGAGGCGGCCGGCTGGCTGATATTCAACTCTTTGGCCAGGTCGCCCACATTGCTCGGCTTTTGGTGCAAAGCATACAGCAGCAAAATGCGGCGCGGGTCCGCCAGGGCCGAACAGATGTCGGCATGAAGTTCAGTGATTTCTTGGGTAAGCGCAGCAGGAAGCAT
>CAIQJJ010000266.1 GCA_903872065.1 uncultured Anaerolineales bacterium | reverse complement strand
GTGTCCGGTGACACATATAGTCCATTAAATCGCGGGCCCTATATCATTGTCAATGACAAACGAAGAAGAAATTGCAGATCGCGCAGGTCAGCGTTGATCCCCGACACCGACCTCCCTCAAAACAACTCAAGCTGCTTGCCTTCCTCCGCTGCGCGAAACAACCGCATATCCGTCGCCATTCCGTACTTCTCACACTCCTCATGCAGCAGCCGCTCCAGCTTCTTCGCCTGCGGCGCGGCGCACGAATAGCGGTCGCCGTAGCGCTTCTCATACTCAGCCCGCAGCCCGGGGAACAAGTGATCCAACTGCGCATAGTAATACTCGCGCTGCCCGGCGCGCAGACTCATCCCGATCCAGGGGATGATGAACTTCGCCCCTGCCTCGGCGGCGCGCTGCACAATCGCCCGAATATTCTCCGGCGTATCCTCGATCAGCGGCAGCACCGGCATCATCAACACCCCCGTCAGAATGCCCGCCTGCGCCAGCCGCGCCAGCGCCTCCAGGCGGGCGGAGGGGCGCGGCGCGCCCGGCTCCACCTGGCGCGCCAGCGCGTCATCCACCGTCGTCAGCGTGAACGCCACCGAAGCCCGCTGGGCGCGCTGGATCTCTTGCAGCGTCTCCAGGTCTTTCAGCACCAGGTCGCTCTTCGTCGTCAAGTGCGCCGGAAAGCGGTATTTGGCCAGCACTTGCAGCGCCTTGCCCGTCAGCCCGTAGCGCTTCTCGGCGTAAGTATAAGGATCACTCATGGCCCCCGTCCCCACCGTGCCTTTGATCCGCTTGCGTCCCAGTTCCTTCTCCAACAGCTCAATTGCGTTGGTCTTGACCAGCACCTCCCCGTCGAAATTCTCGATCTGATAGCAGTCCGACCGGGAGTCGCAGTAGATGCAGCGGTGTTCGCAGCCGCGGTAAATGTTCAGGTTATACTTGACCCCAAACCACCCCTCCGGGTTTTTGATCGAGATCAAGAGCGTCTTGGCCTGGATTTCGCGCACAATGGACATATCAACCTGAACTATACATGCACCCTCTCCTCAGTCAGCGATCTTGCCTCGGCCAGCGCCTCGGCGCGGATCGTGATCGGGAAGCGGTTGTGCAGCGGGCTGAGGCGCGCCCCGCGTTCACTGGCCCACCAGAAGAGCCATGCCAGCGGGCGGACGAAGCCGCTCAGCGCGACTGCTTGTTTCAATTCATCCAGCGTCGCCTCGTCCCAGCCGCCGAACAGGCCGTAGAAGAAGGCGTAGATCGGGAAGGAGGGCAGGATGCCGATGAAGAAGATCAGCACACTGGTGATCTGATCGCCCTGCCACAGGTAGCCGGTCAGCCAGCGCAGGATCGCCCAATGCGCCGCGCCGGCCAGCAGCGGGGCGATCAGCGATTGCCAGAGGTAAAAGCGCTGTGGGAAGCACCAGCGGTGATTGACAAAGTAGGAGACAATATCCTTGGTCAGCAGGCCGACGAAGTAGCCGATGATCAGGGCGGTGATCTGGAAGCGTTCGATCAGCGCGTAAGCCAGCGCCACGCGGATGATCTGCTCCATGGCCACCAGCAGGACGATCCATTGCGGGCGGTTGGCCCCGCGCTGCACATTGTCGCCCACCCAGGACGGGTACTGGATCGCGCCCCAGATCGCCAGGGGGATGACATAGCCGGCGGCGCGCGTAAATTCCGGCCCGCTGGCGCCCAGGATGAAGCGGTCGGCCACTGCCAGCAGCACCGCCCCCACGAAGACGCTCAACATCCCGCCCCATTTGTAGGCCATCACGGCGTAATACTGGCTCAGGGCGCGGCGGCTGTGCGAGACCGCCTCTGAGAGCGCCGGCATCAGGTTGTTGTAAAAGGTGGTTGAGATGTTGAAGGCGAAGATGAAATTTTGCGCCACGCCCCAGTTGCCCCAGATCTCAGTATAGTTGACCAGCCGCGTTTGCGTGACCACGATCTCCATCGCCTGCCCCACCGCCCAGGCCACCGAGCCGAGCATCTCGAAAACGCCGAAGCGGAAGGCCTCTTGGATCACCTGCCAGTCGAAATGCGCCAGGAACAGCAGGCGGGCGTTGTAGCCCACCCGCCGGTAGAGCCACAGGCCGAGCAAGAAAGCCAGCGCCTCCACCGCGTAAACCGCCAGCCCCAGGCCGATCAGCCCGCCCATGGCCGCCCCGTAGGCCGGCTGCGAGCGCCCCCACAGCACCATCAGCCCCACGATCACCGGCTGGGCGGTCATCGGCAGCAGCAAGTACAGGGCGATCTCAATAATTTGCGCATAGTCAAAGCGCTGCCAGGCGATCAGCGCATGGCGCATCACCTGGTAAAAGCCCGGAATCTGGATCAGCGTATGGACGATCACGCTCCACGCATACAGGGCGTAGACCGTCTGCGGCAGCATCCCCCCGGCGACCAGCGTCACGACCATCACCTGCGCCGCGCCGGAGAGCGCCTGCCACCAGACGAAGACCTGCCCGAACTGGATCGCCTTGCGCGGTTCGCTGACGCGGTAGGCGGCGAAGAACTTGATGAAGGCCGCGCTGGTGCCCATGTCCAGCATCCACCACAGCAGGTTGAAGAACTGCGTCACCCGTCCCCAAATGCCCAACGCCTGCGCCGAGGGCAGGATGTAGACCGGCAGGATCAGGTTTTGATAGATGATCAGCGGAATGAACAGCACCAGCCCGCTGACCAGGGCCAGCAGAAAGCCGCCCAGCGGACGGTGGAAGCCGATCTCCTCCCAGCCGGTTTGCGCCTCGCGCTGGTTGAAGTCCTGGCGGTTCAGCACCAGGGCGTCCAGCGCTTCGGGATGCGCCAGGCTGTAGCGCCGCACCAGGCTGAAGATGACGAATGCCGCCGCCAGCACCCCGCCCATGACGATGATCAAGGCCACCCGCTCGGCGGTATGCGGCACGGGCGAGGCCGGGTAGGCGGCAAAACTCAGCGGAGTTTGCCCGGCGGCCTGCATGGTCAGCGCATAGACCATGTAGTTGAAATAGGCCCATTCTTGCAACTGCGGGTTGTCCTCTCCCAGGAAGGCGTTGAAGATGAACACCCCTGCCCGCGCCTGCCACAGCACCCAACTGCCATCTTCATAGCTGGTCGCCAGCGGGCTGGCCGAGGAAAGCGGCGTCAGGCTTGTGAAACGCTGGCGCACCTGCGGCGCGCTGTTCCAGAGAATGTCCGTTTTCGCCGCGCCGGCCGCCTCTGCCAGGCTGACCGGCGTCTCTTGCGCCTGCAGTTCGACCGGGACGCCGCTCAACGCCTCCAGCCTCGCCGCGTCCACCGTCTCATCCAGGAAGATGACCGCCCCTTTCCCCTGGCGGATGAGTTCGCCCAGGTCGCCCGCTTCCGCCGCCTGGCCCTGGATCACCAGCGCCTCGGCCTGCGCCGGTTCGCTCACAATTTGAAAACTTCCGCCCAGCCCCAGGGCGGTTTTGACGCTGCCCTCCGGGCCGGCAAAATAGACCTTGACCGGGGCGCGGGAGGCGCTGCTTGGGGCGCAGCCGGCTGCCAGGAATGCGATCAGCAGCAGGCTCCACAACCCTGGCCGGCATCTTATCAGGCGTTTACGGGACATCTTTTCCCTTTTCGTAGACCGGCTTCATTGCCCAGTTGAGCATCCGATCCATGTCGTACGCCATCCGCTCCAGGCCAAAGGCCGGCTGATCCCCTTTGGGCTGCGGCGGATGATCGGCAAGTTCCACCGTTCCCACCGCGACCCCTTCCTGCTCGGCCGCTACCCTTTCCAGGACTTGCCCGGCGGCGCTGCACACGTAGGTCTCCTGGAAGTAGCGCGCCTGCATCCGCGCCTGCTTCAACTGGGCCAGGGAGCGCCAGTAGCGCGGCGCCATCAGCAGGAACATGGACAGCGTCAGGCCTGGCCGCGGCGCGAGGGTGTCGAAGATCCCCGTTCCGGTGGTATTGACCAGCGGTACGCCCAACCAGGCCGCCTGGCGCTGCGCCAGCCGCCCGAAAGTATCGTTCACATTGCGGTTTGCCCATTGGAATGTCTCACTGACCTGGCTGCCGGCGAGCGTCCGCCCGTCCGGGAAGGCCAGTTGCATCTCAGGCACCAGGGGCGGGCAGCTGCTGGACAGCACCGCCTGCACTTTGCCGGCGTATGCGGCCCAAAGATCGGTGTGCGCCATATCCCAGCAGATCAGCATCCCAAAGCGCCCCAATGGCGTTTCAGCCACGAACGGCCCGCGCCCGGGGCGAAAATAAGCTCGCTCCCAATACCAGGGGTAGCTTTTGTCGTAGCGCCAGGTTTGCCCGTCGGGAGCGGTCAGCAGCATGGTGTTGTAAATCTCTCCGTCCGCGTCGCGCAGCAGCAGCGTCCCCGCCAGGTAAACGCCCAGCCTGGCGCTGAGACTCTTCATCCAGCGCGCAGTGAGCCCGTCCGGCGGCTCCGCGCGGCGGAAGTTTTCGTCCGTATAGGCGTAGCCGGTGTTGAATACTTCGGGCAGCACAACCACCTGCGCCATGCTTTTGGCGGCCTGGGAGACCAGCGCCTCGGCCCGCGCCAGGCGCGCCTCGGTGGGCTGCGGCGCGGCGTCCATTTGAATTGCAGCAAAGGTCACGAGTTTCATAGTGTTTTATCCTGAGAAAAGGAAGGTCAGATCGTTGACGTTGGTGCCGGTCGGGCCGGGACGCAGCAGGTCGCCCAGGCTGGCAAAGAAATGATAGGCGTCGTTGTTTTGCAGAAACAGCGCCGGCTTCAGGCCCAGGCTGGCGGCGCGCCCCAGTGTCTCACCCGTCACTGCCGCCCCCGCGGCGTCGGTCGGGCCGTCCTCGCCATCTGTGCCGAAGCTCAATAAAACCGTTTCGGGCAGGCCGGCCAGTTCGGCGGCTGCGCCCAGCGCCAATTCCTGGTTGCGCCCGCCCTTGCCGCTCCCGTGCAGCGTCACCGTTGTCTCGCCGCCCGCCACCAGGCACGCCGGGCGGGGCAGCGGTTCCCCACTGGCCGCGATCTGCCGGGCAATGGCCGCCAAAAACTGTCCCGCGCTGCGCGCTTCGCCTTGCAGATAGGTGCTGAGCAGCAGGGTGTGATAGCCAAACTGCCTGGCCCGCGCCAGGGCGGCTTGCGCTGCCTGGTCGTTGCTGCCCACCACGAGATTGGTCGTGCGGGCGAAGATGGGGTCGCCGGGCTTGAGCGTTTCTGGCAGGTCGCCGGCCAGGCCTCGCTGCAAGCGCCGTCCGATGGCCGGCGGCAGGCTGGCCTCCAGGTGATATTTCTGGATGATCTGCCAGGCGTCGGCGTAGGTGGATGGGTCAGGGACGCTCGGCCCAGAGGCAATCACATCCAGCGGGTTGCCGATCACATCCGAGAGGATCAGGCTGACCAGGCGCGCCGGGGCTGCCTGCCGCGCCACTCCCCCGCCCTTGACCCGATCCAGGTGTTTGCGCAGGCAGTTGATCTCATTGACCGTCGCCCCGCAAGCCAGCAGATGATTGGTCAGCGCCTGCAGGTCTGCCAGGGCGATGCCCTCCGCCGGCGCCGCGGCCAGGGCCGAACCGCCGCCGGAGATCAGGCAGATCGTCAGATCGTCCGCCGTCCCGCCCTCCAGTTCTGCCAGCAGTTGTCGCCCGGCCTCAATGCTGTTCGCATCCGGCGCGGGGTGTCCGCCGGCCAGCAGCCTCGCCCGTCCGATTTCTTCATAAGGAGGGGCGGCGTGCTTGGCGATCACCATCCCGCCGGCCAGGCGGTCGCCCAGTGCATCGTTGAGCGCTTGCAGCATGGCGCGCCCGGCTTTGCCCATGCCCACCGCCTTCAAGCGCCGGATGGCGCGCAGGTCGAAGCTTTGCTCGCCGATCCGCAGGCGTTCGCCATCGCGCTGCACGGCGCGCAAGACGGCCTGGTAGGGGTCAACCGCCGCGATCGCCGCCGCAACGATCGCGCCGATGGCCGCGGCTTGTGGGCTGTTTTGCAGCGCCATGCTTTGCTGGCAGGTTTGTTGAATACGCAGCGAAAGATTGTCCATAAGTTTATTTTACTCGTTTTTGGTTTCCCCCCTTGTCTTTTTGGTCACTGTCTTCTATACTTGACGCGGTGAAAGGTTAACTTGTTCTCTTAAGCAGAAAACGCGCTTTTTGCCCACGCCAGGGATATGCTGCGTTCTCAACCATAATTAAGGAGGTTGCGTGCCACACCCACTGCGTATTTTTACTGGCTCTGCCCACCCCGCCCTTGCTCAAGAGGTCGCCGAAATTTTGGGGGCGCCGCTCGGCAAATCAACCACCAATCATCTGGCCGATAGCGAAATTCATATCAGTATTGATGAGGTGGTGCGGGGACAGGACATCTTTTTTATCCAACCTTGCTGCCAGCCGGTCAATGACAATTTGATGGAAACCCTGCTTTACCTGGATGCTTTCCGCCGCGCCAGCACTCACAGCATCAGCCTTGTCATCCCCTATTTTCCTTACGCCCGCCAGGATCGCATGGCGCGCGGCCGTGAGGCGATCAGCGCCCGTGTGGTCGCCGATTTGCTGGAGCGCCAGGGCGCCAGCCGCGTCATTTTTGTGGATATCCACAACCCGGCCATTCAAGGCTTCTTCAACATCCCCGTAGACCCACTGACCGCCCTGCCGCTGCTGGCCGACTATTTTCGCTGCCAGGATTTTAAGAACGCCGCCATTGTCAGCCCGGATGTCGGGCGCGCCAGCGTGGCCGGCAAATACGCCGGCTTGCTCAACCTGCCCCTGGTGATCATGCACAAGCGCCGCTCCAGCTTCGCCGAAACCCATACTACCCACGTTGTCGGCGACATCGAAGGCCGCAGCCCGATCATCATTGACGACATCATGGCTGGCGGCAGTGTGCTCAAACAACTGGATGTGCTGTACGATCACGGCGCGGCCGGCAAAGCCTGCTTTTCGGTCACGCATCCGGTGCTGCTGCCCAGCGCCCTCAAAATCATGGATGAGGATGAGCGCATT
>CAIQJJ010000265.1 GCA_903872065.1 uncultured Anaerolineales bacterium | reverse complement strand
GATTAGCAGTGTAGGCAGCCTGATAGATTAAGATTGGATTTTCTGGCGCGAAATGATGATAACACCGAATTGGGTTTCGATGCGAAAAACTTGGGTACAATAGCGCTATGTTCGCCATTCCTGTGATCACCCATCTTCACACTCATTCAAGCTATTCCTTCCTGCGCGGCCTGGCTTCGCCGCAAGAACTGGCGCAGGCCGCGGCTCATCATGGGCTGCTCGCACTGGCGCAGACCGACCATCACAGCCTGACCGGGGCCATCGAATTCTACGATGCCTGTCGCGCGGCAGGAGTGCATCCGATCCTGGGGCTGGAAATAGAACTATCCACCCCACGCGGCGCACTGGTCTTCCTGGCGACCGATCTCTCTGGCTGGCGCAGCCTGTGCCGCCTGAGCAGCGCCCTGGGCAGCGACGAGGCGGCTTTGACCTTTGAGCAGGTCGCGCAGGAATCCACCGGGCTGCTATGCCTGACGGGCGGACGGCGCGGCGCGCTGCGTCGCCTGGCAGTGAGCGACTCCCAGGCTGCCGCCGCCTGGCTCGAACGGCTGAACGAAGCCTTCTCTGACCGGCTGTATGTGGAGTTGCAGCGGCACACCCCCGAAGATGACGGAGTCAATGCCGCCCTGGTCGCTCTGGCGCGCCGGGCGCGCCTGCCGTTCGTCGCCGCTCACGATGTGCATTACCTGACCCCTGAACAAGCTGCCTTGCAGCGCGTGGTCAGCGCCATCCGGCGCATCCAGTCGCTTTCGACGCTGCCCGCCGACGAGTGCGCGCCGCCCGACGCCAGTTTTCTCTCGCCGGCAGAGATGGCGCAGCGTTTCGCCGCTTATCCAGGCGCGTTGGCGGCCATCACTGAGATCGTCGCGCGCTGCCAATTGGAACTGCCCCTGGGAGTTCCGCGTTTTCCCGCAGTGGCTGCGCCGGCCGGCCAAACTGCCCTGGATGTGCTGCGCCAGAAGGCTGAAGCCGGGGCGCGGCGACTATACCCTTCAATTACAGCGGAAATCCAGGCGCGCCTCGACCACGAACTGGCCGTGATCGTCCAGACCGGCTACGCCGCCCTGTTCTTGATCGTTGAAGACATCCTGAGTTACGCGCGGCAGACCGGCGTGCCGCTCTCGTCGCGCGGCTCAGCGGCTTCATCGCTCGTGGCGCACTGCCTGGGGATTACTTCACCCGATCCACTGCGCTTGAACCTGTATTTCGAACGCTTTCTCAACCCGGCCCGCGCCACCCCGCCTGACATTGACACCGACCTGTGTTCCCGCCGCCGCGAGGCGGTGATCCGCTACGTGTACGAGCGTTTTGGGCAGGATCGGGTCGCCACCGTCTGCACGATCAACCGTTTCCGCAGCCGTTCGGCGCTGCGCGAGGTCGCCAAAGCCTACGGCCTGCCGCCCGACGAGGGTAGCGCCCTGGCTGACGCTCTTCCGCACCGCTGGTACGGCCCGCCCAACCGCCGCAAGAGCGACGAAACCCCTTATGCCGAACTGGCCGAACGCTTTCACTCCCCCACCCACCAGGCCATCTTTCGCGATGCCGCGGCGCTGATCGGGCTGCCCCATCACCTATCGGTGCATCCGGGGGGCGTCGTCATTGCCCCTGGCCCACTGACCGACCTTGCGCCCACCCAGATGGCGGCCAAGGGCGTCACGATCACACAGCTCGACCTGGATTCCATCGAGCGCTTGGGGCTGGTCAAGATTGACCTGCTGGGCATTCGCGGGCTGACTGTGCTAGGAGATGTGGCAGAAGCAGCCGCCGACGACAGACCGATGACCGTTGTCCACCGTTCACAGTCTGCCGTCCTGGATTGGTTGGACTCGATTCCCGAAGACGACCTGGCGACCCGCGAGGCCATCCGCCAGG
This sequence comes from uncultured Anaerolineales bacterium, assembly GCA_903872065.1. Taxonomy (GTDB): domain Bacteria; phylum Chloroflexota; class Anaerolineae; order Anaerolineales; family UBA4823; genus CAIQJJ01. Next base: position 885 of record CAIQJJ010000265.1, on the reverse strand, counting down.
GGCGCACGATTGGCTGCTTCCAGATCGAAAGTCCAGGAATGCGCGCCACGCTCAAAGAAATCCAGGCTCAAAGCGTGGATGACCTCATGGTCGCGCTGGCGTTGTACCGACCAGGCCCGCTCACTGGCGGGTTGAAAGATGCCTTTGTACGCCGTCATCGCGGGCAAGAGGCGGTTTCGCACCTGCACCCGGCGTTGGCAACCCTGTTGGCCGATACCTACGGCGTGATCCTGTACCAGGAGCAGGTGCTGCGCGTTGCTCACGAGATGGCCGGGCTGTCGCTGGCCGACGCCGATCTGCTGCGCCGCGCCATGAGCCATTTCGATCCTGGCAAGCAGATGCAGACTCTGAAGGAGAAGTTCATTGCCGGGGCGTTCGAGCGCAGCGGGGTACCTCCCGCAACCGCCGAACGCGTCTGGGAGTTGATGGCCGCCTTCGCCGGATACGGCTTCCCTAAGGCGCACGCTGCTTCATACGCACAGATCGGCTGGCGTTCGGCCTGGTGCAAAACGCATCACCCGGCTTACTTTATGGCGGCGGTCTTGGCCAACTGGGGCGGCTACTACAGCCAGCGCGTCTACCTGACCGAAGCGCGCCGCCTGGGATTAGCAATCCATCCGCCGCACGTCAATTACGCCCGGCGTGAATTCAGCGTCAAATACCTGGAAGGCCAGCCGGCGCTGTTCATGGGTCTCGACCAGGTGCGTGACCTGACCGGGCGCTCCATCGCCGCCATTCAGGATCAGCAACCGTTCCTCTCATTCGAGGATTTCCTGGCGCGGGTGGATCCCCGTCCGGTCGAAGCGGAGAACCTGGTCAAGGTGGGGGCCTTGGATGACTTTGGGACAATCCCGACGCTGCTAGGACGATTAGGACTTCACGGGG
>CAIQJJ010000264.1 GCA_903872065.1 uncultured Anaerolineales bacterium | reverse complement strand
GCCGCCGGCTCCCCCGGCCTCAACCCGAATGTATGGCAGGCGCTGCTGCGCCTGGCCAGCCAGGGCAAATTTCGCAGCCAGAGCGTGCCTTGCTTCATCGGCAGTTGGCGCGAAACCTGCTGGTCGCCCTGCATGGCCAGGTCGGAATGTGTTTTACCCCCTCCCCAACGATGTTCTTCCGTTGGGGAGGGTTGGGGTGGGGTCTTCGACCTCTCCCCCAACGCCCGCGACCTCCTGGGACTGTGGCTCAACGACCCGACCCGCGTCGACGCCGATTACTACATCTCCGCCGATGGGCAACGCGGGCGCATCGTCGAACTGGCGCGCGCCGGGGCCGAATACTGCATCTTCTACTCTCACTGGCAGGGCTTAAACCCGGCCAACGGCGTCGGCTGGCGCGCCTTCACCCAGGTCGTCGAACGGGTGCAAAAACACCTGCGCGACCAGGTTGTCTGGATGCGTCCAAGCGCCTATACGGATAGGTTGTTGGCAAGAGAAGGCTAATCACCAACCCCCATACTCTCAACCATAGGATCACATCATGTCTAACACCATGCTTGCTGCTGTCTTACACGACTTCAACCAACTCCACCTGGAGGAAGTGACGCGCCCGCACGCCGTGAACGTCGGCGATGTCGTCGTCCAGATCAAATCCTGCGGCTTCTGCGCCACCGACTACAAAGCCATCAAGGGCATCCGCCGCAACGTCAACTTCCCCTTCATCCCTGGCCACGAACCGAGCGGCGTAGTGGTCGAGGTCGGGCCGGGCGTCGTCCACTTTAAAGAGGGCGACGAGGTCATCTGCCAGCCCTCCGGCTACTGCGGCTTTTGCAAACACTGCCGCACTGGCAACACCCATTATTGCGAACACGCCTTCACCACCGGCGGCGATGGGCCGGTGGATGTCTGGCCGGGGGCGTTCGCCGAATACATGCTGACGCGCGAAAACTGCCTGTTCGCCAAGCCGGCCGGCCTGTCCTTCGACGCCGCCTGCCTGACCGAACCGCTCTCCGGGGCGTGGAAAGGGGTCATCCAGTACAGCGAGATGAAAGTCGGCGACGATGTGGTTGTGATCGGCGTGGGCGGGATCGGGCTGCTGTGCATGATGGTCGCCAGGGCGGCCGGGGCGGGACGCTTGATCGCCGTGGACATCAGCCCTTACGCCCGCCAGCAGGCGCTGGCCCTGGGCGCGACGCACGTGGTAGACCCCCGCCAGGGCGACGCCGTGCAGCAAGTGTACCGCATCATCCCCGACGGCCCTGACCTGGTGGTCGAGGCGGCCGGCCCGATCTCCGCCGTGCAGTTGATGGTTGACCTGCGCCGCCGCGGCACGCGCTGGAACGTCTTCGGCATCACCACCCACGAGAAATTTGAATTGGACGGCGGGCTGACCCACTTCCTGGAGGGGCGCATGGACGCCAGCTTCGGCACCACCTCGCTGGCCATGTCACGCGCCATCCGCCTGATGGAAAGCGGCCTGATCGCCATCGAGCGCGTCATCTCGCACCGTTTCCCGCTCAGCCAGATCCACGCCGCCGTCGAAACCATGGGCGGCGGAGAACACAATAAGGTCATCATCAACCCATAGGATCATCCATGAAAGCCATTGTCAACACCGCCCCCAATCAACTGGAACTGCAAGAACTCCCCCTGCCGCAGCCCGGCCCTGGCCAGGTGCGCATCCGCAGCGGCGCTTGCGGCATTTGCGCCACCGACATCTTGATGATCGCCGGTTGGGATCGCACCCCCTTCCCCTCCATCCCCGGCCACGAATGGGCCGGCCAGGTGGACGCCCTCGGCCCAGGGGTGGCCGCCGAACTGGCCGGGCGGCGCTGCGTGGCCGAAAATGTGCTGGCAGACGGCAAGGAGGTGGGCTTTGAATACCCCGGCGGCTACGGCGAATATTTCTTGACCGAAGCCGCCAACCTCTACCTCCTGCCGGATGATTTTCCCTTCGCGGTCGCCGCCCTGATGGAGCCGTTGGCGGTCTCCGTGCGGGCGCTCAAGAAGCTGCGCCTGGCGGATGCCCACCGCGCCCTGGTCATCGGCGATGGCCCGATCGGGCTGTTGATGCTGATGCTGCTGCGCCGCGCCGGCGTGGCCGAGGTGACGGTGGCCGGCGGGCGCGCCCCGCGCCTGGCGATTGCGCAAGAGGCCGGCGCCAGCCAGGTATTGAATTACCACACCCTGAGCGGCGACCTCGCCGACAGCCTGCTGCAAGCCGCCGGCCCGGCCTTCCCCCTGGTGGTCGAGGCCAGCGGCTCGCCCTCCGCCATGCAAGCCAGCCTGCGCCTGGCGCAGAACTGCGGGCAGATCATGGTGCTGGGCGATTATGGGACAGGGCGCGCCGATTTCGCCTGGAATCACCTGCTGCACCACGAACTTGAGATCATCGGCTCCAACGCCAGCGCCGGCGCCTGGCCTGAGGCGGTGCGCCTGGCGGTGGAAGGAACGCTGCCGTTGGAGCGGCTGGTGACGCAGCGCCTGCCGGCGGCGCGCTTCGCCGAGGGCGTGGAACTGACCCGCGCCCGCCGGGCGGAGGTGGTCAAGGTTGTGTTGGAATGGGAATGACGCCCTCCCAGCGGAAGCGCGCCGGCACGCCCGGAAGCGCCGTGCGGTTCTCCTGGAACATATCGTGCGGCTGGCCCTGGTAGCCAACCTGCCCATCCAGCGCCAGGAATGTCCCGTTGATCAGGCCCGCCCACTGCCCGGAGGCGCGCCGGCGCAGCATGACAAACGCCGCGTCGCTGGACAGCGGCCCGTAGTGGGCCATACCGCGCTGCGCCGTGTAGGTCGGACGAATGTCCTCCTGCCCAAAACCAATGCTCAGGTCGTTGAGCGTCCCCAACAGACGCTCTTCGCCCTGCCAGCGCAGCCAGACGCCGATCCCGCGCCCCTCTGGCTCGCTGGCGATGACCTGCACCGCCTGCGCCCGCGCCGGGTCGAGATCGGCGTAAGCGTGCGGCCAGAGAACGGTCACAAAATTCACCCCGCGCCCGCTGCGCAGCTCGCCGTACCAGGTGTTGGAGAGCGCCAGTTCCTGCTGAAAGTGGCGGCGGAAAGGCTGCACGGCGTTGACGCCGGACTGCCCCGCCACCGGCGGCGTAACGATTAGCAGCGCCGCGGTTTGTTCATTGGCCCAGTCCTGCACCCCGCGCAGATGCGTCTCGTACCAGCCTTCGCCCTGCGCCAGCAAATCGGTCGTCCACCACAAAGAACTGATCGTGCGCACGGCGCTGCGCAGCGCCCGCGCATGGTCAATCACCACCCAACACGGCAGATCGGACAAGAAGAATATCGAACGATCCCAGGCCAAGCCTTCGACCTCGTCGGTCACACGCAGGCGGTGAATGGCGGCGTCCCCCAGGCGCGTCTGGTACAGGCGTTCGCTGCGCACCGGGCGGTACTGCCCATCCCCACGCAGAAATTCGAGCAGGCCGGCGTTCTCCGGCTTCGCGCCCGGCCGCCAGGCGAGGCGGTTGTGATACATCGTTGAGCGGTAAATGCCATCCGGCGGCTGCTCGCGGTAGCCGCTCTCGTGCAGCAGCAGCGTGCGGTCGTGCATCAACATCGTAAAACTGCCCTCATCGGAATGCCCGTGATGCATCTTCTCGGCGGTCACCGCCAGGGTCGTGCGCAAATAATCGCGCGCCACGCGCCCGTAGTCGCCCTCGTCGCGGTAGTTCAAACAGGCGTAAGCAGCCTGGCTGTCCCACCCCGTGCGCCAGACGATCTTCTTTAAAACCAGGTCGTCCAGGGCGTCGTCCGCGTTGAGCGGCGGGTGGGCAGCCACCCCCTCATCGCACCACATCCAGGCCAGCGCCGCCACAGTCGCCAGGTAGCCCGAGGGCGTCTCCGCCTGGCGCGCGGCGTAAATGCGCTGCGCCGCCCACTTCATCGCCGGGTCATTGTAGGCCGCCGCCCCCCACTCCAGGCAGGCCAGCCACTCCCAATGCGAGTGCATCAACCAATGGCTGTCGCCAAAATCGGGCAAAATTCCCAGCGGGCTGATCAATTGTGTAATCGCTTTCAGGTGCAGGCGCGGCTGGATTAAGTCGCGCAGTTCGGCCTCCCGCCGGCGGGCGCGCCCATACAAAAACAGGGCGCGCAGCCAGTGCGGCTGGTAGAGCATGGCATCTTCGATGCTCCAACGCCCCCAGCTTTCCTCGGCCAGTTCATCGGCCAGCGCAGCCCACTGCCCGGCCTCAGCGTGATCGG
>CAIQJJ010000263.1 GCA_903872065.1 uncultured Anaerolineales bacterium | reverse complement strand
CCAATTTTGATTCCTCCATCTTCCCAATACCTGATCCACTGTGTCCATTCCCTGCACCATAATGGGAACAGCCCCGATGGCTGCCCTAACCGCCGCTATCACACGACCCAGCTCATCCAGACTCTCGCCGCGCCGCCCTTGCTGATACTTGTTCCACTTGCCCGTCAGCCGCAAATCGCCAATCTTGTTCACAATCATTCCAGACACGAAACCCGCATACAATTCATCGCGCTGCAAACTCGTCGGCAATCTCAAATCATTTTCGCGGAACACTTCCCCGGCGGTGCGCTCTAACAAATCCGCCATGTCCGCGCGCGCGTTCACATCGTCCGCGCCCTGCATCCCTCCCGCCCCCACGTCCGCCAACATGCTCGCCATCTCTGGGTCTTGCCCCATAGGGGACATGCCGCCCATTTCCATTCCACCCATCGGCGGCATTGGCGGCATGAGCATCGGTAACGCGCCTTCGGGTATCTCTATCTTGTAACTCGGCTCGTCGTGCGCCAATACATCCACAAGCCACTGCACAGCATTGAACGGCTGCGGGTCACGGATTTCTTGCACCCAATCGGGTTTATTGCGTAGCGCCTCGTCATTCCATTGCAACTCAAATAACTTTTGCATCTCTTCCTGAAGAGATGCGCGGTCTGCCTGTGACCGCGCCAGCCACGATGCGCGCTCCAGCACTTCTTCTGGTGTCATTTATAATCGCCTACCACGATGGTTAGCCCCCACTCTACCCCGCCCGTCCGCACTACCACACTCACCGCTTGCTTCGTCCTACCCCAATCAACCCCCCACTCCCAACGTCCCAACACCCGATACCCAAATAACGCAATCTCAATACTCATCACACTTCGTCACACTTCGTCACATCCTCTCCACAAACTTATACCACGCCCGCTGCGGTTTCATCTTCGGCAACTCCAGCACGTTCATTCCAAACATCATCGTCAACCCCGCTACCGCCGCCCCCGCGTCATCATGCGCCCCCGTCGGTATCCCACACCATTGCCCCAAGAACGCTTCCCATTCCTTCGGTTTTCCAACTAATTTCACCCGTCCCGTCGCCGCCAAGTTAATAAATCCCGATAGCCGTTCCGTCAGTTTCCCTTTTTCTTTGTAACTCTCTATCGGAAAACCCGCTACCCCCAACATCTGCCCCACCGCTATCTCATGCAACGTCTTACTCGTTCCAAACCTAACTTGCGGATTCTGCAATTTATACATCATCATGTTCTCAACTATCTTCGGCACTTCCGCCCGATACAGTCTCGGATTCACCAAATACAACCAATCAAGCGCGCATCAGGAATCGGCTCTGCCAGGATCAATAATACATAAGTCTCGCCACGCAGCGCGTCCACCAGGCGATCAATGCTCTGGCTAAAGAATTCACCTGGCGCGTTTGGATCGCGCAGGGAAGGGATGCCGGTTATGCTGGCCAAATACTGATTGGATTTGATGGGTTGAATTAGACGGGACTGATAATCCTGATAGGGAACAATGCGGTAAGGAGCGGATAGCGCTTCAGACTCAGTTGCGCTTGTCTTTTCAGCCAAAACGATCCCCGGGTAATTACTGCGCAAGGCGCGGTAAAGGACATCTACATAATCTTTCGTTTGAAACTGCGTCGCCGCGCCATAGTCGCGCACCCCAAGGAGCAAATTAAGCTGTTGACCATCACTGCACACCGCATACGCCAGGCTGTGACTTCCATCACGCAAACTGCTGATGACATTTTGCATGTTGTACAGATGCAAACTTTGGCGCAAATTTTCATTGTGCGCGATCTCGTAAATCTGTAAAAAACGCGTCTCAGCTCGCAAGTCGCCGCCCTTGTGTGCGGCAATGCTGACTTGATTAAGACGAAATTCGTCATACCAGCGTCGTTCCAACGTGGTCAACAAAGATGCCGGCAGACCCCGTTTGACATCGTCCAGAGTCAGCTTCGACAAATTACTCTTTTGTGGAATTGCAGTCAGCACCATTGCCAATCCTTTGCTCCAGAACTATTTTTTCATCAGATCAAAACGCTGTTTGTCAAATAACATGATTGCGGCTTCGCCAAGCCCCCAAATGACGCCCCCAGCAACCAGGGCTTTGACCATCCATCCCAGGATCGGAATTAACCCAATAATGTCACCGACAACCACTTTAAGGCCGAAACTTAAAGCCAGCAGCCCTAAAACGCTCATCACCATCAAAGCCCCGCTTACTTCGAAGCGATAAAGTTTTGACAAACGATATAACATCCAGGCTTCCAAAAAGACCAGAAAAGCCGAAGATGCACCCGGGATAGGCGAAACAAACAGCGCGAACAACCCTCCACCCAGTGCAAAACGCCAAATCAAAGCGCGGGCGTGTTTGTGCAGCGCCTGGATACTGGGTTGGGGAGGAGAAGAGGGAGGAGGTGTGGAAGGCAGAGGTTCAACAACCGGCTCAAACTCCGGCGGCAGCGGATCGGGTTTCTTAGGAGGCTGAAAGTTGGTTCGTCCTAACGCCAGGCCCTGTGCGACGATTAAATCAGGATTGGGTGAGAAGAGGACTTTTTCGCCCCATAAATGCCGCAGCGCATTTTGGACAAAGTACCAACGTGCGCCCCCACCGATCAAAATGACTGTCTCGGCGCTTTTAAAATCTTCGCGCCCGGCAACCGAGTCGCTCTGCAAAAGATCAGACAATTCATTCATCAATCCACCGCACACGCTATCGGACTCAAACGCGGCCCGTGTAAGTTCCACCGCGTGGTTGATCCCTGGAAACGAGAACGGCAAACTGAAACCCCGATTTCCCTGGTTGATGAACTCAGAAAACTTTTCTTTAAACTCTCTTACCTGCTGCAGCAAAATGAACCGCTCCACTGGCGAAGGGGCTGCAGGATTACTCCAATAGTGGGGAATAACCAGGCGGTCGAGCAGAGCATGATCGATATGAGCGCCGCCCCAATTCATTTTGAGCGTCATTGCCAGATGAGGCGCAATACCTGGGCTGCGCTTGACCAAGCTGATACGTGTAAACTGTCCCCCAATATCCACAACCAACCAGGATTGTTCTCGTTCTTCGAAATAGGTATTGCGGTTGAATATATGATAATAGAGCGCCGCAACCGGATCAGGCATGACCTGGGCGTGTGGGAAGCCGCCACGGGTAACCGCTTGTACCAAGGCGGCCTGAAGCAAGGGTACATCAGCCCATTCTGGTGGAATCCCTACTGTGACAGGAAATTCATGGGCAGACAAAGTATCGGCGCCCAAGACTGCTTTGAGCTCACGAGCAAATTTTTCCACCAAAGCCGCCAGGCACAGCCCGGCAGCGGAATTTTCACTTTCCAGTTGTGAGAGGCAACCACTGCGCACTTGTTCCAGGTTGATCAGGCGCTGAGACGTTGCATAAACATCCCATCCCACTGCCAGAGGACGGTCTCCAGACGGATTCAGCAATACCAGCGCTGGTAAGCTTGAGGAACTCCGGCCAGCGAAAAGGATCGGGCGCGGCGGGTTAAAATGGTTTTGGCCAGGGTTAAAACTGGTGTAATACAGCCTGGCGTTGG
>CAIQJJ010000262.1 GCA_903872065.1 uncultured Anaerolineales bacterium | reverse complement strand
GAAGCGTTTAATCTTCACAAAACTTATACAATATGGTATAGTAATTGTTGTATCTAGTTGCAACAGTAAATACACGCAGAAACACTTTCGCGATGTCTCACCACTTGACTGCTCAACTCCAGGCGCAAGGCCACCGCATGACCCCTCAGCGGGCGGTCATTTTGCGCATCCTGGAGCAGGCCAATGTCCACCTGACGCCGGCCGATATTTTCCAGCAGGCCAGCCGCTCTTTGCCGGGGCTGACCGAACCGACCGTTTATCGCACGCTCAATTTCCTGGCCAGCCAGGGCCTGGCGTTGGTCGCCCACACCGGCAGTGGGCAGTTTGTCTACGAGGCGGCTGGGCGCAACCATCATCACCTTATCTGCCGCGCCTGCGGCGTTTCCCTGGAGGTTGACCATGCCGCCTTGCAGCCGCTGTACCGGCAGCTTGAGGCGCAGACCGGCTTCCAGATCGATTCGATCCACATTACCTTTTTTGGCTACTGCCCGGCTTGTCAAAAGCTGCTCCCAGGATAAAAAATGCTCCTCTCGCCTGTTCAAATGCACATCCCAGATGGCTTTCTCTCCATCACGGTTTCGCTGGTCTTGTGGCTGCTCAGCGCTTTGTCGGTCGCCTACGCGCTCCGGCGCGCCGGGCAGGATTTCGATGAGCGTCAGGCGCCGCTGATGGGCGTGTTGGCGGCGGCCATCTTTGCCGGCCAGATGCTCAACTTTGCCGTCGCCGGCGGCACTTCCGGTCACCTGATGGGGGCGGCGCTGGCGACGATCTTGCTCGGCCCGTGGGCGGCGCTGTTGGTCATGACGACCGTGGTGGGGGTGCAGGCGCTGATCTTTCAAGACGGCGGGCTGCTGGCGCTGGGCGCCAACATCTTCAACATGGGCGTGGTCGGGGTGGCGGTCTCGTACATGGTCTACACTTCGGTGCAGCGCTTGAAATTCGGTGGGGACGCTCGCTGGACTGTGTTCGCGGGCGGATTCCTGGCCGCCTGGTGTTCGATTGAGCTTTCGGCGTTGGGCGTGGCGCTGCAATTGGCGCTCTCTGGCACAGCCCCGGCCAACCTGGCTATCCCGGCCATGGCCCTGATCCACGCCCTGATCGGGATCGGCGAGGGGTTGATCACCCTGGGGGCGCTGGCCTTTTTGTATGCCAGCCGGCGCGACCTGCTGCACATCGGCGCGCCAGCCCCGCTGCGCGGACGCCTGGTGTGGGGCTTTGGACTGCTGCTCACGTTGGCCCTGGCGTTCGTCTCGCAGTACGCATCCACCCACCCGGATGGGTTGGAATGGGTTGCCGAGCAGCAAGGTTTTCTCAACAAGGCGCAAAACCCGCTCTACACGCTTATCCCGGATTACCTCTTGCCCGGCCTGCAAAATGAGACGCTGGCCACCATCCTGGCCGCCCTGCTGGGGTCGCTGATCGTCGCCGGCGTCGCCTTTGGCCTTGCCTACAGCCGGCGCAAGCGAAGCGCTTGACCATGCACATCAGTTTCCTCGATCCCTATCTGCACCGGCGCAGCCCCATTCACCACCTGGACAGCCGCATCAAGCTGCTGCTGGCAGTGGCGTTTATCCTGACCGCGGCGCTCCTGCCGGCCGGCGCCTGGCCGGTCTATATCCTGCTCTTTTCGCTGGCGCTGGCGGTCGAAATGCTCTCCGCCCTGGGCGTGATCTATGTGTGGAAGCGCTCCGCACTGGCGCTGCCCTTTGTGTTGGCGGCGCTGCCGATCGTCTTTCTCCCCGGCAAAGAGAGCGCCTGGATGCTGTTCGGCGTCCTGCCGGTCGCGCCGGACGGTTTGGAGCGCTTTCTCAGCATCGCCTTCAAATCCTGGCTTTCGGTGCAAATGGCGATCGTGCTGGCTTCCAGCACGCCCTTCCCCGACCTGCTGGCGGCGATGCGCGCCCTGCGTTTGCCGCGCCTGCTGGTGGCGCTCTTTGGCCTGATGTGGCGCTACCTGTTCGTCCTGGTGGACGAGGCGCTGCGCTTGATGCGGGCGCGGGCGGCGCGCAGCGGCGAAAGCCAGGGCAGCCGGGCCGGCGGTGATCTGCTCTGGCGGGCGCGCGTGGCGGGCGGCATGGCCGGCAACCTGTTCCTGCGCGCCTTCGACCGCAGCGACCGCATCTACGTGGCGATGATGGCGCGCGGCTATGACGGCGATATTCGCGCCTTGCCCTCTCCGCCGCTGAAGCGGGAGGATTGGCTCATCTTGTGGTTTGGGCTGCTGCTCTTGGGCGCTTTTCTTTTGCTTTCAACCCTTTAATTCTTATGCACCATTCTATCGAAGTCG
>CAIQJJ010000261.1 GCA_903872065.1 uncultured Anaerolineales bacterium | reverse complement strand
TTTTGCGACGACTGCCCGCACCCCTGGCAGGTCGCTGTGGGTGTAGGCTTCGGTCATGCGGGCAATCTCTGCCAGGCTGTCATCGTCTGCCACATTAATCAGCCGCAGGCAGCTTTCCAGGATAGCTTTGGTCAAGATGGGGATTTCGGTTAGCGCTTGAGAAAGCAGGGGAAGCGCCTGGCGGGCGTTCTCAGCCGAGGTGACGCCCACATAACCCAAAAATACGATGGTTGCGTTCCATAAGGTCATTCCGCTGCGTTCACTGATGAACTGCTGCGCTTTGGGCAGGGCTTGCAGGGCGGCGGCGCTATTTTGCGCCGCGCACAGACCCAGCACATGTAAAATCGTCCAGCGGGTTTGCGCCTCCGGCGCGTCCAGGGCGGGCAGCATTTCGGCAATCCAGGGTGCAACGCGCTTGGGGTAGATGGCGGCGGTCTGTTCGATCAACCTGGCTGCGCCCGTGCGCACTGCTGCATCTTCATGCTTCAGGAGGTCTATGGCTTCAAATAAATTCGCGCTATCCCCGATAAAGACCTGTTGAATGAGCGATCTCCCCGTCGTTGGTTTTCCTGGCATTGGGGAGACAGCTTCTTTTCTTTCTTCTGATTGTGGTGTAACTGGCATTTCGACCTCCAATGATATACCTGGCGCGGGCAAAAGCGCGCTGCTTTACTGCGTCCGGTACGATGCACGCGGCTGTGCTTTTCATTGTAGTCGCTCCTTGTGCGAACCCTCGTAAGCAAGGAGTAAAAAAGGCGTCGCTTAACTGATGACCCTTACACTGCTCCCATTTTCACCTTTTTCCACCTCGATCCGGCTCGGAAAGGCCTCTTTTAGCTCGTCTATGTGGGTGATGACCAAAATTTTGGCAAAATCAGGCTTGATCAGATTGATGGCTTCGATCAAACGCTGGCGGCCCTCAGCGTCTTGCGAGCCAAAACCCTCGTCAATGATCAGGGTTTGCAGGCGCGCCCCGGCCCGCTGCGCCAAAACCTCCGAAAGCGCCAGGCGCACGGCAAAATTGATTCTGAACGCCTCGCCGCCGCTGAACATTTCGTAATCGCGCGTGCCGGCCCGATCCGAGATTTGGATATCCAGGGTTTCTTTGAGGTCATCGCGCTTTTTATCTTTATAGGCGGCCTGGGTCACAAAATGCACAGTCATATCGCCCGCCGACAATTGTTCCAAAAGTTGGTTGGCGCGGGTTTCGATTTGCGGCAGGGCCTGTTCGATCAACAGCGCCGGCACGCCATCCTTGCCAAAGGCGCGCTCCAATTGTTTGTAGCGGCTGATCTGGAGCGCCATGTCTTCACGCTGCACTTCGAGCAGGCGGCGGCGGGTTTTCAAATCGTCCAGCACCATCACCTTTTGGCTCGCTGCGCCCATTTCCATGCGCAGGCGGTTTTCCTGTTCTTTCAAGCTCATCAGTTCGCGCTCGGCGGCGTATAAATTGGGCGTGGAGGCCTGGGCGGCGGCCAGGGAGGCGGCGGCCTTGGTGTGTTCGGCTTGCTGCGCGTCGAAATCTCTCTGAAGGTCGGCGCACTGCGCTTTGAGATTGCCCAGTTCATTTTCAAGCGTCGCCAGGGTCGCCTGGGCGCGCTCCAATTCGCGCAGCTCGGCCTCGACCTGCCGCCCGTTCTGCTCGCGGCGGCGGATATCCTCGTGCGCGGCCGGGTCGTAGCCAATGGCGGCCAATGCGGCCTCGACGAGCGCCAGGCTGGCGCGCGCTTCCAGGGCATAATTCTCCTGCTCGAGGGCGGCGCTGAGTTCTGCCAGGCGCGGCGCGCCTTGCTCTTGCCAGGCGGCGGCCGATTGGCGAATCTGCTCCAGGCGCGCCGTCAGCGAGGCGATGGACTGGGCGCAGGCCAGGCGTTTTGCATCGGCGGAAGCCAGGGCCAGGATTTGCCCCTCCAGCAGGTCAATTTGTTTTTGCACCGCGCTGCTGCGGCGCAGGGTTTCATCGCGCCCGGCGGCGTCGTAGCCGATGGCCTTCAATTCTTCATCAATTTGCGCCAGCCTCGCCCGCGCCTCGCCGGCGAAAGTCCCCTGCGCCAGGGCGGCTTCGATCTGCGCCCGGCGCGGCAGCCCCTGGCTTTCCCAGGCCTGGACAGCCTGGGCGGCGCTCTCCAGGCGGGTGTTGATTTCGGCGATCTTGCCAGTCTGGGCGATGCGCTCCTGCTCAAAGCGCGCCAGATCGCCGATCTCCTTCTCCAGCCCGCTGACGGTTTGAGTGAAGTTGCGCAGCAGGGCCTGGTTGGCGCGGTAGCGGTCGCCCATGCCCTTGCCTTGCTCGTTCAAATCTTGGATCAGCTTTTGGCGGTCGGCCTCGCGCAGTTCCTGCCCACAGGTGGGGCAGTAGGCGCCCTCAGCAGCCATCAGTTGGTCAATGCGCGCCTTCAGTTCATCCATCTCGCTCTTCAGGCGCGGGTTTTCGGCTTTGGCTTCAGCCTGCGCGGTGCGCGTGGCGGCCAGGTGTTCTTCCAACTCCGCCCGCCGCGCCAGTTGGCTTTCACTCTGGCGCAAGGCCTCCTGGGCTGCCAACAGCCTGTCGGACAGCGCCTGCGCTTCCTGGCGCAGCGTCTCCACCTGCTGCTCCTGCCGGTTGAGGGCCTGCCGCTCCTGGATCAGGCCGCCCTCCTCGGCGTGAATGGCGTCCAGGCAGGGCTGGCGGCGCTTTTCATGCTCATGGAATTGGGCTGCCAGGGCGTCCCAGGCTTCCACTTCGGCGCGCAGGCCGGCCAGTTGGCGGCG
>CAIQJJ010000260.1 GCA_903872065.1 uncultured Anaerolineales bacterium | reverse complement strand
CGACACTTTACGTCCCGATCACCTGGGCTGCTACGGCTACCCGCGCAATACCTCCCCCAACATTGACCGGATCGCGGCGCAGGGACTGCGTTTTGAACAGTATTACTGTTCGGACGCTCCCTGCCTGCCTTCGCGCGTCGCCCTGATGACCGGGCAGTTTGGCTTTCACAGCGGCGTGGTCGGCCACGGCGGCACCGCCGCGGACCTGCGCCTGGAGGGCGCGGAGCGCGGCTTCCGCTCCCAACTCAACCACACCACGCTGCCGGGGGTGCTGCGCGCCGCTGGCCTGCATACCGTCTTCATCGGCGGGTTTGGCGAGCGGCATTCGATCTGGTCATTCTACGCCGGGTTCAGCGAGATTCACGATACCGGCAAGGGCGGCATGGAATCGGCGGAGGAAGTCACTCCCACCGTGCTGGATTGGATCGAGCGCAACGCCGACAAGGACAACTGGTATCTGCACGTGAACTATTGGGACGCCCACACCCCTTACCGCGCCCCGCAAAGCTTTGGCAATCCTTTTGCTGGAGATGCCTTGTCGGGGGAGCAATCTCCCTCGGCGTGGATTACCCCTGAAACGCTGCAAGCCCACCGCGCCCTGGCCGGCCCGCACGGCGCGCAGGAAATTAACATGTACGACAGCGTTGAGAACCCGCGCTACCCGCGCCATCCCGGCGAGCTGCGCGATCTGGACGACGTGCGCCGCCTGTTTGACGGCTACGACTGCGGCATCGCTTACATGGACAGCCACATCGGGCAGTTGATGGAGGCTTTGCAGGCGAAAGGCGTGGCGGATGACCTGGCGATCATCATCTCCTCCGATCACGGCGAGAACCTGGGCGAACTGGGCATCTACGCCGAACACGGCACCGCCGACTCGATCACCTGCCGTATCCCGATGATCATCCGCTGGCCGGGCGGGCGGCAGGGCGTGGATCATGGTCTGCATTATCAGTTGGACCTCCTGCCGACCGTGGCGGAATTGATCCACCGCCCGGCCTCGCCGCGCTGGGATGGGCAGAGCTATGCGCCGGCGCTCTGGACGGGGCAGGACTGCGGGCGCGAGGCGTTGGTGATCAGCCAGTGCGCGCACATCTGCCAGCGCAGCGTGCGGTGGGGAAATTGGCTCTACATGCGCACCTATCACGATGGCTACCGCCTCTTCCCCGATGAAATGCTCTTTGACGTGGCTGCTGACCCGCACTTGCAGCGGGAGATCGCCCAGGAGAACGCCGCGCTGGTGTTGGAGGGCCGCTCGATCCTTGCTGGTTGGCAGGACGAGATGCTGGGCGCGATGCCGCCTGGCTGCACGGTAGACCCGATGCGCACGGTACTGATCGAGGGCGGGCCGTTCCACACGCGCGGCTACCTGGAGAGCTATCTCGAACGTTTGCGCCAGACTGGCCGCGCCGACAAGGCCGAGCAGTTGGCGCAGCGCCATGCCCCATCTAAGCGCGGGTAAACTCTGTGGGGTGAGTGATCGTCCTTACCCAAAATTCGCTGAACTTTTCCCCGTCCACCCGCGTCACCACGCGGGTGGGACGGCCGGCGGGGTCAATTCTTTCGTATAGCCAGCCATCCACGATCTCCAGCTTCAGAGGGATTTCCTCGATCTGCACGCCCTCGTTCCAGCCCAGGGCGATGGCGCAGGCCAGTGGATCGTGCTGGAAGTTGATCTGGTCGGGCGGCAGGCGCGGGCAGAGCGGGGCCAGCTTTGCTTCGTTTTGCTGATCCTCGGCGAAGGCCTCCGCCTGGCGCGCAATCAGCGCCCCCAATGCGCCGGACTGGCGCAGCGCCGGCAGGTGGGCGCGCCGCAGGGCGGTCTCGACGGTCACGGACAGCGGGATGAGGGTGGGGTCGGAGTGCTGCAAGACGAAGTGCGCCGAGGCGACGTCCTCCTGCAGGTTCCAGTCCATCTCGTTGCCCCAGGCGGGGAAGCCGGGCCGCGTGGGGAAAATGTACCCGCCCATCAGGTAGAGGTTGGCGCGCTGTAAAATGCCGGGGGAGCGCCTTTCGAGCAGGGCCAGGTTGGTGTAAGCGCCGATGCCCAGGATGAGCGCCCCCTGGGTGATGCTCTCCTCCAGCAGGTCGAGGGCTTGCTCCAGCGGCGTGATCCAGGG
>CAIQJJ010000259.1 GCA_903872065.1 uncultured Anaerolineales bacterium | reverse complement strand
GGCCTTCGACCCAAACAACATAATTACTTTGTAGTAGATCGGATGCCTGGTAGCCTAAATCTTGAAGAGCATTATGAACTTCAAGATTTGCCTTTGCCTTCTTAATTTTTGGAGATTGGTCGGAAAAGTGGTATATGGCTACTGTAGGTTGTTCATCCTGTGGTTTGTTTAATTCTAGCGCAGCATTGATAACACTTGCAGAATGAGGTGAGATAAAATATTGATTATCCTGCTGAGCCAAGAAAAGAAGTAGTTTTTTTTGCCAATCGGGGTGAAGATGTAATTCGAGTTCATCAATACAGATGATGGCTGGTTGATGATAAATGGCGATGCTTGCAATAACGAAAAGTTCCATGATGCCACTGGCCATATTTGTGAGTGGCAATTTTTGTGAGTCGCCCTCATGTACAACTGGTGCCTTTGATGAAAAGCTTTTATCTTCATAAGCCAGCATCAAATCGGTGCCAGTGGTATTTTTGATAAAATTTGTGAACTCAGCGTATTTGTCGGGATCTTCTTTTAAGCGCCGAAGTAATTTATTAGTTAACTTACCATTGTGAATCGACAGATGTGGATCTGGAACGCCGTCAATTATTATTTTTGATGATTTTGCTTTTTTTAAGGGCGGAATGTTTCTCAGAAATGGCACAAAAATTATCTTTGGCAGGCTCACCGATATTTTGCTCTGGGGATTAACAAGCTCAATAAATAACACCAAGTCTGATCCATTTTCTTTGTTAGGCGCTATTCTGGGGCGGAGGTGCAATTCCGGCGTATTCTGAGAGTGCAAACATAGTATATACTCTATACTTTTAGATCCAGATTCCTGCATCTTTGTATAGAAATCCTGTTTTTGCCAGTGTTTGGGTTTATGGCTAATATAACCGACACCCTCATTAGGAATCACCCAAAAATCCTGTGGAAATAAATTTCTGGGTACAGCCGGAGTATCTTGCCAATCGGGTGTTTTTTTGCCAATAAGACTGAGTAGGGATGTTTTTCCAGAATTGTTTTTACCAATAAAAAGATTTATCTTGGCACATTCTGGCAACTCTTCTTGGGCATCAAATCTTTGATAGCCCGTTATCGTAATATTTGCTATTCCAAACTTGGCGCTCATTCTTCTATCCTCACGACTCTCATCACTTCATTCCCTCTCGGATCAATCACCTTCACCGCAATCCGCTTATGCTTGCCCGCCTCAAACGGCAGGCTCTTAGTGCCGCTGAAGGCGGCAAAGCGCTCCGCGTCCACCAGGCTCTTCAGCGCCCGGGCCAGTTTCTCCCAGGCGGCGCTGTCGGGGAAGAAGGCCTGGCTGACACAGAACGTCTGCCCATCATAATCGCTGTCCAGGAACCACGCCGCCACCTTGCCGGCCCCGGTCGAGAGGATGGTATTGCCGACCGGATCGTAAATATCTACGCCCTGCATCTCAACCACGTATTCGCCGTTTTTCTCCTGGGCGATTTCGACGCGCGGCAGGCCAAAGACGGTGAATAACTGGCTGTCGCCGCTGTCCTTGAGCAGGTCGCCCATCGCCACATCCGGGCGGATGTGCGCCAGGTGACAGCGTACATTGGGATTGGGATCATCTTGAATAATCGCCTGGGCTGCGCCGTCTATGGCAAACCCGGCGATCACCAGGTCATCATAACCGCCGCGGTTGGCGGCGCGCAGCGCTTCTTCTACAATTTGGGCCGTAACCGGGCCGTACTGCGGCCCGACGCGCAGCGCCACGCGGCGCTCGCCCCATGCGCCCTCGGCATGTAAAACCGGGTGGTTCAACTGCGCCAGGCGCTCAAAGGCCTGGATTTTGTTGTCGGGGAAGCGGATGCCATCCCGGCGCATTTTTTGAATCATGCTCTCCACAAACGCGGCCGCATTCTGCGCTTCGCCCAAAGGCACTGAGCTTGTGGCCGCATCGAAGGTGTCCAATTCATCCTCGACACCTTCGATGGGCGATTCCAGGTCAAGGGACTGCTCAACGGGTTGCACGCCCTCGACGGTGAACGGCCCGCTGACGCGCAGCACGCCGGGGACCACTTTGGGCTGGTCAACCAGAGTCTCTTGCAGGGCGCTGGCGGCGATCACGGCGTTGACTTCGTCCATCTTGCCGCGCCACGCCTGGCGGTAGTCTTTCAAAGCGGCCTGCAAGCTCGCCGGCCACTCCGGGTCGCTGTCAAACGGCGCTTCCCACTCGCGCCAGGCCGAGGGCGGCAGCAGCCACCTGCGCCGGTCGGCATCCGTCACGGCGCTCTTGCCTTCAGCCTTTTCTTTGGCCAGCAGTTTGGCCTGCAAGCGGGAGCGC
>CAIQJJ010000258.1 GCA_903872065.1 uncultured Anaerolineales bacterium | reverse complement strand
TGAAGACGGAAGCCAATGCCAAAGCCCAGGTCGCTGCGCCGCCGCCGGCGTCGGCGCGCGCTTCAATCGGGCCGTTGCGGCTCAGGTTGCCCTGGGCGTCCACATCTTCCAACCAATAGAAATAAGTGCGCCCAGGCCGCGCCTGCTTATCGGTAAAATGATAGTCGCTGCCAGCCAAAGAATCTGCCGCGGCGGGGATCAGGCTTTCGTTGAGGCGCTTTTGAGCGCCCTCCGGGCTCTCGCTGCGATAGAGATTAAAGCCGACCGTATCCAATTCACTGGCCGTAGTCCATTCAACCACGACACTGGCAGTGTTGGCGTTGAACAACACAGAAGCGATCAGCCCCAATGCTGCCAGGGTAAACAGGGCATAGAGCAGGGCATAAAGGCGCAAGAAACGGGTTTGGACAGGCATACTTCCTCATTAATACTATGGCGCCGAGGCCCAGGCCGAGGCCTCGGCCAGAAAGACCAGAGCGTCATTGGGCGGCAAGAGCAGCGGCGCGCCGGCGGCCGGCAAAGAGGCGTACCAGGCCTCCGTCGCCCGCCAGCCGGGGGCCAGGTCGAGGACTGCGGACTGCGCCTGCGGGCTGTAGTTGACCAGCACAATCACCCGCCGGTTGGCGTCCAGGGGATGTTCCGTCACACCGAGTAGCGGGTTGTCTTTGCGCAAGACGCGCGGCGGGACGGCAGCCTGCGCCAGGAGGCAGCGGTAAATTTGCCAGAACGGCTGCGCCTGGGAGCCAACAAAGCCGCCCGGCGTGGTGGAAAGGTACTGCTCAATGGGGACAGAGAGGAAGAAAATCTGCCCCTGCCCCCAGGAATGGCGGGCAAAGGCGGGGTTAGCGTCGGTTTCGCGCCCCAGGATCTCCGCGCCGGCCTCAGCCAGGCAGTATTTGGCCGGCGAAGCCACTCTGAAGCGCGCCCTTTCGGGCGGCTGGCCGGGGAAGAGCGCCGGCAGATCGATTTCGGCCAACGTCGTCCGCTTCTCGCGCGTCTGCACCTCTAAGCCAAAAGGCTCTTTGAAGGGGGAAAGAATGCCGTCATTCAATGAAAGGTACAGCGCAGCGCCGGCGCGCACTCTTTGCTCCAGGTCGCACCAAAAACGGCGCGTGAAGGGCAGGCCGCCTGAGACGGAGGGCAGCAGATAGAGACCGGCTTCTTTCAAAGGCTGATCGGCGTATTGAAAGACGAGATCGAAGCCGGCCTGCTTGGCAAGGATGAAACTGGCATACGCCACACCCCACTGCTCCTGTCCATGCGTCAAAATGCACACAGCCTCGGTCAAACGCGGCGGGAGGGGCTGCGGCAGACCAGCCACAAAGCGGCCAAATCGTCCCATTTCGGCCAGGACGGGCTTTGGCGACCGATCAGCGCGGATCAAGCCCAACTCGCGCTCGATGGGCGTCCAATCATAAGGGGCGTGGGTTAACAGGTTTTGATCGTAACCGCACCACCAGAGCAGGCCGCGGCAGTCATTGGCCCACAAGGAAAACAACGCCATGCGCAGGTAATCGGCGGCGATCGCCTCGCTGGCAAACATCGGGCCGAGCGTGCCGACTTCCTCCGCCAGCGCGGCGACGCCGCCCACATCGCCATACCAACGGGTTTGGGCAGTGGCGTGCAAGCCGTTGCGCAGGGTATTGAGCGGTTCCTGATCGCAGTGAGGGGTGAAATAGGGGTATGGATGGGTGGTCAGCACATCCGTCAGTTCGGCCTGGTGGGCGATGCGCCAATGACCATTTTCATCCGGCTCATCCAGGCTGTGCATCCCAGAAACAATCGGATGCGCCGCATCTTCGGCGCGAATGGCGTTGCTGATGGCAGAGGTCCAGGCCCAGGCCGCCTCTGCGCTAGGAGTGGGGGCCATGCAGTTGCATTCATTGCCCAAATCCCAGGCCAGAATGGCGGGATGATCCTTAAAGCGGCGCACAAAAACGCGCACAAAGCGCGTCTCCCACATCAAGGCCAGGGGGTCGGTCAACACATTGCGCCCTTCCAGCGCCGGCGGGACAAACAAACGGCCGCTCATCCAGCCGGTCAGCAAGCCGACGATCAACTTAAGGCCATTTTGCTGCGCCAGGTCGGCCAGGACTGCAAAGTGGTCAAGCGCCTCAGCAGATACGCCGGACGCGTCTGGCAGGGGCTGCTCTCCCTGGCGAATTTCAAAAGGATGGCCGCCGCCGCCATACAAAAAATTGATCGGCTGAAAATCCGGCCAGAGGGGGAAGACACGCAGCACTTGCAGCCCGGCTTCGCCAAGCTGTTTCAAATCGGCGGCGACAACCTCGGCGCGCCAGTCGCTCCAGGTTTGAGTGCCGGCATGCGAGGCCCAATAATTGCACCCGACCAGGAAAGCGCCGGGCGTGGTGAGAGGGTTATTGAATCTGGCGGAAGTTGGTTGAGTTGGATTAGACATCAGCATCCTTTACAATTTACAGTGAAACCTTATGCTAGACAATTCCGATTCGAACGCGCGAACTCCAATACCAGGTCTGCGGCTGGCTGCCCAAGAAACGCTGCGCCGCCTGGCGCAAGCGATCCAGGCCCATTTCTTCCTGAGTACAGCCATGCTTCAAAAGGGTTTGGACGTTCCCCTGGCTGGCAGCCAGGCCCAACAGGCGTTCCGCATTTCCCTGATCCACCTGGTGCAAAACGATCTCTTTGGTAAAGCGGAAACACCCGCTGGCCTGCATGCGCGCCAGGTGCTGCGATTTGTCCCACTGTTTCACCCCGAGGGACGGCAGCTTTTTTTCCAGATCGCGCACGATCTGAAAACACTCCTGATAGGCGGCGTCCGCCTGCCAGCAGCCGGTGGTCGGCGGCCAATCATAATCAAAGGCGGCAAACACTCCGCCGGGGACGAGAATGCGCGCCGCCTCCTCGAAGGTAGGCTGCGGCTCCATCCAGTGCAAAGCCTGCGAGGCGGTCACGATCGGCGTACAGGCGTCAGGCAAGCCGGTGGCATGGGAAAAACCGGCCTGGTAGGTAATGTTTTCGGCAGAGGTCAACGCCTGCGCCAGTTGGCGCATCTCCTCGCCCGGCTCAATCCCGATCACGCGCCCGGCGCGCTCAGCCCAATAGCGAGTCGATAACCCCGTACCACTGCCCAGGTCCACCACCAGGGAGGGGCGAGAGGTTTGCGCCAGGCGCAACAGCACCTCGGCCAAAAGGGAGGGCGGGGCGGCGCGATGCTGATCATAAAGGTCGGCAAAACCGTTAAACCGTTCAATATTGGCAGCGACTTCGATCATAGGAATGCCTCTAATCCCAGGCGTTGGTACTGTTCGGGCGGGGCATCGTTGGCGCGCATCAAGCGGATCATCGCTTGGATCAAACGCGCCTCGACTTGTGGATCGTGGATCGGATGCAACTGGCCGGGATCGGTTTGCAGATCGAAAAGCTGAGTGCCAAAAGGATGCGGGTTGGTCCAGACCCGGGCTGCGATTTTCATCGTGCGGCAGCCCTTGCTGAATGAAAACGGGGCCGCCAGTTGGATGTCTTGCAATTCATGCACTCCAAAAGGATCCCGCATGTGGCTGGGCATCAGGGTGCAATCGAAGAGGGGGGTATTCTCAGGATTGGCGCAGGCGCGAAAATAGACGTAACGTCCATCCGTGAGATTGACATGAGCGCCATGCAGCCCAAAAAGCGCTGCATCCCGGATCGGCTGATCGTTTTGGATCACGGGGCTGAGGGAGCAGCCCTGCATATCGGGAGGACAAGCCAGGCCAAAAGCCTCGAGCAGCGTCGGCGCGATGTCAATCGTCTGCACCAAAGCGCTGCGCCGTTCCCCGCCAACGCCGTACTGCGGATGCCAGACAAAAAAGGGCGTGTGGGCAATTTCGTTATAAAACGGCTGAGTGCATTTTGCCCACCAATCATGCTCGCCGAGCAAGAAGCCGTGATCGGTATGAACGATCAAAAGTGTGTCTTTCCACAAATCCAGTTCATCCATCAGATCCAACACACGACCCAACGAATGGTCGCACATGGAAAGCAAGGCGGCGTACTGATAGCGCAAGTGCTGCACCTGTTCGGGCGTCTCGCTCACGCGGGCGTAATCGGGCCAATCAAAAAATGGGCCGCGGTAATCATGAGGATAAAGCGCCTTGTACTGCTCATAAGTAAAGAAAGGCTCATGGGGATCAAAGGTCTCAAGGTGGAGAAACCAGTTATCTTGGGCGGCATTGGCGCGCAAAAATTGTTCCCCCAAATTGAAAACCTGCGTCTGATTATGTTCTGCCTCGCTGGGCATATAGGCGCGATTGACCCAATCCTGGCGATCCCAGCGCCCTGGTCGCCCCCCAATATGCGGCGGGATATTGACAGGGCGCAGGTCGCCCTTCCATGGGTCGCCCTCCCGCCCACGCACGATCTCCCAAGAAGCATAGCGGGTATGGTACGTTGCGCCGCCATCTTCCCAATAATGATAGTGATCGCTGATCAGGTGGGAATGAATCTTGTTTTCCTTCAAGATTTGAGGCATCGAGTCATCGTACGGCTCTAATGGCCCCCAACTGCGGTGTAAGAAGTTGTAACGCCCGGTATGCAATTCGCGACGGGCGGGCATACAGGGCATTGAACCAACATAATTATTGTCGAAGGTGATACTGCCTTCTGCCAGGCGCTGAAAATTGGGCGCATGCACCCAATTGCAGCCATAAGGCGGCAGAAAATGGCGGTTGAGTGAGTCAAACATGAGCAGAATGGCCTTCATCAGAACGTTTCCTCAAAAATGGCAAATCAGGATAAATAACAGGGTTATGAGCGTGACAAACAAGCGATGTGGGTGCATTATAATACGCTCAACGATGGATTGCGGAGATGTGTTTTAAATTTTTTCCTGTCATCGAATTTTGCACACAGGAGGTGCTGGATGAATTTTCTGCCTATCAAAATCGGTTTTGTCCCTTCTTACCGCAATTGGGGCGACGCCCCCATTCAAGCCTGGAGCGCGCAGCAGCGCGCAGCAGCGCTGGCGGTTTTGCCCAAGGTGCCCGGAATTGAAGTCGTCGCCCCGCAAATCTGCGCGGAGAATGTGCGCGCCTTGGACGCGGAAAAAGGGTACACGCCTTATGGCGCGATTTGCAATCTGAACCAGGCGGAGGTTGCGGCGGAATATTTCGCCCGCCAGCATGTGGATGGGATCATTCTGTGTGCGCTCAATTTCGGCGATGAACGCTCGGCGGTGAAGGTCGCTGAAAAGCTAGGAGTGCCGGTGTTGATCTATGCCACCAAAGAGCCGGAAGTGCCGGAGGGGCCCAGCATGGCGCGCGTGTCCGATTCTTACTGCGGCATGCTCTCGATGGCGTCTGGGCTGTACCGGCGCAAGCTGCCCTTCCACTATGCGGGAATTTTCTTCCACGATGAGCCGCAATTCTTAAGCGAGGTCGAAACCTTTGTGCGGGCGGTTTCGGTTGTCAAAGGGCTGCGCGGGGCGCGCATCGGGCAGATCGGGGTACGCCCGGCCACTTTTGAGACTGTAGGCTATGATGAGACGGCCATGATCCGCAAATTCGGCCAAAATGTAATCTTCAGCGAGGTCTCAGAGATCGTGACGCGCGCCCAGCGCCTTGCGGATGATGATCCTCAAGTGGTCGAAACGTTCCAGGCCATTCGCGGCGAGGTGGCTCAACTGACCGTCTCGGATGAGTGGGTCTATAAAGCTGCCAAGATGGAAACGGCGGTGGCTGAGTTTTTCGCCCAAAACGGGCTGGCGGCGCTGGGTATGCAGTGCTGGCCGACGATCCAGCAGCTTTGGGGATTCTCCACCTGCGCCCTGTTTGGCCGCCTGACCGGGCGCGGGCTGTTGACCGCCTGCGAGGTGGACATCCTGGGCGCGCTGGCGATGCTCGTCAACCATCGCGCCGCCCTGGGCCAAACCCTGCCGCATTTCATTGACTGGACGATCCAGCACCGGCAGGATGAGAACCAGTTCCTGGCGTGGCACTGCGGCAACGCCCCAGTCTGCCTGGCAGACAGCCCGGCCAAGACCGCCATCCGCTCGCGCGGGGACATGCAAGGTGTGCGCGCCGCTGAGGCGGAGGATACGCAGGCTGGCCTTTACCAGTTCCAGATTCGCCCCGGCCAGGTCACTTTCTGCCGCCTGCAAGAGTATGATGATCAATGGAAAATGTTGATCACAAGCGGCGAGATCAAGCCGTCCGACGAAGTGCTGGCCGGCACCTGGGCCTGGGTCACGGTAGCAGATCATCAAAAGCTGTATCGCACACTGGTCGAGGAGGGTTTCGTCCATCACGCCAGCATGATCCACGGCGATCAGCGGGCGGTCTTGCAATTGGCCTGCAAATTTCTCAATATCCAACCGGTGATAGTGTGACGCGCCCATGAACAACCTGGCCTCGCACGAAAACAAAGTTTTTGACGTTATCGGCCTCGGCCTGGCCAGCCTGGACATCTTGATCCGTCTGAGCCGCATGCCCTCCTGGGAGGGCTGCGGCTCGTTCAGCGCCTTTGGCCTGGACGGCGGCGGGATGGCCGGCACCGCCTCGGTGGCGGCGGCGCGCCTGGGGGCCAAGGTGGGGTTTGTCGGCACCACGGGCAATGATGAGATGGCGGCGCTTAAACAGCAGTCTTTCACC
Source organism: uncultured Anaerolineales bacterium (assembly GCA_903872065.1). Taxonomy (GTDB): domain Bacteria; phylum Chloroflexota; class Anaerolineae; order Anaerolineales; family UBA4823; genus CAIQJJ01. Next base: position 2,072 of record CAIQJJ010000258.1, on the reverse strand, counting down.
GAAGCGGGGGTAGACCTGACCCACCTCGTTCAGCGCGCCGAGCCAGAAAACCAACTGGTGCTGGTGTACGTCCACGAAGAGACGGGCGAGCGGGCGTTTTCGGGCATGCGCCAGGCGGCAAAAGTCCCGCTGCGCAGCGAGGAAATGGATCGGGCCTACATCCAATCGGCGCGCTACCTGCACCTGGATGGCTTTCACCCCCAGGCCGCCCTGCAAGCCGCGCAATGGATCCACGAAGCCGGCGGGTTGGTCAGCCTGGATGGATCGAAGACCAACGGCGGGCCGCTCTCAGCCGAGATGACGACGCTGGTCGCTCACAGTGATATTTTGATCTGCGCCTCTGGCTTCGGCGCCTCGCTGACCGGCTTGCAGGATCCGTGGGCAATTGGGGAAGCGATCCTGGCGCGGGGAGGGCCGCGCATCGTCGTGCAAACGGAGGGCGAGCAAGGCAGCTATACAACAACCAGCGAGGAGCGCTTCCATACCCCATCCTTTGCGGTGGATGTGCTGGATACCACCGGCGCAGGCGATGTGTTCCACGGCGCGTACCTGGTGGGACTGCTGCACGGATGGGATTTGCGCCGCGCGGCTCAATTTGCCAGTGCGGTGGCGGCGATCAAATGCACCCGCCTGGGGGGGCGGCGCGGCATCCCCACCTTCGCCCAAACGATCGAGTTTTTACAAACGCGCGGCATTTCGTTCAACGAACGCGGCGCATGACCCCTTTTTGATAGGACTGAAACATGCCTCTGACTTCTATTCTCCCTTATCTTCAACGCGCCCAACAAGAGAAATACGCCATTCCCCTCTTCGATCTCTTTGACTCGAATGCAGTGGACGGCGCCTTCCAGGCGCTGGAAGACCTGCGCGCCCCTGGCATCGCGGCGTTGTATTCCAACCAGTTGGGCAAAACCAACACGGCGGCCCTGACGGCCTATTTGCGCGCCCGCGCCGAACAAAGCCAGGTACCCATTTCCATCATGCTCGATCACGGGGCGAGCTTTGAACAATGTATGCAAGCGATCCGCCTGGGATTCACGGATGTCATGTTCGATGGCTCGAAGCTGCCGCTCGAAGACAATATTGCCATCACCAAAGCGGTGGCGCGGGCGGCGCACGCGGTGGGGGTAGGGGTGGAAGCGGAACTGGGCCAGGTGGGGATGGGCAGTGACTACCAGGAAATCTACGGCAAGCGCAAGGGATACACTGACCCGGCAGCGGTTGAAAAATTTGTGGCGGAAACGGGCGTGGATATGTTGGCGATTGCGATCGGCAACGCGCACGGCGTGTACCAGGGCGAACCGAATATTGATCTCAACCTCCTGGCCGAAATCCGCCGGCGGGTGGAGACGCCGCTGGTACTGCACGGCGGGTCGGGCATTTCAGAAGCTCAATTCCGCGCCGCGGTGCAAGGAGGCATCTGCAAGATCAATATCGCCACCGATCTTTACCTGGAGGCCGGCAAGAATGTGGCGGCAGCGGCGGCCAAGGGGGCCAAATCCTACTTTGAACTGATGCCATTGGTGCTGACGGCGTTCCGCCAGCGCTGCGGCTATCACATCGAGCTGTTCGGGGCCAACGGCAAAGCATAAGCGCTAGACCAGGGGGAGAAAACGCATCTGCCGCCCGGCAAACTGGATATACTGCCGCAGCCCGGCATTCCTGGCTGCGGCAATGGCCTCCTCGATCCCCATGCCAACCGCCTGAGGATTGTGGGCATCGGAACTAAAGATGACGCGGTCGCCGCCCATCTCGACATACCAGTGCAAGATTATGGGGTCGGGATTCAAGCGACGCAGCTTGCGCCGCAAGCAGCCGGCGTTAATATCCAGCACCAGGCCGCGTTGAATGCAGTTGGCCAGGACAGGCCGGATCAGGTTTTCATACCGCAAGGGGTCATAGCTGCCATAAATGTCAAAGCCATAACGGGAGACCACATCCAGGTGGCCTAAGACATCAAACTCTCCCAGGCGCGTCAGGCGCTCCAATTCGATAAAATATTTGGCGTAGGCTTCATCCATCGGACGCTGGAAGTAACGCTGATCGAAGACGATCTCGTCGCCCATCCAGTG
>CAIQJJ010000257.1 GCA_903872065.1 uncultured Anaerolineales bacterium | reverse complement strand
TTTGCGAATTCCTCCCCAACCAACCACAGCTTTGAACTGAGCTACGAGCAGGTGAATTTCATGCTCGACCGCTTCGTCGCCACCGAGGGCCAGCCCGAGGTGGTGCAGTTTTCGGGCGGCGAGCCGAGCCTGCACCCGCAAATCCTGGAGTTTATCGCTCTGGCGCAGCAAAAGGGCATTTCGTATGTCATGCTCAACACCAACGGACTGCGCATTGCCCACGATGACCGCTTTCTGGAGGGGCTGGCCCGCCTCAAGCCGCACATCTATTTGCAGTTCGACGGTTTCGACCCCCAGACCAACCTGGCGCTGCGCGGGCGATCCGACCTGCTCGACCTCAAGCTGCGCGCCCTGGAGCGCCTGGCGGCGGCTGACCTGCGCGTGGTGTTGACGCCGGCGGTCGAGCGCGGCGTCAACGATCACGAGGTGGGGCGGATTGTCGAGTTTGGCTTGCAGCACCCGGCCGTCTTCGGCGTTTCATTCCAGGCAGCCTTCCACGCCCAGCGCCACCTGGCCGGCGATCCGCTCCAGCGCATGACCCTGCCGGATATTCTCCAGGCGCTCGAAAAGCAGACGAACGGGCTGTTCACCGTGGCGGATTTTGTCCCCATCCCCTGCTGCGCGCCCACCTGCGGCTTCGCCACCTACGCCATGCTCAGCAGCCAGGCGGTCACACCCATCCCGCGCGTCCTGCCGGTGGACGTTTACCTGAACTACATCCAAAACCGCTCGATGCCCGACCTGGACGCCGGTTTGCTGCGCCTGTTGGAAAGCCTGTGGAGCGCCGGCGCGAAGGTGGGCGCGCCGGGGATCGCCCAGCAGACGGCCGAGCGTTTCTGGCAGGCCGCGCCGCAGTCTCTCACCCCCTCCGCCGGCGGACAAGGCGAGACTGGTTGGACGGCCGAACGCTGCCAGTCCTGCCGCGTGGGGCTGCCCTTCAGCCAACACCAGCCGCGCGACCTGGGGCGGCATATCTTCATGATCAGTGTGCGCGATTTTATGGATGCCTGGACCTTCGATGTCAAAGACATTCACAAGTGCTGCATCGGCGTGTTGACGCCCGATGGGCGCAGCGTGCCGTTTTGCGCCTATAACAGCGCCGGTTACCGCCAACAACTGTGCGCCGGAAGCGACTGACGCCGGCCCGGCGAGGAGGATGATCCGATGGACGAGATGACTCCCAACCAGGGAACCCCTCAACCACAACTGACCAGTGGTCAGAAAGTGCGCGATTTTCTGCTTGGTTTTTTCGGCTGGTGGGTGATTAATGGGATATGCTCCATGATCAACGTGCTGCCTTCCCTGCTCATGGTGCAGTATCCCACCACCTTCTCCGACACAACCCCCTTTGCTCTGGCCAGCAATGTCCTGGGATGCATCTGGCTGTTGTTGAATCTCGCCGTGTTGATCCTGCTGGCCTTCAAGCGTCGCTGGGCGGCGTTTGGCATGTTAGCTGCCTTTGGCGCGGCGCTGTGCCTGGTGATCCTGGCGGCGCTCGTTTTTGGAGTGGTATGTTTCGGCCTTCTGTGGCAGTCGGGAGTCTGATTGCCCTCTCTGGCCTGCTGCCGTTGGGACTCTACGCCTTGGCCGGGAGCAGCCTGCCGGTCGCGCCGGCCCCGGTCTTGCAGCCCGTCCCGCCGCTGGAACAGGCCGCCCTCTTCCTGGCAGTCTACGCCATCAAGCTGACCTATATGGCGCTCGCCGCCGGCCTGATCCTGCTCCTGTGGAAACTCCCGCGGCTGGCAGCGCTCACCTGGGGGCTGATCTTCTTCGAGTTCGGCGAGATCTGCTGCGGCCTGAACATCCTGTTCTTTTTTGAAGACTCGCCGCTGCTGGAATACCTGCACACTTGGGGGATGGTGGTCTGCCTGGGATTCCTGGCTTTTGCCG
>CAIQJJ010000256.1 GCA_903872065.1 uncultured Anaerolineales bacterium | reverse complement strand
TGCAGGGCATTCACCTGGCCGGCCTCGATCAAATGCCACGATAGGCGTCTATGGCTGTAATCATCCTCTGGCAGGGTGTGCCACAGGCCGTTTTGCGTCCTGGCCTTCAGCCGCGCCAGGAAGCTGCCCTGCGCCTGCTCCCAGGTCTGTTTGGCGGTCAATCTCAGGCGGGCCTCGTCGTGCAGCAGATCGTGCAGCGTGCAGCGCCCGTTGTCCAGCGGCTTGAGCAGTGCTTTCTTGCGCCAGCGTTCCAGGCGGGCGGCGGCCTCTTCTTCGGTCATCTGCCACAGTGTCGCCGCAAAGGTCGCCCCAATGCGCGCATCCTCTACCAGCGCCCCCAGCCAGGCGAAAGCTTCCTGCTCAGTCGGTGACAGCGTCCCCATGCTGGCCTGGAAGCACAGCCGCAGGGACTCATTGCGCCGCTCCGGTTCATCCAGGTCGAGCGCCTCCAGGCGGGCGATCTTGTCCTGGAAGTAAGCCAACAGGCGCGCCCAGGGCTTGCCATCCTCAACTTGGGCGGCGGCCAATTCCAACGCCAGGGGATGATAGCCCAACTGCCGCGCCAATGCTGCGGCAAGGGGCAAATCAGCAGGCGCGGTTTTGCCCAGGCGATTTTCGAACAGCGCCAGGGACTGCGCTTCGCTGAGAATGTCCAGGCTGTACAGCTTTGCGCCCAATTTGCGCGCCAGGGTTTCATCGCGGGTGGTGACCATCACGCGGCATTTCTCGCCGCCGTTCAGGAACGGGCGGGCGTGTTCGGCGTTCCAGGCGTCATCTACTACCAGCAAACAGGCTTTCCCTTTGAGCAGTGTGCGCAGGTGCAGTTCGGCGGATTCAATTGTCAGCGGTTTGAACTGGTAATCGCCCAACGCCTGGATCCAGGTGTGCAGCAGCGATAACACTTCCGGCTTCTGGCCGAGCGTGACCCACAGCACGCCGTCCGGGAAGCGTTCGGCGATCGCTGGCTGCCGCGCCAGGAAGGCCGCCAGGGTGGTCTTGCCGATCCCGCCCAGGCCATGCACGGCGCTGATCAGCAGCGCGCCGTGTGGTTGGGCGTTGAGCAGCGCTTCCAGCAGCGGATCGCTGGCGTCCGGGCGGGCGACGAACCAGGCCGGCAGCCGCGGAGCCTGGAAGGGGACGCCAGGGTGATAGGATTCGTAGTAATTGATTGGAGCATGGTATTCGCCTGGAAACATCGGGCCGTTGACGGTCCCCTGGAGATTTGTCTGCGGGCCGTTGACGGTCTGGCCGCGCGCATCCATGCCCTGCCGCGCGGCGTCCGCATCAACAGCCGGGGGTGGGTTGGGCGCCGGGTTTTCGTCGAGAGTGTGCATCAGAATCTCTACCTTAGAAGGCGACTACCAGAGAACGTTGTTTGAAACACTGAAAAGATGAAGGGGATGAAAACACTGAACGTGGGCGCGGCCGGTGGGTTCTTTTCAGTGGCTTCATGTTTCCCTCTATTGACTATCCTCCACCCTTAACCCCTGGACGCGCTGGCGTAGTTGGTTCAACGCCACCGTCACCGGGTGATTGGCCACCTCGCCTCTCAGTTCCAGCCGCAAGTCAATGTGCAGCGTAGACTCTCCCAGGCGGCTGAGAGCGGCGGCGGCTTGCAGGATGCTGGCTAACTCGACTGCGGTGATCGTCCCGCTCAGGCGGATCAGGCGCGTGTCGGGGGGCAGGGCGGCCGGCTGGCCGATGAAGCCGCCCAAATTGAGTTCGTCGAGGTTGTAGGCGATGGCGTCGCTCTCGCCGGCGGCGCAGCCAAAGCGGTTCTCGCGGACGCCGCGCTGCAGGGCGTTGAGCAAGGCCTGTTCGCTGACGCGAGCGTCGCCGTAGGCTTCGACCGCTCTCCGGTACAACTCCTGCACTGACATGCGCCCCTCGGACGGGGCCAGGCGGGCGATCTCTTCGACGCTGACCGGCAGGGGGACATCCTCGCCGATCAGCCAGCCGGAGAAATGGATGTCGGCCAGGCTCAGTTCGGCGCTGGAGCCGCGCTGCAAGGGGGAGGCGGCGCTGGCGGCGTAGCCGAACAGCCCGGCCTGGACGCCGGCCAGCACCGCTTGAAAGAACGCCCCCTCGTAAACCATGCCCTGCACGGTCTGCGAACGGCGGGCGGCCCAGAAGGTAGTTTCAAGCGTCTGGCGCTGGCCTTGAAAGACCATACCCACCTCTTCAGGCGTGATGGCGGGGAACTGCGCCTGCACCTGGGCGCGGCGCAACAGCACGGCGCTGTGACTGATCGCAATCGCATCCAGCGCCGCGGCGTCGTGGCTGCCAAAGTAAACCCGCCCATGCTCATAAGAGGCGGCTTGCAGCTTGTCCAGTTCGGGGGCGCGCAGCACGCCATAGCCGAACAGTTCACGCTCGACGCCCTGGCGGATGCTCTCTTGCAGCACTGATAGGTTGAGCAGGATGGGCGCATCCTCACGGCGGGCGAACTTATCCCACAGGTCTTCGGTCGTGATCACCATCGCGGTGCGCAGCCACAGGCTTTCCCAACGCCCCTCGAACAGATCAGGGTTGAACTGGCGGTGCAGCTTGCCGCGCTGGATCAGGTCTTCTTCAACCTGCTGCATGACGCTCTTGTTGGGCGGGATATAACTCAATTCCAGAAATTCGCGCCCCGCGACCGCGCCGGGCAGGATCAGCGTGTTGTAAGCTTTACGGATGTAATCCTTGACGTCATTGATAGCCGCCAGGCGTTTTTCGGCAATGATCTCACGCTGGCTCTCGGAGAAACGGCTCATCAGGCTGGCGTTGGCCTGGACACTCTCAGCCGCCAGCCAGTCTGTGGCCCGTTCCGACGCTCCGGCGATGTGGCCCGAATCGGGGGCCAAAAAGAGCACGCGATTGCGGTTCATGCGGTGTTTTTTGCCGTAATTGTTGGCGATCGCGTGCAGCGCTTCGGCGGCGGCGGTCGTCGGGCGGCCCTGGCTGAGGGTCAGGCGCGGCGGCAGGATTACAAGCTGCAGACGGGCGTCGTCGCTGACATCGCCCGGCTCGCGCACGCGGCTGCCCTGGAAACCGTACAGGCTGAGGGTGAACAGGTTGGACTGGCCCAGCACCTCGCCAACTACCTTTTCCACCTGCAGGCGGGCGTCATCAACATGGATGTTAGAGCGCTCATCGGCCAGGACTTTGTTGGGGTTAGGTTCGGTCTTGAAGATAAAGCCGCCCTCTTCGTCATAAAAGAAGTACAAGCGGTTCTTGCAGTCGTCAAAGGCCTGGTTGAGATCGGCCAGGGGCAGGCCGGGCTGAGCGGCTGCCAGGCGCAGATCGGCGCGCGGCGTGGGGCGGCTCTGCAGACCGCCGTGGGTGTAGAGAAAGACACTCGTTGCTACACCCTGCACCAGGCTCAGACGGCGGTACAGCCCGCCATGATCGGCGTCCAGCCTTTGAGCCAGCGCCAGCGTCTCTCCGCCGCCCTGCCATTGGGCGATGTCCGCCCCGATCACTGCCTCCCAGGCGCTGCCGGCCACGCGCAGGGCCTCGCCGCGCACATCGTCGTCGCTCAAGTCAGCGTCCAGGGGGTGGATCAGCAGGCCGGTCGCCAATCCAGGGGCCAGACCATCCGCCGGCCCCTGCCACAGGTGGGCCAACAGGTGCGCCAGGAAGCGCAGGACGCCGCGCGTCAGTTGAAACTGCGGGCGGCTGCCCCAGCGTTCGTACAGCACCTGGATGATGGACGGGTGGAAAGGATAGGCGCGGCGCAGCAGATCGGCGTAGGCTGGATCGTGCGCCTCGCCGGGTAGTTGATCCCTCCACGGCTCGCCCAGGTACAGCGCATGATAAGCTTCGGCGGCCCTGGCAGCCAGGGACTCGTCTACCTGGGCAAACAGGCGCACGCGCACAACCTCGTAAATTTCGGCCTTCTCGATGGGCGTACGCGTATCCTCCACCCGGCGCAAAATATCCTCCATCTTGGATTGGGTGAAGAGCGCCTGCTCCTCGGTCAGCACGGTAATGTCTTCCATGCGGCTGGCCGTGAGCGAGACGACCAGTACACTGTGGGCGACCACATCCACCGCCTCGGTCAGCTCGCGCAGAAAGCCGATTACCTGGCTGGCCAGGTTGGAACTGCCCACCGGGATGGCGGCGGCCTTGTCTACGTAGTGCAGCAGTTCGTCAACCAGGATCAGGTTCGGCCCGGCCTGATCGAGCAGGCGGCGCAGCGTCTCGACGCCGGGCGGCGAGCGGCGTTCGTCGCTCTCACGCACAATCTCGTACAGCGCCGCCCCGCCCAGGCGGTAAGCCAGCTCGCCCCACAGTGTGTGCAGGCGCAGGCTATCCGCTGTCTGCCGCCCGCCGGCGTCCAGGTCGGCGCAGGGCAGGGCGGCCACAGCGGCCTGTGGGATCGTCTCATAGCCATTCTGGCGCAAAAAGGCCGCCAGGCGCGGGTTGGCCAGGGCCTGCTGTGGAGAGGTGAGCAGATGATAGAGGGCCAGTTCCGCATGCGTCTTGCCGCCGCCAAAGTTGGTCTGCAAATGCAGCACCGAATTGGTCTGCTGGCGGCCGGAGAGAATGCCCAACACGTCGCGCACCAGGCTTTGCAGCGTGCGCGTCAGATGGGTGCGCTCGAAGAACAGGGCCGGGTCGCGGTATTCGGCCGCCCCCTCGCGGGCGATGGCGCGGCTGAGGTTGACGGCGAACAAGGCTTCGGAGACGCGGTTTTGCTGAATGTCATTATGCGGCGTGACGCCGCTGCGCCAGGAGGGGATGGATTCGGTCATTTGTCCACCTATTGATTATTGAGAGTCTCCAACACTTTGAGATTTAATTGATCGGGGTAACGTTTACTGCTCTGCCCACGGATCGGCCCGACCGCCAGTTCGCGAGCATCCAGCATGAGTTGAATGCGCTGCGAAGGAGTCAACTTGCGCAGCAGGTTGACCTGCGCCATGTCCGGCGGGTCAAAGCGGTAGGTAGGGATTGGCTTAGATCCCATCTATTCCCAAATCCTCTGCCAGCCACTCATTCCTCACTCTCCCACAGCCCCAACTGCCTCGGTTGGGGCTTGTAGCGCGCCGGATGATCTGCCACCCAGCGCTGCGCCCTGGATTCCAGATCGCTGCGCGTGCCCAACATGCTCATCAGCGCCTTGCGCTCGGCGTTGTCGCGCGGCAGCAGTTCGACCATCGCCTGCGCCACCGGCCACATCTCTCCGCTGCGGGCGGCGATCAGCGCCGAAAGCTCGTCCTGGGCGTCGGCTTCCCACAGCAGGCAGGCCTTGTGCAGCATATCCACCAGCGGAACCGCCCCGCCGGCCGCCACGCGCTCGCTGACTCGCTCCAGGCGGGGGCGGCGTTCTGAGGGGCTGAGCAGGCGCAGTTTGCCCTTGACGTGTTCCACCAGCCCGAAGCGCTCCATCAGGGCCTTCAGGTCAATCCCTACCGCCGTGCTGAGCAGCACCGCCTCGCCGTCCGGCACGTCCCAATCGTTGTAGCCCCAACGCCACAGCAGGTAGAACTGCGTGGGTTGGTCGAGCTTTTCGCGCAAACTTTCGCGCCCGTCGCTGGCGTTCCCGGGGCGGAGATCGGCGCTGATGATGCGTTCGATGGCGAAGGCCGCCGCCTCGTGGCGCGC
>CAIQJJ010000255.1 GCA_903872065.1 uncultured Anaerolineales bacterium | reverse complement strand
TTAAATATTGCCGGGTCCGGTTTTTCAATTTTTAAGTCGGACGAATCAAAAATCTCATCAAAAAAATGATCTAGCTTCAGCCTATGGAATAATTTCTTTGCCCGGCCGTCTGAATTGGTGAGAATGGACATGCGGTATCCTGCTTTTTTGAGTTTGGATAGTGTTCCCCTCACCCACGGAAAAGTAAATGTCCATAAACTACGTTCTTGTCTGTGCTGCGTTTCAATTTCTCGCGCCAGAGCTTCAACCTTTTCTCTTTTCAACGGTTCTATTTCTTCGGCTAATAACCCAAGAGTCTGAAAAAGGGCGTAAGTGTAGCCTCGCGGCCAGGGATTATCAGGGAAAGAACCTTGTACCGCTGCGTTTGCGTCAAGTTGGTGAATGAGATGGTAATAACCTTCATATAATTGCCAGGCAGTGAGGGGTATTGCATTATCGCTTGCTTTTCGAATGATCAAGTCCTGATTAGGAAATACCACGGTTCCGCCCGCATCGAACAGAAGGTAAACCTTTTTGGGATCAGCATCTCTATTTTTGTTGAGGTGGTTTTGAGAAATAGCCATAGACAACGACCATCAATAGGGGGTTGGATGAGTAATAACCCTCCCTTATTGGACCTATAAAGCATTGAAAATAGCAATACCTTGAGACTATAACATCATTTTTTAGGTACAGCAAGTTTTTCGGCTTTTTAACTTGACAGCCAGACTACAGATAATTTGCAGGTTTTTAACAAAAATTTAACGGGATGATTTGTGTTGTCCGGCAGGGTATAAGCGGTAGCCGCCTTGGGCGCGTTCTTTGCCGCGCACGGTGACAATATAATCTCTGTCGGGTTGAACGCTGGCGAAGATTTGTCTCAAACGTCGTATGGAGGCGGCAATCGCGGCATCGCTTACCCCCGCGCCGTTTTCAATATGCCAGGCTTCCTGGACAATCATCTCTTTGCTGCAGACATCATGAGGGTGGCTGGTGAGGCAAAGCAGTACTGAATAGTCCTGCGGGTTGATTTGTGAACGAATTTCATGGTTTCCCAGCCAGACCAGGCCTTTTTCTTCTTCCACTCTCAAAACGCCTGGTTCGATTGTTTCACTGGTCAGCCCAGTATCTTTTGCCTGGACAAGGCTGTCCACAATGGATGATAAATCTGAGAAAGAATCGGTTTGCTGTTGTCGCCAATTCTGTTTCACGCCTTCCCAGGTCGCCAGGGAAATTCGTTCAGTGGGTGAAGTCTGGTTGGCATGCGTTTGAAAGAGTTGGTTGAGTAGGCGGATCACTGGGCGCGGCAGTTTGAAGTCAAGCAGATCTTGATTGATGCGCATCCCTAAATCGTCTTCACAAAGCTGCGCCAGATGCTCGTAGGGCGGCTTGCGTTTGCTGAAATAAGTCAAGCGCTGCTGGATTAACGCCAATAAACGATGTTCATCCCAGGTGATGTGAGAAATGATCATGCGATCTGGCCGATACCATTTGTTTTGCTGCAAGGCTGCTTCTAATTCTTCTGAGAAGAAGAACTTAAAGGCCAATCCCTGGCACTCAATGATCGGGAGAGTCCCTAATAAAGGCTGTAGAAAAGCGCTGCTGTGGCTTAAGGAAACCGCGGTTTGAGAAAATTCATCCAACCCATCTAGAAAAACGATCCCGCTCTGGATGCCAGTCTTTTTTAGCAATTGGGCAAACCCGCGCAAAAGCTCCAGTGGAGTTTTGTTACCCGGTTCAACCGGACGAGTATCGAGGAACTCTATTTTTTCCCAGGGCGCAAAACGCTGCACATAAGCATTCAGTTGGCGCGCTGCATCCGGGTGGTTTAGAGCATTTCTGATGGTTTCATCATGGGCAATTTCATTGGCCAAGGCGGTCATGCCGATTTGGAGTAAAGCGTGAATATGGTGAGAGGCTGTGATTTCATTTCCCTCGCCGCCAGCCTGCCTAAAGACGTTCTCAAACCCATCATGAGTGTAATGAATTGCCAGGAAAGGACTATCCGGTTGGACTGGCCGGCAGTATGCGGCGAGCATTTGCCGCTGCGCAGTTTTGCCGCAGCCGCGCCCGGCGTAAACGATGCTGGGTTGGTGTGTGTGAAGAAGTTGATCAAATTCTCCAATATCCACAAAATAACCTGGCAGCGCTTCTTGTTCATATTCAGCGTTCGAGTATTCAAATGGATTGCCGGTAAACCCGCGGCGATCTAGCCAGAGAGTAAGGTTATTGTAAGGAGAGAAAGGCGCTTTAGAAGAGCGAGACATGAGAGTTACTTTAAACCTGTTTTTCGCACCCTGGCTTTTATAATTCACCGCAGACTTGTATGGTTTGAACACGTTTGTATGAGATCGCGCAGTTCTCCGGCGATGTTTGCGACTGATTGCGCCATGCCACTGTGACTGCCTTCGACCATGATGCGATATAGTTTCGGCTCAGTGCTGGAACTCCAAAACCTGATCCGCCCAGTGTCCCCCAAGAATTCTTGTTTGCGTTTAACTTCTCTTTGGATGCTTTCTTGTTCTTTGTCGCTCAGGCTCTTGGTGGTTTTGATCGAAAGGGTCACTTGTGGGTATTCCCGCATCTTTGCACGCAGATCGCTTGCCAGTTCGAGCAAGGGCGTATCGCTATTTTCCAGAATCACTCTTCCTAGCAAGATGGCGGTATGAATCGCGTCGGCCGCGGTGTGATACCCATCGTTGACAATCATATTGCCGCCGGGTTCGCCGGCCAGCAAATAGTCCTGTCCCCACAAGGCTGCTTCCAAATGACGGTCGCCGTTATTGGTGTAGACAGTTTGAATCCCTCGTTTTTTGAGAGCCTGTTCTAGTCCTCGGTTGGCTTGGTGTGTGGTGACCACTGTGCCGGCGCGCAAAAGCTGCCTGGAGTGATAATGGGTTGCCAGAATGTACAAGATGTCGTGACCGTCGAAAACGTTGCCTTTTGCGTCTACAACCACCAGGCGATCTCCGTCGCCGTCCAGCGCAAAGGCGTATGAGGCGTTTGCCTGTTGTACCTCGCCGGTCAGGAATGCTGGCTGATCACGAGCGTATTCTGAACCGCAGTGATAGTTGGTGGTTTTTCCGTCGGTTGCGTTATTGATCACCACAACCTCGGCTTTTAAACGTCGCAAGGCATCTGGCGCGACGCGTGAGGCGGCCCCGTCGGCGCAATCCAAGACAAGTTTTAATCCTTCTAACGAGCGCCCCGGGCATCGTTTGACGTGATCTTGAACGTAGAGTTCAACCAGGTGCGCCCCCTCACTCTCTTGTCCGGTTGCTGCTGCGTAAGGGATAGTCTCCCTCAAAGCTTTTTCGATTAAATTTTCGATCTCAAGCTCTTCCTCCCTTTGCAAGCGGAGTCCGCTGCTGCGCACAAGCTTAATCCCGTTCATCTCCAGTGGACTGTGCGAAGCCGAGACAATGATCCCCAGGTCCGCGCTTTGCCCGCGCGTCACAAATGCTACGCCCGGCGTTGTCATGATCCCTAGAGTAATTACATCCACGCCCTGGCCCATTAAACCCGCCGTCAGGCAAGTAGCTATGCTGATGCCGGATGGTCGGGGGTCGCGCCCCATCACCACAAATGGGTGTTCGGAACGAGCCGCGGCAAACTGTCCTAACGCTTGCCCAATCCGCACAACATGCGGCGGCAGGAGCGGCCACTCCCCGGCGTAGCCTCGAATGCCATCAGCGCCAAACTCAACACGTTGCATTGGTATGTTTCCAAAAAATGATCACTTTTTCGTTCTCATTTTAATCGAGAAACTTGATTGCTACTTGCGAATGGTGATATACATAACCGAGATATTCAAAACTTTTTCCTTTCTGGGCGACAAATTCTAAGAAAGCCCTGGATTCATGCTGCTTCCAGCCGGGATAATTGAAAAATTCGTCGAAGACCATCACTGTACCGGCTACAATGCGGTCTTGGAG
>CAIQJJ010000254.1 GCA_903872065.1 uncultured Anaerolineales bacterium | reverse complement strand
GGTTGGGGACTTTTCCCTCCCCATCGCTGCCTTCCGAGATGGGGTATATCGCCGGCGTCGTCTCTTTCCACGCCCTGGACGCGGCGCTGGGGCCAGGCGCGGCGCTGGGGCCAGACGCGGCGCTGGGGCCAGGCGCGGCGCAAGCGGAGGGAGGCACCGCAGAAGACTCTAGCGGCGAGTCGTATGGCGCGAATCCTTTTGAAGCCCAGGCGCAGGTGTGCGGACGCGCCCTGGATCTGACGCGAGCGATGGAGCAATTAGCCAGGGGCGCGCCTGGATCTTCTCAGCCCCGCTTGTGGCTGATCACCCGCAGCGCCCAACCAACTGCTCAGCATCGCCCTCTCTCCGTCGCCCAATCCACCCTCTGGGGTCTCGGACGCACCATCGCCCTCGAATACCCTGCCTGGTGGGGCGGCCTGGCTGACCTTGACCTCGATTGTAACGCCGCCATGCTGGCCGCCCTGGCCGATCAGATTCTCAGCCCAGACGGTGAAAACCAGATTGCCTTCCGCCACAAGGAAGCGACAGATCATCCCACGGACGGCCCAATCATCCGCCTGGTCGCCCGCTTGCAACCTCTGCATCTCCCTTCCCCGCTTCCCACTCCCCACGGCGGTGATCTTTACCGCGGCGGTGATCTTTACCGCTCTCTTCCACCTACCGCGTTTGAACTCAAAATCACCCGGCCAGGCGACCTGGATGGGCTTGCCCTCCACCCTACCGAACGCATCCCCCCGCCGGCCGGACAGGTCGAGGTGCAAGTCCTGGCGAGCGGACTTAATTTCCGCGATGTGTTGAATGTGCTGGGCATGTACCCGGGCGGGGAACTGCCGCTGGGCAACGAATGCGCCGGCGTGATTACCACTGTCGGCGAGGGGGTGAGCGGGCTAAAAGTGGGCGACTCTGTGATCGCGCTGGCGGCTGGGACGTTCCGCTCTTACGTCAACACCCCTGCCGGACTGGTCTTCCCCAAGCCCAAGACGCTCACCTTCACCGAGGCGGCCGTCCTTCCTACCGCTTTCCTCACCGCCTGGTACGGCCTGCACTACCTGGCCGATCTCAAAGCCGGCCAGCGCATTCTGATCCATGCCGCGGCCGGCGGCGTTGGACTGGCCGCCGTCCGCCTGGCGCAGCGCGCCGGCGCGGAAATCTACGCCACCGCCGGCAGCGAAACCAAGCGCCGCTACTTGCAAGCCATCGGCGTGACCCATATCTACAACTCGCGCAAAGCCGATTTCGCCCCCGACATCCTGCGCGAGACAGATGGTCAAGGGGTGCACGTTGTTTTGAACTCTCTATCCGGCGACTTCATCCCCGCCAGTCTCTCGGTCTTAACCCCCCAGGGCTGCTTCCTTGAGATCGGCAAGCGCAACATCTGGAAGCCTGAAGAAGTCAAGCAGCGCTATCCTCACGTGCGCTATCACGTCTATGACCTGGCGGTCGAGATGGAAAAAGACCCCCAGACCTTGCAAAGCGCCCTGGATGATATCCTGGCGGCGCTCGGGGCAAAATCGCCCTTAGCAGGATCGCCCTCGGCTGGACACCTGGCCGCCCTGCCGGTCGAGGTTTTCCCCATCCACTCCGCCAGCGAGGCATTCCGCTTCATGGCCCAGGCGCGCCACATCGGCAAAATCGCCCTCGGTGACTTTGCCCAGGGCGATCCTGCCCAGGGCGCTGCCATCCGCTCCGATGCAAGCTACCTTATCACCGGCGGAAGCGGTGGGTTAGGGCTGGAGATCGCTCAAAGCCTGGCCGAACAAGGGGCCGGGGCGATCATCCTGGTCAACCGCTCCGCCCCCTCGCCGTTCGTTGACCAAAGCACAACGGCCGCCGCCGCCCGCATCGCTCAACTGGAAGCGACCGGCTGCCGGATTCTCCCTCTGCAGGCGGATGTCTCACAACCCGAGGCGCTGCGGCAGGTCTTTGAAACGATCCAGCAAGACCTGCCGCCCTTGCGTGGCGTGATCCACGCCGCCGGTGTGGCGGACGACGCCCTGCTCGCCCAACAAGACTGGCCGCGCTTCCAACGCGCCCTGGCAGCCAAGGTGGCCGGGGCCTGGAATCTCCACACCCTGACTCGAACCCTGCCGCTGGATTTCTTCGTTCTCTTCTCCGCCGGGGCAGGACTCTTTGGCTCCGCCGGGCAGGGCAGCTACGCGGCCGCCAACGCCTTCCTGGATGCCCTGGCCTTCCACCGCCGCGCCCTGGGCTTGCCCGCCTTAAGCATCGCCTGGGGGGCCTGGGCCGAGGTGGGCATGGCCGCCCGCTTACCAGAACAGCTTGAACGGTGGGCCAGCCTGGGCATCCAACCCATCACGCCCAGCCAGGGACGCCAGGCGTTTCAGCAGCTCCTGGCGGCAAGCCGCGCCGCCACGGATGGGGTCTCAGCCGCCGCCGTACTTCCCATCCAATGGGAGGTCTTTCGCCGCGCCCTGGGCGACTCTCTGCCTCCCATGCTGCGCGAGATAATCAACGACATGCAGGCTGCTACGAGACGTGAGAAACGCGCCACCCATACAACGAACAGTTCCTCACTTCCCACTTCCCACAGCGATGATCTCTATCGCTCCCCACTCGCACCCAGGGCCGCAGGGCAGGCCGACTGGCTAGAAAACTTTCACAACGCCAACCCGCTCGCCCAACGCGCCCTGTTGGAAGAACTCATTCGGGCGCAGCTCGCCAGTGTCTTGGGCTTAACCCCGGCTCAACTCAGCGATCCCCACCAGCCCTTCGCCGAATTGGGCCTCGATTCACTGATGGCGGTTGAATTCAGCAACCGCTTGCGCAGCCGCTTACATCAGCCGCTCCCTTCCACCCTGGCCTTTGAGTACCGCACGGTGGATGCTTTGAGCGAATATTTGCAAGCCGCGCTGCGCGCCGGCAAATCTGAAGGGGAGGAAAAGCAAAACATAAGCCATGAGCCGCAAGAAATGAGCGTCTCGCCGGAGCATGAAACGCCGCCCGCTCCAGGACAAAGCAGCGAGGAAGAGAATGCTGCCCTTCTTCTGCAAAATCTCGATCAGCTTAGCGATGAAGAGGTCGAACGCCTGCTGCGTTCGTTGACCTAAGCACAACGTTCAATGAACACGGATACCCCGCAAGGAATCGCCCATGAGTGATATGCCCTCCACACCTGCCGAAAAACGCGCCCTGCTTGCCCAACTGCTGAAAGAGAAGGCGCGCCAGAAGAAATCCGCCTACCCCGCATCCGATGGGCAGCGCGCGCAATGGGTCATCCATCAGCTTGACCCCGAAAGCCCCGCTTACCACGTGGCTTTCAGCGCTCGCATCCGCTCGGTCGTTGACCCGGCCGCCTTGCGCCGCGCCATTCAGGCAGTGGTTGATCGCCACCCCACCCTGCGCACTACTTATGTGTTGCACAGCGCCGGCGGTACAGAATCGCGCTTAATGCAAGAAGTACACGACTACCAGGAAGCGGATTTCGTCCAAACGGCGGCCTACAGCGCCTCGCAGGGCCGGCCCTGGAGCGACGAGGAACTTTATCAGCAGGCGACCCAGGCCTACCGCCAGCCGTTCAACCTGGAGACAGGGCCTGTCGCCCGCTGGAGGCTGTTCACCCGCAGCCCCCAGCCAACCGCGGCGGCCGACAGCGTTGATGAAAGCGCCGACCACATCTTTCTCATCGTCATCCACCACATCGCCGTAGACGCCTGGTCGCTGTGGATCATCCTGGAAGACCTGCGCCAGGCCTTGCAGGGTCAGCGTCTCGCCCCCACCCCGCCGCTGTACAGCGATTGGGCGCGCTGGCAGGCTGAAATGCTGGCCGCTCCTGAAGGACAGGAACTGCGCGACTTCTGGCTGAAGCAACTGGCCGGCGATCTGTCCCCGCTCAACCTGCCCCTTGACTTCCCCCGCCCACCCGTGCAAACCTACCGCGGCGCTTCACTGGCTTTCACCATCCCCCCTGAGCAGACGCGGCGCATCCGCGCCTTGGCCCAGGCTGAGAATGTGACGCTTTACATGCTGCTGCTGGCGGTCTACCAGACCTTCATCCACCGCTACACCGGCCAGCAGGACATCCTCGTCGGCACACCCACCTCCGGGCGCAACCAGAGCGAATTTCAAAGCACCGTCGGCTATTTCGTCAACCCGGTCACGCTGCGCGCCATCCTGCCGCAGCCATCGCCCACCTTCCGCCAGTTCCTGGCGCAAACCCGCCAGACTGTCCTGGCAGCCCTCACTCACCAGGATTACCCCTTCATCCGCCTAGTGGAAAACCTGCCCCTGCGCCAGTCCCCCGACCGCTCGCCGGTCTTCCAATGCTTGTTCAACCTGCACAATGTCCAGCGAGCGCGGGCGGTTTCGGCGCTCCTGACCCAAACGCCACCCCAACCCAACCCGGCCACATCCATCGCGAAGGGCAGCGATGGGGAGGGAGACCCCAACCCGGCCACCTCCATCGCGAAGAGCAACGATGGGGAGGACAGCGGTGCAGACCGCCGCCAGAGTGGAGTAGAATTTGGCGGCCTGCAACTGGAAAAATACTTCTTCCCCCAAGAAGAAGGCCAGTTCGAATTGACGTTGGAGGTGATTGACGCCGGCGAAACTTTGATCTGCACCCTGCGCTATCACCTGGACTTATTCCGCACAGAGACCGCCGAACGGATGCAGCGCGCCTTTGAAACCCTGCTCGCCGGCGTCCTGGAGTCCCCCGACGCCTCACTCGCCAAACTCCCCATCCTGCCGCCCGATGAACAGCAGCGCATCCTGGTGGCGTGGAATCAGACGCGGGTGGAACACCGGCCGGCCTACCGCAGCCTGCAGGAGATGTTCGAGGCGCAGGTCGAACGCACGCCTGACGCCATCGCCGTCACCCTCGCCGGCGGGGAGGCGGGATCGCTCACCTACCGCCAGCTTAACCAGCGCGCCAACCAGGTAGCCCACCGCCTGCGCGCCCTGGGCGTCGGGCCAGAGACACTGGTCGGCGTCTACCTGGAGCGCTCGCTGGAGATGGTCATCGCGGTGCTGGGCGTGACCAAATCGGGCGGGGCTTACGTGCCTCTCGACCCCCTCTTCCCGCCGCAGCGCATCGCCTACATGATCGAAGACAGCCGCATGCCGATCATCCTCACCCAGCAGTCGCTGGCGGACGCCCTGGCCGAAAACGAGGCGTTCTCCGCCGCGCCTGGGGCCAGGGCCACGCCGCCTCAACTGATCCTGCTGGATCAAGAACTAGCGAAACAAGTCGGCGCGCCGGCTTCGGCGAACCCATCGCCCCTCAGCGACGCCGACTCGCTGGCTTACGTTATCTTCACATCCGGCTCTACCGGACGGCCCAAGGGCGTCCAAATCCCGCAGCGCGCCCTGGTCAACTTCCTGCATTCCATGCAGCAGCAGCCTGGCATCCAGCCGCGCGATGTGCTGGCCAGCGTCACGACCCTCTCGTTCGACATCGCCGGCCTGGAACTGTACCTGCCCCTGGTCAGCGGGGCCAGGCTGGTCGTTTTGAGCAGCGACACCGCGACCGATGGGGCGGCGCTGGCTGAGACGCTGGAGGACTGCGGGGCGACCCTCTTACAGGCCACCCCCGCCACCTGGCGGCTGCTGATCGAAACCGGCTGGCAGGGACGCCC
>CAIQJJ010000253.1 GCA_903872065.1 uncultured Anaerolineales bacterium | reverse complement strand
AGGCAGAACTTGGCCGAACTAAAAAAGCCCCTTGACTCCTGACAGCATGTCTTATCCACTCTCCACTTCCCACTTCCCACTTCCCACTCCCCACTCCCCACTCCCCACTCCCCACTCTCCACTCTCCACTTTCCCTTTGACCCCCTCCTCCCTCCTCACCTTCGGCGACCTCTGCGTAGACCTGATCCTCTCCGGCGGCGATGTCGTCCCTCAGTTCGGCCAGGTTGAAAAACTGGTTGGCGACTACACCCTGGAGATGGGCGGCTCCTGTTCCATCTTTGCCTGCCAGTTCGCCCGCCTGGGTTTGCCGGCGGCCATCCTGGGGCGCGTCGGACGCGATAGCTTTGGCGACTTGATCCTGGCCCGCTTGCAGGAGGCCGGCGTAGAGACGCGCTTCGTCAGCGTGGACCCGGCCCTCAAGACCGGCCTGGGGATTGCCCTGTGCCGCCAGGACGACCGCGCCATCTTGACCTATCTCGGCAGCATTACTGCCGTGACGCCGGCGGATGTCACCGACGATCGGCTGGCCTGTGCCGGCCACCTGCATCATGGCAGCTACTTTTTGCACGCCCCCTTGCGCCCGCACATCCCCTCGATTTTTGCCCGCGCCCGCCGCCTCGGCCTGACGACCTCACTGGATACCAACTGGGACCCCGCCGACGCCTGGGACGATCGCTGGGACGAGATTTTGCCGCTGGTGGACGTCTTTTTGCCGAATGAGGCCGAGGCGCTGCGCATTGCCGGCGAGCATCATCTGCCGGCGGCCCTGGCTCGCCTGCACCGCCTGGGCGCGCCGCTCATCGTCGTCAAGCGCGGCGCTCAGGGGGCGCTGCTTTCGCAGGATGGGCAAATTCTTGAACATACCGTCGCCCCGGCCCTGGCTGGCGGCGATGCGATTGGGGCCGGCGACTCGTTTGACGCCGGCTTTCTCGCCGCCTGGCTGCGCCGTCTTCCCCTGCCCGAGGCGCTGCGCATTGCCTGCGCCTGTGGGCGCTCCGTCGCCGGCAAAGTCGGCGGCCTGGCCGGGCAGCTTACCTGGGAACAAATACAAAATGGATATTGAACTGCTTAACCCTGATCGCCTTGTGGATTGGTGCAGCCTGATCGCCGTCCCGCCGGCGGCCATCCCGGCCCTGCGTGAGATGGCCGCCGAGGTGTCTGCCGACGCGGCTCTGCTGCAAGTGTTTCGCGCCTTTCATGAGCAAACCGCCCTGCGCGGGGAATGGCTGCGTGAATGGGCCCCCTTGCCCTTCGATCCCCTGGTCGAATCCCGCCTGGGTGAGCGCGCCTCGCTCTTTTACCTGCTGGCCTACCTGTCCGCCCTGCCCCACGCCTGGCAAAATTACCAACGCCTGGGCGTCAGCCTGGAGATTTTCAAAGATACCATGCTCGACTTTCGCTTTTATATCCAGGACTACTACGATCTGCGCGGCCGGTGGGGCTATGCCCAATTCCCCTGGATCTGGCGGCATCTCTCCAGCGTCCTCTTTCGCCTGGGACGCTTGCAGTACATGCTGATCCCCTTTCAGGGCGGTGTGACCGCGTACCGCCGCCGCGCCGGCGCATCCCATGACGCCAGCGCATCCGGCGCTCTGCCGGAAATCCTGCTCCTGGCCGATCCTGAAATGTCTCTGCGCCAGGATGGCTATGCCTACGGGGCCGGCAATCCTCAGTCAGAATCGGACGCGCCGGCTGCGCCCTCCTGGCAGCCGCTCTTTGAGGCCAGATCAGATGGCTGGCGCGGCCATCCCGTCTCCCCCAACGGGCGCGCCGCCGCTCAGCCGGTGTTTCTGCCGTCTGCTGAGTGGGAACTGATCCTCCAGCGCGGCGATACCGTCCTTGACCTGCACATCCCCCGCGCCGATCCGCTCAATGCGCAGACCTGCGGCGGTTCATACGCCCAGGCGTTAGAATTCTTCCCGCGTGTTTTTCCGGGAACGATCCCTCGCGCCCTCTACTGCCATACCTGGATGTTTTCGCCTCAATTGCAGCAGCTTCTCCCGCCGGAGAGCAACCTGGTCAAGTTCCAGCGTGAGTTTTACCTGTATCCCAGCCCTGGCGGCGTCGGCTTTTTGTGGAGTTTCGTCTTTGGCGAAAAATACCCCGATCCCGCTTCCGCGCCGCGCGACACTTTCCTGCGCCGCGCAGTGCTGGATTGGCTGGCGGCTGGCGGTGAAATCTTCGATCTGCCCGGCTTGATGTTCCATGCCCCGCACGATTGGGGCAAACAGCCTTATTACCGTTCGTGATACCCTACAGGAGATTTTTATGCGCATTCTCGGACAAGCCTACAACGTATTGAAAGACTCAGAAATCAGCGCCATCCACCAGGGCGCGCTGCGCATCCTGGCCGAAATGGGCATGGAGATTCAAAACCATAAACTGCTCTCTCTGTGCGAGGCGGCCGGCTATACGGTAGATTACACCGCGCAGCGAGTGCGTTTTCCCGCGCCGGTGGTGGAGCGTTTCATCGCCGAAGCGGACAAGTTCGATTGGGAGACGCTCAAGCCGAGTGTGTCTTCCAGCGCCGGTTTGTACCAGGGTCTCTACCACGATCCCGAAACCGGCCAACTGCTGCCCTGGGACGAAAACCGCCTGGCGTTGTACCTGGCT
>CAIQJJ010000252.1 GCA_903872065.1 uncultured Anaerolineales bacterium | reverse complement strand
TGCCTTACATGATGCAAGGTGAAATGGAAGCCGCCATCATTTTGGGCTTGCCCACGCTGGGCCCTCTGTTTTACGAGTCACTTGTGCAGCAGGATATTTATATCTCTGGCTGCTTCCTCCTGCTGTACGGTGTTTTGATTGTCCTCGGGAACTTGCTGGCGGATATTTTCCTGGCCGTCCTCGACCCGCGTATTCGTTACTCCTAAGGCCCTTATTCCTACTTTCAGGTGTTGATTTTTGAGGAGTAGATTTCATGAATCCTAACGAACTCTCGTTCGACACGTCCTTGACGCATCACGAAAGCTATTTCGAACTGGTCTGGCGCCGTTTCCGCCGCAGCCCCATTTCCATTCTTGGCGGCCTGATGGTCTTAATGTTGGCCTGCCTGTCCATTTTCGCTGAGTTCTTTTCGCCCCACGACATTTCTAAAGTGGATTTGAACGGCGCCTTTATCCCTCCTCAGCGCATCCACTTTATTGACAAAGAAGGCAAGTTCCACCTGATGCCTTTTGTCTACAATCTT
This sequence comes from uncultured Anaerolineales bacterium, assembly GCA_903872065.1. Taxonomy (GTDB): domain Bacteria; phylum Chloroflexota; class Anaerolineae; order Anaerolineales; family UBA4823; genus CAIQJJ01. The sequence goes on along the minus strand of CAIQJJ010000252.1, from coordinate 8,268 downwards.
GAACACACCCTTGATCCGAAGACTTTCCAAGTCTTTTGGGCCGAGAATACCAAGAAGGCCTACTCGCTTAAATTCTTTGTCAATAGTTGGTCTTACGAGTTATTCGGCTTTATCCCCACCAATCTGCATCTGATCGGCGTCGAAGAGGGCGGATTCTTTTATATGCTGGGCACTGATAAAATGGGGCGCGATTTGTGGGGTAAAGCCTGCGAAGCCGGGCGCATCTCCTTGAGCATGAGCCTGTTTGGGACGATCATCAGTATTGCCGTCGGGTCAGTGTTGGGGGTCGCCTCTGGTTATTATGGCGGCGCGATTGATAATGCGCTGCAGCGTTTTGTCGAGTTCGTTAACGCCTTCCCTCAACTGCCCTTATGGATGGCGTTGGCCGCTTTGGTGCCTAAGACCGCCGATTCGTTCTCGGTGTTTGTCGTCATGTCGTGCATCTTTGCCATGCTGTCCTGGACTACCCTGGCGCGCGAGGTGCGCGGCAAGGTGCTGTCTTTGCGCGAGACCGATTTTATCCTCGCTGCGAAGGAAATGGGCGCCTCAGATGCCAGGATCATCTTTCGCCATCTATACCCCAACACCCTCAGCCACGTGATCGTTATCCTCACTTTAACGGTACCTTCGGTCATCCTGGCGGAGTCTTTCTTGAGTTACCTGGGCATTGGCATCCAGGAACCTCTGATCAGTTGGGGCTTGATGATGCGCAATGCGCAAGATATTCAAACCCTGGGACAGCACTCTTGGATCCTGGCTCCGGTCGGCTTTATTATCCTGGCGGTGCTGGGCTTCAACTTCTTGGGCGATGGCCTGCGCGACGCCGCCGATCCCTACGCCACCCGCTGATCAGCGTCTTAATCATGACAAAATTCTTATCGGTAGTAGATTTATCACGACGGTGTAAGCATGGATAACCCGGCTCATCCCCTTTCTTCATCCTTCCTCTTTCATCCTTCTTCCTTAAAGAAAGCAATCGCCGCCCTCTTGCTTGGGGCGCTGCTTTTATTGGGCTCTGGCTTCGCGGCCGCCAGCAATGTAGAGTCTGGCAAAAGCCTGAACCTTGCAGGCAAGGTCGTAGACGCCGTTTCCAACCAACCTGTGGCGGGAGCGATCGTCCAGGTGAAGGGCCAGATCACGCAAACGACCACCACCGCCCAGGGCGCTTTTGCTTTGCCGGGGGTCGAGTTTAGCCAAATGATCACCGTCACCGCCTGGGCGAAGAATTATTACGTCGGTTCAGCCGTGCTGGACTCTTCCACCCTTTCACTTTCTACGCTGCCTGAAGTGCAGATTGCTTTGAAGCCTTTATACACCACCGATAACTACAAGTATCCGTGGTTTTCTTTTCAAGGGGTGAAAGGCTCGGCCAGTTGCGGCATTTGCCATCGCGAATACAACGAGTGGAAAAAGGACGCCCACTCGCAGTCCGCCGTCAACCAACGCTTCATCACTCTCTATCAAGGCACTGATGTGAAGGGACGCAAGGGGCAGTTGACCGCTTATGGTACGGATGGCAAGGTCTTGCCACCCGACCCGGCTAAACCTTCTTATGGCCCTGGCTACAAACTGGATAACCCGCAGCGCTCAGGCAACTGCGCTGCCTGTCACACGCCGGTCGCTGCCCAAATTCCCAACCAAAAGAACTGCGGTTGGTCGGGCTGCCACACCTACCTCACCTCTGAACGCGCCGCCGGGGTCATGGATGGCGGGGTCAGCCCCCTGTACCTGACCGGCGACGCCGCCGAAGGGGTCACTTGCGATTTTTGCCATAAGGTCGGCGAGGTCATCCTCGATCCGCATACCCGCTTGCCGCTGGCCGATATGCCCGGCATTTTATCCATGCGCCTGTTCCGCCCTGAAGACGGCAATCAGTTGTTTTTTGGCACAGTCTTGGATGTGCCGCGGCGGGTGACTTATTCGGCGCTGGAAACCCAGAGCGAATTTTGCGCCCCCTGTCATTATGGGGTGTTTGGCGGGATCGTGGGCAATGGCAGTGTCAGCGGCGGAGTGGTGATCTACAATTCGTACGGCGAGTGGCTCAACAGCCCTTACAGCGATCCGAAAACCGGCAAAACCTGCCAAAGCTGCCACATGCGGGTGTCTGACGCCAATTATTTCGTCTTCCCAGATAAGGGGGGGCTCGAGCGCGACTATGTAGACCTGCACAACCACTATATGCCGGGCGCAGCCGACGCCCAACTCTTGCAAAATTCGGTCACGCTGCAGAGCAGCGCCAAAAGAGTCGGCGCGAAACTTCAAGTGACGGTCAGCATCACCAACGATCAGACCGGGCATTCCATCCCCACCGATTCCCCGATGCGTGAGATGATCCTGGTCGTCGAGGCGCTCGACGCCTCTGGCAAGCGCCTGTCGCTCAGCCAGGGGACGGTTTTGCCAGCCTGGACCGGGGATTACGCCGCCCTACCAGGAAAAACTTACTCCAAGATTTTGCGCGATGATTGGACTGGCGAGACCCCCAGCGCGGCTTACTGGCGGCCAGTGACCATCGTGCAGGACACCCGCCTGGCCGCCCTGGCGACAGATACCACTTCTTATTCGTTTGACCTGGCGTCTGGCAAAGCGGCCAGCGTCAATGTGCGTCTCATCTTCCGGCGCGCCTTCCAGAGCCTGGCCGCCCAAAAAGGCTGGACAGACCCCGATATTGTGATGGAGCAGGCGGCAATCCAGGTAGATAAATGAGGTCTTATGGATGCAAATGACACAATTATTCTCGAAGTAAAAGATTTGAAGATGTATTTCCCCATTTACCGTGGGCTGCTCCAAACAGTGACCGGGCATGTCAAAGCGGTGGATGGGGTCAGCTTCAGCCTCAAGGAGCGCGAGGTTTTGGGGCTGGTCGGTGAGAGCGGGTGCGGCAAAACCACCGTTGGGCGCACGATTTTGCGCCTGTACGATCCTACCTCGGGCGAGGTGCGCTATCACCGCCAAAACGGCGAGTGGGTGGATATTGCTCGCATCAGCCAGAAGAAGATGAAGCCGCTGCGCCGCGAGATGCGCATGATCTTCCAGGACCCTTTTAGCTCGTTGAATCCGCGCCTGACCGTGAAAGACCTGATCGGCGAGCCGCTGGAAATTCATAATATTGCGCACGGTCGAGAAGCAGAAGAAAAAGTAGCCAGCTTGATGCGCTCTGTCGGCTTAGACCCGGCCTATATGCGCCGCTACCCGCATGAGTTTTCCGGCGGCCAGCGCCAGCGGATTGGCCTGGCGCGCACCCTTTCGCTTAACCCGCGCCTGATTATCGCCGATGAGCCGGTCTCTGCCCTGGATGTCTCGGTTCAGGCGCAGGTGTTGAATCTGCTGCAAGAACTGCAAGCTCAATTGGGGCTGACCCTGATCTTTGTCGCCCATGATCTCTCGGTGGTTGAGCACATTTCCGACCGCATCGCGGTCATGTACGTTGGCAAGATTGTGGAACTTTCTGAAACCGAGACGCTGCTCTACCACCCGCTTCACCCCTATACCGAGGCGCTGGTTTCGGCCATCCCGCCCGCCGACCCGGAGATTCAACCCAACCGGATTGTGCTGCAAGGCGATGTGCCCAGCCCGGCCAACCCGCCAGCCGGCTGCATCTTCCATCCGCGCTGTCGTTACGCGGTCGATCGGTGTCAGCAAGAGTTGCCGGCTTTGCAAGAGGTTGAAGCCGGTCATTATGCGGCCTGTCACCTGGCGAAAGAGTTGACGCTGCGCGGCATCGGCGGCGCATAACCAGGACAAAGTGGAGTGTGTTACCCATGCAAAATGAGCGCTTGACTTCTGTTTTATCTTACGTGTTTGTCATCGGCTGGGTCTATGCCCTGATCGCCGGCCCCCAAAGCCGGCTGGTGCGCTTCCATCTGAAGCAGTCTATCGGGATTGTCTTGTACACCTTAGGAGCTTTCATCTTATGGGCTTTGGTCGCCTGGTTGGCTGCCTTGATCCCCTTTGCCGGCATGATGCTGGCAGTCTTTTTGTTCAGCCTGGTGGTGGTGGTCTTGCTATCGCTGCTTCCGATCTGGCTGGTGGGCCTCATCAACGCCGCCCGCGGTCAGTATGCGGTTTTGCCCATTATGGGATCATGGGCTAACAGCCTGCCTTTTTTGCGCTAAACGCGCCGCCCCCGGTTTTCCGCCCTCGCCAGGTTTTTTGCGCGTTTTGCCCCCATGCACACCCTGTATCTTGTCGCCACACCGATCGGCAACCTGGAAGATATTTCCCCGCGCGCCCTGCGCATTTTGGGCCAGGTAGGCTTGATCGCGGCCGAAGACACGCGCGTCACCGCCCATCTGCTGCAGCACTTCAACCTGCAAACGCCGCTGCGCAGCTATCACGAGCATAACAAGCTCACCCGCCTGGATGCCATCCTCGAGGCGCTGGCGAGCGGCGATGTGGCGCTCGTCTCGGACGCCGGCACGCCGGCGATCAACGACCCTGGCTATGAACTGGTGCGGGCGGTGCTGGCGGCCGGCCACACCGTCACCCCCATCCCCGGTCCCAGCGCCCCGATCGCCGCTTTGTCCGCCTCGGGCCTGCCCAGCGATCGCTTCCTCTACCTCGGCTATCTGCCGCGCAAGCATGGCGAACGCTGCCAGGCGCTGCAGCAGGCGGCCTCCTTGCCCTACACCCTCATTTTTCTGGAAACGCCGCACCGCCTGGTGGAGGCGCTCAAAGATATTTTGGAGATTCTCGGCGACCGGCCCATGGCGGTGGCGCGCGAGCTGACCAAGCTGCACGAGGAGATTGTGCGCGCCCCGGTCAGCGCCGCCCTGGCGCATTTCGAGGCGCAGCCGCCGCGCGGCGAGATCACCCTGGTCATTGCCGGCGCATCGGCCTCCGAGGAACGTTGGTCGGACGAGCGCCTGCTAGAAGCTATCCAGCAGCGCCGCCGGCAGGGCCAGGCAGCCGCTCAAATCGCGGCTGAACTGGCCGACCTCTCCGGCTGGCCGCGCAAGACCATTTACCGCCTGGTGTCCGAGCAGCCGGCCGAGGGATAACCCACACCTTTTTTCGCCCAGACTCTCATTCATCCACCAGCTTCGCCAGTTTGCTCAGGCGGCCGCGCTCGTGCGAGTCCAGGATGCGTTTGCGGATGCGGTAGTTGAGCGGGGTGATTTCGAGCAGGTCATCCTCCGCCAGGTATTCGATGGCTTCATCCAGGCTCATCTGGCGCGGCGGCGTCAGGCGGATTTCCATGTCGCCGTGCGACGAGCGCATATTGGTCAGGTGCTTCTTCTTGCAGACATTGATCGTCAGATCGCCAGGGCGCTGATGTTCGCCCACCACCATCCCCTCGTAGACCGGCACCCCCGGCCCATAAAAGAGCGCCCCGCGATCCTCAGCGCTCTTCAAACCGTAGGTCACGGTTTCACCATTCTCCCAGGCGACCAAAGAGCCTGAGGTGCGCGTGCTCATCGCGCCGGCCATGGGCAGGTAATCGTGAAAGAGCGTGTGCATCACACCCATGCCGCGCGTGGCGGTCAAAAACTGGTAACGGAAGCCCAACAGGCCGCGCGTGGGGGCCAGGTAGATCAGGCGCACACTGCCATCCGTCGTATCCTGCATATCCATCATCCGCCCGCGCCGCCCGCCGAGCATTTCGACCACCACGCCCACCGTTTCGGGGCTGGTTTCGATATGCACTTCTTCAAAGGGTTCGAGCGTCTCGCCGGCCTCGCCCTGGCGAAAGATGACTTCGGGGCGCGAGACCTGGAACTCATAGCCCTCGCGCCGCATGGTTTCGATCAAGATCACCAGGTGCAGCTCGCCGCGTCCCGAAACGATAAAGCTGTCTGCCGTATCGGCGTCTTCCACCCGCAGCGCCACGTTGGAACGCAGTTCATCGTACAGGCGTTCGCGCAGCCGGCGCGAGGTGTTCCAGCGCCCCTCCTTGCCAGAAAAGGGCGATGTGTTGACGCCAAAGGTCATGCGCACGGTGGGTTCTTCAATCTTAATCGGCGGCAGGGCAATCGGATTCTCCGGGTCGGCCAGCGTTTCGCCGATGGCGATGCCCTCCAGCCCGGCGATAGCGACGATCTCGCCGGCCTGCACTTCCGGCGTCTCGATCCGCTCCAGGCCTTGATGCACATACAGATAGCGCACCCGCTCCGGCAGGTTCTCTCCTTTTAAAGTCAGGCGCGCCACCGCCTGCCCGGCGGCCAGTTTGCCGCTGAACAGGCGTCCCACCGCCGTCACACCGCGGTAATCATCATAGCCCAATGTGGTGACAAGCATTTGGGTTGGCCCATCCACATCCACCTTGGGGCAGGGGATGTGGCGCAAGATGGCCTGGAACAGCGGCTGCAAATCCGGGCCGATTGCGGGCGTCAGGCCGGCCTGCTGCGTCACGGCGTTGGCGTAGATGACCGGGAAATCGGCCTGTTCGTCGCTGGCCCCCAGTTCGATGAATAGATCAAAAGTCTGGTTCAGAGTGCGCTCAGGCTCCGCGTCGCGGCGGTCTACTTTATTGACCACCACGATCGCGCGGTGGCCCATTTCAAGCGCCTTCTTCAAGACGAAGCGCGTCTGCGGCATCGGGCCTTCGGCGGCGTCAACCAGCAGCAGCACGCCGTCCACCATATTCATCACGCGCTCTACCTCACCGCCAAAATCGGCGTGGCCGGGAGTATCCACGATATTGATCTTCACCATCTGGCGCGTGGCTTCATCCCAGATAGTGACGGCCGTGTTCTTGGCCAGGATGGTGATGCCGCGCTCGCGCTCCAGATCGTTGGAATCCATCACACGCTCGGCCACGCGCTGATTCTCACGAAAGACGCGCGCTTGTTTGAGTAAGCCATCTACCAATGTTGTTTTGCCATGGTCTACGTGCGCAATAATCGCAATATTGCGCAAATCAGTACGTTCGATAATCATAAGTCTCCAAAATTAAGAAAATGAACCGGTTATGGGCAGCGGCGGCGTTTATTCCTCCCCGCGTCCCTCCGCTTTGTGTTTGCGTTTGATCGCCTCAATCGTCTCTTGCGGCAGGTCGGGCAGATCGCGAGTGTTGGTGACGCCCAGGGCCTGGCGCTGCGCCTCCCGCCAGCGCGCCAGGCGGTCTTTTACCTGCGCTTCATAGCCTTGCTCAGAGGGCTGGTAAAAGTAAACGCCCAGCAGCGGGCGCGGCAGGTACTGCTGCGGCAAGAAATGAGCGGGGTTTTCGTGAGGATATTGGTAGCCCTGTCCGTGTCCCAGGGCGGCCGCGTCGCGCGAAGCATCCTGCAAATGCTGCGGCACGCCCGTGACGCCGGCCTTCTCGATCAACTGAAAGGCCTTGAAATAAGACGTGGCGGTATTGGACTTCGGCGCGGTCGCCAGGTAGAGCGTGGCCTCCACAATCGGGAAGATGCCCTCCGGCAGGCCGATGTACTCAAACGCCTGGGCAGCCGCGTTGACCACCAGCAGGCCCATCGGATCGGCCAGGCCGATGTCCTCGCCGGCCAGGATGATCAGACGGCGCAGGATGAAGCGCGGATGTTCGCCGGCGTAGAGCATCTTCGCCAGCCAGTACAGCGCCGCGTCGGGGTCTGATCCGCGCACCGACTTGATGAAGGCCGAAATGGTATCGTAATGGGCGTCGCCGTCTTTATCATACAGCACCGCGCGGCGCTGAATCGACTCCTGCGCCACCTCCAGCGTGACGTGGATCACGCCATCCGTCCCTGGCGGGGTTGACTCGACCGCCAGTTCGAGGGCATTGAGGCTGTTGCGGGCGTCGCCGCCGCCCACTGTGATCAGATGCAGCATGGCGTCTTCATCCACCTGCACCTTGCGCTTGCCATAGCCGCGCTCCGGGTCGCTGAGGGCGCGCTGGAGCAAGGCGCGCATCTCCTCGCGGTGCAAAGGCCCCAGTTGAAAGACGCGTGAGCGCGAGACCAGCGCCCCGATCACCTCGAAGTAAGGGTTTTCAGTCGTCGCCCCGATCAGCGTAATCGTCCCATTCTCAACGTGCGGCAGCAGCGCATCTTGCTGCGCCTTATTCCAGCGATGGACTTCATCCACAAACAGGATCGTCTTCTTGCGGTGGAGCCTGCGTCGCTCCTGGGCGGCCTCAATCGCTTCTTTGAGATCGGCCTTGCCGGCCAGCACCGCCGAAAGCGTCTCGAAATGAGAACTGGTCTGGTTGGCGATCACCATCGCCAGCGTCGTCTTCCCCGTCCCTGGCGGTCCCCACAATATAATGGAAGAAAACAGCCGGTCGGCTTCAATCGCGCGGCGCAAGAGCTTGCCCGGCCCCAAGATATGCTCCTGCCCGACGTATTCATC
>CAIQJJ010000251.1 GCA_903872065.1 uncultured Anaerolineales bacterium | reverse complement strand
GGTTAGAATTGAACACGGATCGGCGTCAATCCGCCGGATGTTCGCCCTCTGGCGGGGCAGTGTTTTGAGCGAGCAGGGCTTTGCGCTGCATAACCCGCTGGAGGGCGAGCAAGTTAATCAGGACATAGGTCAAGGTGTTTGGATTGGGGATGGCTGAGGAAAACATGGATATACAAATCAAGTATACGACGATGATCGTTAAGGACATGGATGAGTCGATCAAGTTTTACACGGAGGTCATGGGCTTTGCCGTGGACAGTCAATACCATCCCCATCCCGGCGCCGGCATCACTTTGCTAAAGGGGAAGGGGGAGGGGATGATCGAGCTGATCCAAGCCGCCAATTTTGCGATCGGCCTGTATTCGGTGGGGATGGATGTCAAAGATTTAGACGCGGTGTTGGAAGAGCTTAAATCTAAAGGGGCCAAGATCACCCTGGAGCCGATGCCGACCCAGGTCGGACGCATGGCCTTTCTGGAGGACCCCAACGGCGTCCGGTTCGCGCTGATTCAGCACAACCCATGAGTTGGGAGGGCGCAGTATGCGCAAGGTGAATTCCTACGATGATAGCGAGAAGCGCACATTTGAGATGGCGCAGAACGCTGCCCGTTAAGTCTCCTCTTCAACGGAAGACCGTTGGAGAGGGCGCGCCGTCCCTCCCCCATCGGTGAACTTCCGATGAGGGAGCAGCGACAAAGAGCGTCGCGGGGAGGGGGGTGCTGGCGCAGGAGATCATCTCTGCCAGGCGAGACCCCACCCCAACCCTCCCCAACGGAAAACCACCGTTGGGGAGGGGGCGTCAATTCATCGGATGGTACGGGAGCAAGCCTGTAAGACCTTGCACGACCTTTGGGCTTATCCCGCGCCGTGTATCTTCAAGTTGACCAGGCCGCCAGGTCGTGGTCTACCTGCTCCAGGGTGAGCAGCCGCAGGCCGGCGGAAGTCCAGTTCGCGCCCGAAACGGGATGTAAATTGATCTGCTCTTGGTAAGCGAGGGCGCCGCTCGTCCAACCACTGCGCGCAAAGCCCAAGAAATAGATGCGCCATTGGCCTTGTTCTGGCGCAATTTTGCAGGGGCCTGGCAGCTGAGAAATTCGCGTTTCATCATCCCCAGGTGTGAGCCGGAAAGGCACAAGAAAAGATTGGTTTTGCTCAGGACGTGATCCCACAAGTTCTGAAGGATGCCGGCGATCTCCGGCGTGGCTTTCAGGATGTAAGTGAACTCGTCCACAAACACTGCCAGGCGCTCTGTTTTGGCCAGGTTGGCGACCTGACGCCAGGCCTGCTCCCAGGTGGAATAGGTAAAATCGTCCGGCGCGGGGGCCTCCGGATTGGCGGCGTTGTAGATGGTCTGTGAAAACGAGCGAAGTTGGGCCAGGGTTGACGAGGGGGTGGCGACCGTACAGCACCAGGAACTGCGCTCCCGGCGCTTCCCACAGTTGATCGAGCAGATTTAATTCTTGGGCGCGGCCTATGAAGGGGAATTTCACGCCAAACTCCTTTTCTACGAAAGATCATGGCAATCGCTACCATACTTTAAAGTATACTAACGCCCGCGATCCTCCTCATCCCAAACCGCGTACCAGATCGGCCCGCCAGCGCCGTAAATTTCCTGGCCGACGACCCCGTTTTTGGGGTTCGGTTTATACCACTGATCGTCGGTGCACCAACCGATGTGAACGTCTTCGAGGGGGACGTAACAGGTATGCCGGATCTTCCCGCAGGTGGTTTCCTGGCTGCCCTCGGCGACAATCGCCCACCCGCCGCCAGCCTCGATCAGATATGGGCAAATGGTGAAGCGCGATTGGGCCTGGCCATACCTCCAGCTATCCTGGATCACCTGGCGCAGCGCTGGCGTGAGATGATCTTGGGCAAGCTGGTAGAACTGGCGCAGGAAGCGGCGGGTGTGATGTGCTTCATGCTCGGCCAGGTTGTAGTTGCCCGGCGTCGGCAGGAAGGCCCAAAAGCTCTGGCTGTGTTTCCCGACGCCGTACTGGCAGTTCCACAGAACCGCCCAGCGCAAGGTGTTCGCCAGGGGGATATACGCCAGGGCGAGGTAACCGGCGTCGCCTGTTTCCTGGTAAAGCTGATACAGCCCAACCGCCCCGGCCATCACGCCATTTTGTTCATAGGTCAGATCAAACGCCCGCCAGCGCATCTTTTCCGCCGCGGCTCGCGCATGTTCCAGGCAGGCGGCGTCTTTTTTCTCGCTCAAGCGATATAACGCCATCATCACATAGACATACACTCCGGCGACCTCAAAGTTGTAAATATGAGACTGCTTGTAGGTGGAGGGGTCGAAGATCGCGAAGCTGTAATCCAGCCTTTCGCCCACCTCGAATAACTTGTCTCGCGAAGCCTGGATCATGCGCCGGGCGTCTGGATTTCCGTTCAAGGCCAGGTCGCAGACGTTCAGGGCCGACCAGAAATGATACCAGCCGGACAGGCGTTCGCCGACTTTCAGACTGTTGGTAAATCCGCCATACGCCTTATCCCAAAAATGAGGCAGGCCGGCTTCCAGGATTTCCTTCAGCCGGAGGCATTCGCTTTTCTCTGGGTGTTGGGCGGTGTAGGGGATGAGCGGCAGGAGCAAATCGGTGAGGGTGATTAATTCCAGGCCGGCGCCAGGCAAACCGGCGGCGCTGACGTAGGCGCGCACGAAACGCTGTCCGTTCTCCTCGCCCCATGCGTCTGGGTCGGAAAGGATATCGTTCACCATTGCCGGAACGACCTCATTCGCCCAATCGGTTTCAGGGAGCGACGGCCTGGCAATCAACCGGTAGACCTGCGCCAACATTTCGCAAAACAGGCGGCAAAATGAGGCCGGCTGGCGATGATATTCAGGCGAGAGGAACAAGTAGCTGTCGGCCAGGATCAGACTCTGGCCGGCGGTGAAATGGACGCCGGGCGGGCGGGTAAAGCCGAACTCGCTGAAGTGTTCGATCTGCTCTTGCCAGGGCAGCGGCGGTTGGGGGAGGCCATCTTTCTCAGCCCATTGAAATTCATCCCATGCCTCCCCCATGCGAACCGCATTCGGGTTGGGGCGGAAATCGGGGCTGGCCTGGAAAGGGTTGGCGTATCCGGTGATCTCGTACAGCGAGTTGAGCGAGGTGAGGTCCTCGAAATAGAGGGCGGTGGCGCGCAGGGCATGATCGTGGAAGAAGAGCATGCCGGCCGCTGGCCCGCGCGGGACAAAATAGCGCGTGACGGGGTGGCTGCGCCGTTCGCCTTCCACCAGGAATTCGCAGTCGGGCGACTCCCAGCCCAGGCGGTCAAAGATCATCGGACGCTTGACGCTGACCCGCACCTGCCAGTGCAGCAGCCCTGGCGCGTCTCGATACAGGACGACGTTGCTGTGGAAATCGGCCCAGGGGCGGGCGGAATGAATCTCCACCTGCAGGCCGTCAGCGGTTTCCCGCACGGCCAGGTCGTGGACAATCGCCGGCGCGAGCGGGTCCAGGTCAAAGCCGTTGGCGAGGCGCGTGGCGATGGCATAGGTGGGAGCGCCGGCGCGGCGTACAACGATCTGCCCCGCGCTTTGAGCGGAGATGCCGTATTCAACCTGGTAATCGCCGGTTTGGATGAGCAGGGAACGAGGAGTGGAAGAAAGGATTTTGAGCATACGCAAAGCCAAGTTTTTAAACGTCGCCAGTGCTGTATTTTTCCATGGCATCCCAAACGGCGCGGATGTTTTCAATGGGGGTGGGGGGCCAGGGTTGGTACACCAGGCCCAGGCCTCCCTGGGGGCTGTTGAGCTTCATGACGCACTCGCGGAGGTGATCGTCAATATCGGCCGGCGTGCCGCTGACGGTGACGGCCTGGCGATCGATATCCAGTTCAATCGCCAGGCGGCCTTTGATCGCCCGAGCGATGTTGTCAATCCCGTTCACCAGGTCTTGCAGATTCAGGATATCCCCGCCGGCCTCGATCAGATCGTCTACGATCTCCATCATGTAGCCATCGGTATGCTCATGCACCAGGATGCCATGCTGTTTGATCAGGCGGGTCATCTTTAGATAGCTGGGTTTGATGAACTTGCGATACAAGCGGGGGGAGATTGCCAGGCGATCCTGCATGCCCAGGTCTTCGGGTACCCCGATCACATCGGGCTGCAGGGCGATGTAGCGGCGCGTCAGATCCAGGTTGAAGTCTTCCAGCATTTGGAGCAGCTTCAGAAAGCGCGCGTCTTCATCCGCCATATCGTACACAAGGTTTTCAAAGCCGCGCAGATCGCTCAGGCGCAAGAACGTGTGTCCATGCGGCAGGTAAAAAGCCAGGAGGTAATCTACGCGGCGGGCTGCGACGGCCCAGCTTTGCAGCGTCTGCCAGTCCAGCGCCAACAGTCCGTCGGTCACGGCAGGGTTCGGAGCCTGGTAGCCGTCAAAGTTTTCCCAATCTGCCAGGGCATGTTTGCTCACATGGCCGACCATGCCGGTAAACATGGTCTCCCAGGTGCATCCCCAATAATCGGTATATGGCCGCCCGGCGATCAGATCGGGGCGCGTCTCGACGCGATTCTCCCGCCGGTCGCCCGGAGCGTAGCCCGGAAAGAGGATCGGATGCGTCGCCATCAGGTTTTGCAGGTCTTGCGGGTCATAATGCGTCCACATCATGGACGGATAGCCGCTGGCGATCGGGATGTAGTCCGGGGTCTGAAAGCGATAGGCGCGCAGGTAATTTTCACGGTGATTCATTGTTCGCCTCGCCGGCCCTCATCGAGCATGGCCAGGTAGTTTTCAAGGGGGATGTAATTGGCGACGGTGTTGCCGCAGCCCAGAGCATAGCCGCCGCCCGGCTGGCAGACCTCAAGCGTCTGGCGGGTGCGCTGGCGAACTTCGCCTGGCGTGGCGCGCACCATGAAATCCATATCCATGCCGCCAATCACGGCGATGCGGCTGCCCCAGCGCTGCTTGGCAAGGGTGACTGGTTCGATCACATCCTCAAAGGATTGGCGGCCATCAAAGCCGATTTCCTCAATCAGATCTTCCATGATGCTTTCGATCTTGCCGCACGAATGCAGCACACAGATTTTGCCCTTGCTGTGGGCGTGGGCGACGATCTTTTTATACCAGGGAAAGACTTTGCCCTGCAAGAACTTCTTGGGCGCTAACAGGTTGGTCTTGAAGCCCATATCATCCCCGCCGAACAGCATGCCTACGCACTTGTAATCGCAGACAATTTGGGCTTGCTTGAGCTTGATCTCGCCGATCTTTTGCGCAATGGCCTCTACGAGATCGGGTTGATCGTACAGTGCGAAGCAAAATTTTTCATAGCCGAAAAACCAGACAATGTATTCAAAGAGAGAGAAGGTCGGCTGGTAGAGCTTCAGGTTGGGCGGCAGGTTCTTCTCAGCCCAATCCAGGGACGAAAGATCCATATTGGCCGGGTCAGGCCAGGGGTAGTGGTCAAAATCCTGCCAGTTTTGGATCGGCCCATCATGCTCATTGGCCCAGGCGCGCTGGCCGCGGCTTTGATCGGCAATGCTGTTGGTGTCGCTGGCGGCCAGGCCCTCGACGCGCGCCGGGCAGGGGAAGGGCAGCAGCGCCTCGAGCGTCCCGTTGATGATCTCGTAGCCCAGGAAGGTCTGGATGGCGATCTCGCGCTTCCAGGCATACGCTGGATCATTTGGCCGGAGATCGCGCTCTAGCTCAAACATCCTGGCGACGGCGTCCTTGATCTCTACATCCTGGTATAGTTCCATATAATGGACGCGCCTGGGCGTTCCCTTGCGCAAGATGCAGTCGCGCAGGGCGTCAAAATCGGGTTGAATGGGGTGTGAAAGCAGTGCGTCCATTACTGATTGTGAAATGGGTTGTCCAGGTTGGCGTGTTCGAGGGCCTCAAAAAAGGCGAGCTTGTTGACCCTGGCCGCCAGGGTATAGGTGTCTGCCCCGCCGTAGATGATGTAGATATCGTGTTGGTACTCGTAAGAACCGCAGGCAAACAAGACATTGCCCACCATTAACGCCGAATGTGAGCGCAGTTCGGCGGGCGTTTCAGGGATCATCAGGTGTTCGAGGCGGGCGGTGACAATCGAGGCCGGCCGCTGTGGGTTCAAGGCGTTGAAATCAAACACAGCCGCATCCAGATCATATTCCCGATCGACCTCATTGATGAAGTTGCCGGTATGATAAATTTCGGCGTAGCGCCCCGCTCCCATGGGAATCGGCACTGAGCCCCCGCCCACCCAAGACTGGCGGCGCTGAGGGTTGTGGAACGAATGCAGCACTTCGCCGCAGTCTTGCCAGTCGCCGTTCAAAGAATCGCTGACCGCCAGGTGGATGGCGAAATCATCCAGGGGCAGGCCGTTCCAGAAGGGGCGGTGCAGCAGATAATACTTGCCCCCGATCGGATGCGGGAAAAGGATGCCATCTTTGTTATTGGTGCGGTTGATGTCCCCAGCGAGTGGGCCGAGCTTCTCCCAATGGATCAGGTCGGTGGAGCGCGCCAGGCAAAGCGAGGCGTGCCAGACATTGAGCGGGTCAGGCGTCACGCCGCAATAGACCATGTAAAACGCGTCGCTGAAACGAGTGATGCGCGGGTCTTCGACGCCCAAGGGATCGATCCCGTTGGCGGCCGCATCTGGCGCCAGAACGGGCTCAGGCGAGCGGTACAAAAGCTTGAACGCCGGCGTGAACACCGCCAGGCCGATAAAACTCCGCACGAAGTTGGAGCCTGGCTCGGTCTCGGGGCGGGCGCGGTAATGGACGACCACGATGCCTTCGGATAGGTCGGCGCTAGATAGGGGATAACCTGGCAGCAGGCCTTGGATGATCGGATCGTTGGCCGGCGAGCGCTCCAGGTAGAGCGCCGCGGCGTTGAAGGTGACGCCCGTTTCCCACCAGCGGTCGGTGGGCGCGAGGATCGGTTCGCCGTTGTTGCAGCGTTCTACAACCAATGTTTGTGGGGAAGTCGCTTGAGATTTCATGAGAAACTCCTGGTTCTAGGGATATACGCCAACGTCTTTGACGGCCCGGTACATGGCCGCCAAGTTTTCCAGCGGCATTGCGGGGGGGACATTGTTGGCCTCTTTTAAAATGAATTTTCCACCTTGCATGATGCCGCTTTGCAAAATGGCGACCGTTTGGGCGTACACCTCGGAGGGCGAATTTCTCATCAGGTCGGTGACCGGGACGCCGCCCATAATTTCGACCTCTTCGCCGATCTCCGCCCGC
Source organism: uncultured Anaerolineales bacterium (assembly GCA_903872065.1). Lineage (GTDB taxonomy): Bacteria > Chloroflexota > Anaerolineae > Anaerolineales > UBA4823 > CAIQJJ01. The sequence continues at coordinate 12,774 of CAIQJJ010000251.1, read as the reverse complement.
AGGGTGGTGAAATCGATCGGATAGCCCGTGTCAAAGCTTTTGATGTTCAGTTCTTTGATCAGGGTGGGGAAGTGCCGCTGCACACTGCCGCACAAATGGATGGTGTGAGGCCCTTCGCCGTATAACTCCTGGAAAAAGCGGCGCTGATAGGGCAGCACTTTTTCGATATACATTTTGGTGGAGAGGAGTTGAATGGCGTCATCCGCGTAGTACCCGCAGCGCGGCCTGGCTTCCAGCCCCAAATACTGACGCCAGGCCTTGATTTTGGCGATGATTGCCTCGGTGACCAAAGACATCAGGGCGTGATAATACTCCTCATCGGTCACCATCTCTTCCAGCAGGGCTGGCCCGCGCAGTTCTTGCGCCACGGTAAAAATCCCGTCGGTAGCTAAAGGACAAGGGGGAAGAACCTGCACCGGACGGCCGTGAAATTCATAGTTCTGGGCGCGGGCGACAAAATATTCGTGATATTCCTTTACGCGGGCAAAGATGCCCGAAAATGGATCGGGGATTCCACGTTCCAAGATCTGATATTTGCGATCGCCGCTGAAGGAGGACACCGTCGCGCTCACTTGCCCCTCCGGGTAGATCAATTCATTCCCCAACCAGGCTTCCTCGGTTACGTTGACAAACTCTGTGCAGACCTGCCAGGCTTTGGCGGGGATGCCCATTTCAATATCGTGGGGGATGTGATGCACCAGGTAATATTTATATTTTAGATAGGTTTGGAACATCAACTCAGGGTCGCTGCTCATGGCCTCCCAGGTAATTCCCTCCGTGTTGAGTTGGGGATTGAGCACCCAGATGCGCGGGCCAATAGTGAAATTGCCAAAAGGCACACGGGTGGGTTTGCCGTTTCGGTAGGCCTCCCATACCTGGCGCACCTCTTCATTGTGGCGAGAGAAATCGTTGGGCATCTCGTTTTCATCCTTTGGGGTGGTTTGAAAAAGTAATGACTTGCGCGCTTTTTGCGCAAAATTACAAAAATTGTTACGATGATTATACGGTTAAGCCAGTTAAAAGTCAATAAGGGAAGCCAAATTTGCTTTAAAAGGGCTGTTTTGGTGTTTGAAATCCTGTAAAAACGGTAAAAATTGGTGAAATTGACGGTTTTTGTGCTGTAAATGCGCTGAATTCAAGGGATTATTGAGATAAGAACGTAATTTCGCAGGTTTTTGCGCGTAAAAAGACGCAAGAACCGCTTGACTTTTTGCGATTATTTCTGTATACTCTACGTAAGCGTTTGCGTAAATTTTTCAGAGTCAAAAGAGCTGCTTGTGTCAACCCTTCGAGATATTGCCAAATATTTGAACATCTCTACTGCCACGGTCTCGCGGGCTTTAAACGATAAGCCTGGCGTCAGCGACGAAGTTCGACAGCAGGTTCTGCGGGCTGCCTCCGAAATGAACTATGTCCCCAATGTCGCTGCCCAGGGATTGGTTAACGCTTCCACTTCGACGCGCACGGTGGGGTTTGTGTGTGTGGATCATGGCATGCCGATTTCGTCCGATCCATTCTATTTGCATGTGATGCGTGGGGCAGAGCAGGAACTGGCCCGCCGGGGGTATTTTCTCATCGTTTCAACGGTCAACGCCAGCAGTTTAACCAATGCCGCCGATCTGCAGATCCTCAAAGAAAAGCGGGTGGATGGCTTGATCCTGGCCGGCCCTTATTTCAGCCAGCGATTTATCCTGGCGGTGTGCGCGGCGGGTATGCCTTTGGTGCTGGTGGATAACGCAGTTGAGAAGACGCCCGTGGATTGTGTGATGGCCTCGGATGAGCAGGCGGCGTGTGAAGCCGTTTCGCATTTGCTGGAGCATGGACATCAGAAGATTGTGGCGATCAGTGGGCCCAAGGATTGGGCCTCCAACCGGGCGCGCGCCGCGGGATACCGCCGGGCGATGGATGAGGCGAATTTGCCGGCCAGGGTTTTCCATCAGCCGGCGACCACCTCAGACACCGGGTACGCGGCCATGCAAGAAGTCTTTCAACAAGCGCCCGATGTCACCGCTATCTTTGCCATCAATGATGCAATGGCGTTTGGCGTCATGCGGGCCGCCAAAGAGCATGGCCGTTCCATTCCCGAAGACCTGGCGCTCGTCGGCTTTGACGATGTCGAGCTATCCGCCCATTTGACCCCTCCGCTGACCACAATGCGAGTTCCCAAGCAGCAGTTGGGGATCCTGGCCGGCCGGCGCCTGGTGGATATTCTTCAGAAACATGAGGGCGAAGCGCCAGTGATCAGCATGGCGGCCGTCAAGCTGATTGTGCGCAATTCTTGCGGCTGTAAAGGAGACCCGGCGTGATGGAAGACACTGTCTCGACGATGAACTCTCGCTCCGAAGACCCGGCGCGGATCAACCGGCGCAGCTTTTTGAAATTGGCTGGCGCATCGCTTGCGGCCCTGGCCGTGGGAGGATGCAGTGACAGCAAACCGTTGGAGTTTAGCGCAGACCCTGCCGGGCAAAAACCCATCACCCAGGTGGAAAAGATGCCCAATTTGCCGCAGCCTTTCGCAATGCGGGATTGGAAATCGGTCAGCCAAAAGTACGACCAATTGGTGTTCGATTTCAACGCCAAAGGCGATTTCTTGCCCCTGATCTGGCCCGATACCACTCGCGTCAATATGCCGCGGGATGGGTTTGGGCTGCCATCTTATGTGGGCGATACCCGGCAGGGAACGGGCAGCGCGCACGAAGGCATCACCTGTATTTCAGCGGTGTTGGGGGCCAGCCTGGTTGGAATTGACAAATCGAACCAGGATGGGCGCGACTATGTGGATATGTTGGAGGATTACTACAATTCGGCGAACGGCCAAAACCTGGTTTTGAACAGCGTCAGCGCCAAGACCGGCTACACTTTTTGGTACGAGATTTATCCATCGCTGTTGTACAGCGCGTTAAGCGCTTTGTACCCACAAAAGAGCCGGATGGCGGAAATCAACCGCTCTGTGGCCGAACGCTGGTACGCCGCCTGCCAGGTCATGGGTGGAAGCGATACAAGCTTTCCCAATTTTCTGTACACCGCTTTTAACTTTGAAGAAATGCAGCCGAAGTTCAACGGTCAATGGTATGAACCGGATGGCGCGGCGGGCGTCGGCTGGTTAGAATACATGGCTTATGTGCAGTTCAAAGACGAGAAATTTCTGCAAGCCGCCGATTGGTGCCTTCAGTTTTTGATGAATATCGAGCGGGATCCTTTGTACGAGGTGCTGCTGCCGTTTGGCGCGGCCCTGGCGGTGCGCATGAACGCTGAATTGGGCCGGCAGTATGACACGCAAAAGCTGATCAACTGGTGCTTTGACGGTAGTTATTACCGCTTCGATTGGGGCGTGAACTCCCGCCGCTGGAGCGATTATGATACGCACGGCCTGGCCTCCTTGAGAACAGTCGCCAGCGGCTACGCTTTTGCAATGAATACCTTTGCCTGGGCGGGGGCGCTGACGCCTGTGGCGCGCTATGACGTTTCGTATGGGCGGGCGATTGGCAAGTGGATGCTGAACCTGGCTAACAGCGCCCGTCTCTTTTACGCCAATGCGCTGCCCCCCGATCACCAATCCAGTTCCTTTTGGAAAGGCGATCCCGACAGCGTGATCGCTTATGAGGGCTTGCAAGAGATCAGCGACCGCGGGGTTAAGGTGTACGCGGCTGGCGACCCGATCAAGATGCGCTGGGGAAAGACCGATTTTGGTTTGTATGGATCGTCGCATGTTGGGATGTTGGGCGCAATCGCCGCCCCCACGAAGGATGAGAAAATCTTGCAATTGGATTTGCTGGCCACTGATTTCCATCATGCCGAAGCCTATCCCACTTTCTTATACTACAACCCCTACGATGTTTCTAAGGATGTTGAATTGTCGTTGGGCGATCAGGCAGTAGACCTGTATGATGCGATCAACCATCGTTTCATGCGTAAGAACGCCAGAGGAACCCTGGCACTCGCTCTGCCGGCAGATACAGCTTGCGTATTGGTTCAGGTTCCGAGAGGAGGCAAGATTTCATATCAAGACAAAAAGATGTTGATCAATCATGTTGTGGTGGATTTTAACTACCCACAAACTTCATAACCAAATTCTGACCCAAATGATGTAAGAGGAGAAATCGAGATGTCTCAAGAAACGAAACGTACACTTTCCCGCCGCGATTTTCTGCGCTTTGCGGGCCTTGCCACCGGCGCGGCTGCTCTGGCCGCCTGCGCGCCGCAGGTCATTAAAGAAACCCAGGTGATCAAAGAGACCCAGGTCGTCGAAAAGACTGTCAAGGAAACCCAGGTGGTCAAAGAGACGCAGGTCGTCAAAGAAACCCAATTGGTCAAAGAAACCCAGTTGGTTGAGGTAGAAGTAGAGAAAATTATCACTGCCACGCCGCCTCCCCCGGTAAAAGGCAGCCTGATGTTTACCTGGCCCAATGATGCCGTCAATGGGCCGATCTACGAAGCCATGTGGAAAGATTTTCAATCCCTCTACCCGGACATCCAACTGGATATTGTCTGGAACGGCGACCAGAACAAGTTGATCGCTGCTGGCACACCCCCCGCTTTCATGCACGGCGGCGATGTCTGGCCGAAAGAATTGAAAGTGTCGCTGGACCTGGATCCGTTGATCGCAGCCGATCCGAGCTTTGACCTGACCAAGTTCGACCCCCATGGGATTGAGCCGCTCAAGATTGACGGCAAGCTCAAGGCTCTGCCGCAGTATTTTAACATCAGCCTTCTGTACTACAACAAGAAACTCTTCGATGAAGCCCAGGTTGCATACCCCACGCCAAGCTGGAGCAAGGATGATTTCATGAACGCTGCCAGAACCTTGACCAAGAAGGACGGCGATAAGTACGTCCAGTGGGGCGCAGAGGTTTCTCACGGCTGGTGGGGTACCTGGCTGACATTTGTGCGCCAGGCCGGCGGCGAGTGGATGGATGTCAAGAATTGCAAAGTGACCCTCAATACCCCCGAGGCCATCGAGGGGATGAAATACTTTATCGGCCTGTGCACGGTAGGCGATGATAAAGTGAGCTGGCTGCCGACCGAAGATTCCCTGGGTGGTTTCCAGGGCGGTAAAGTTGCCATGAGCTATGGCAGCCATACCGGGTTGTGGAACACTTATCGCAGCGCCAACATTGATTTCGATGTAGAAGTCTTGCCGATGGGCATCAAGCAGCAAGCCGGCGGCGAGCAGGCGCTGGATGGCAAGTCCATTCACAAAGACACCAAAGACTTGGAAGCCGCCTGGACCGCGTTGAAATTCTTCTCCGGCTATGATGCGCAGTACAAATATTATGCCAACGTTGGTCCTACTGCCCGCACCGATGTTCAGCAAGAACTGACCAAGACGGCGAAAGAGAACCGCTTGCGCAATCCCAAGAACCTGGAAGCAGTCTTCAGCGCCTTCAACCAGGGCTTTGGCATGGGTCTGCCGCGCCACTTGGGATTTGTTGAAGCCACCCAGAATACCGTTCAGCCGGTCATTGACCTGATCCTGGAAGGGAAGAAGACGGTCGAAGAAGGCCTGGGAGAAGCCAACCAGGCTGCCCAGGACTTCATGGACGCAACCTACCCGGATTGCGGCGCTTCGACCTACTAAACGTTCTCACAAACTGTTTTTGTATGCCTGCGGCCTCCGGGCCGCAGGCGCAATTTCAGCAGCCCTGCTGAGGAGGGCATCTGATGGCTACCTCGCCCATGTCATCCCCTCAAACAAAGCGCATGAATCCAAAACGTCTCTGGAAATCTGTGCGCTTTAACCTGACCGCCCTGGCATTTATCAGCCCGTGGTTGATCGGGTTTTTGCTGTTCATGGCTTATCCCATTTTTGAGTCTCTGCGGTTAAGTTTCACCAACTTTAGACTGCTGGAGCCTGACTTAATGCAATATGTAGGGTGGAACAATTACAAATTTATGTTCACCAAGGATCAGGTTCTGCTGCGCGCGGCCGTCAACTCGGCGATGTATGCCATCATGCAGGTCCCGTTGGTGATGTTGGTCGGGTTAGGCGCGGCGGTGCTGCTCAATCAAAAGGTCAGGGGGATGAGTTTCTGGCGCACCATTTTCTTTCTGCCAAGCCTGGTGCCGCCTGTGGCGACGATCGTTGTTTTTCGGGCCTTGTTTGACCCTGGCCGGGGGCTGATCAATAAGGTGTTGGGTGAACTGCACCTGCCTCAGCCGGGTTGGTTTGCCTCTTCTGATACCGCGCTGCTGACCATGGTGATCATGGGCGCGTGGGGCTTTGGTGGAGGCATGATCATTATGCTGGCCGGTTTGCAGGATGTGCCGCGCGAGATGCTGGAAGCCGCCGAAATTGACGGCGCGAATTCCAGCCAGCGCTTTTGGAGCATCACCATCCCGATGATTTCACCGGTCTTGTTTTTCAACCTGATTATGGGCTGCATTGGGGCGCTGCAGGTATTCACCCAATCCATCATCTTGGGCGGTTCTACCGGTTGGCCGGGCGGCAGCACATTGTTCTACAACGTTTATGTGTACGTGGTCGCCTTCCAATCCCCCTACCGCATGGGCTACGCCTCGGCCCTGGGCTGGATCTTGTTCATCGGCATCCTGGTCGTCACCGGGTTGAACTTCTTGCTCTCCAAGCGCTACGTGTTTTATACAGGAGAATAACATGGCATCGAATGCTCACACCTACAAAACTCCGGGGGTCAATCTTTCCCGCATCCTTGAACGCGGATTGGTGTATTTTCTCCTGGCTGCCATCGGCATCCTGGTTTCCCTTCCATTTTTATGGGTTGTTGGCAACAGTTTCCGCACCTTTCAGGACGTTTTGCGGGATATCACCCGAATCTGGCCCGAGCAGTTCTACCTGGGCAATTGGCCCGAAGCGCTCTCCAAGTTTCCTTTTTGGTCGTACCTGAAGAATACCCTGATCATCACCATTCCTCCTATTATCACTTCGGTAGGATCGTCAGCCGTTGTAGCCTACGGGTTCGCCCGTTTTCGCACGCGCTGGACAGGACTTCTCTTTACCTTGATGCTGGCGACGATGATGGTGCCGGGACAGATCACCACTATCCCGATTTATGTGATGTTCACCAAGCTGCGCTGGGTAGATACGTTCTATCCCTTCCTGATACCGGCCTTGTTTGGCAGCACTTTTGATATTTTCTTGCTCAGGCAGTTCTTTCTGAATGTGCCGCGCGATCTGGCGGACGCGGCCAGGGTGGATGGGGCGAATGAGGTGCAAATCTTTCGCCATGTCTATTTACCCCTCTCCACCGCCCCGATTGCTGCCCTGGTGGTCTTGCAGTTTTTGGGCCGTTGGAATGATTATTATGGGCCTTCGGTCTATTTGATGAGTCAGAAGAACTATGTGCTGCAGCAGGGATTGGGGTACCTGATGAGTGTGTATGGCGCTTCGCTCGGCACCGGTCACGACACCATGAACATGGTGCCGTGGAATCTGCTGTCGGCGGCTTCTATCCTGGTGACGATCCCGATCATTGTGATCTTCTTCTTCGCCCAGAAGCAGTTTATTGAAGGCGTCCGGTTTACAGGTTTGAAGGGGTAATTGTCTTGGGCGCGACGCAAGCGGAGAAGTAAGCCTGCGGAACAGATTGAGCGGATGACGATCCGCTCAATTTGTTTAATCTACTCCCAAATCTGTGCAAGCTTGTCCACGAGCTTCTCCGCGGCTGCCGCTTCTCCTCTTGACCTTTTAATATCCTACCATTAGAATATTGGCATGGTAGAGCAGGCTGATGATGTTGCGATCACCAACGCCGACCTGGCTGTGCTGGGCCTGGTGGCGGAAGGCCCGCGCCACGGCTACCAGGTGGAGCAAGATATCGCGGCGCGCGGGCTGCGCGAGTGGACCGAAATCGGCTTTTCCTCAATCTACTACGTTTTAAACAAGCTCGAGGACGCCGGCTGGCTGGAGAGCCGCCGGGCTGAAGAAGCGCGGCCCGGCAAGCGCAGGCCGGCGCGCAAGGTGTACGCGCTGACCGAAAGTGGGCGCGCCGTTTATCGCCAGGCGGTGCTGCAACGCCTGGCGCATCCACGCCCGCGCAGCGGCGATTTTGCCCTGGCGTTGGCCAACCTGCCGGCGGCCCCGCTGGAAGAAGCTCGCCGGGCGGTTGAAGCCCGGCGCGGCGCTCTAGCCGGGCGGCTGCAAGAGGCGCAGGCCAAGAGAATAGGCGAGCGCCAGGCCGCCGGACATCTGCCCCTACACGTCGAAGCCCTGTTTGGGTACAGTGAAGCCCAAATGGCGGCTGAACTGGACTGGCTGGCTCATTTCTTGGAGGCAGGCCTGTTTACCGACAAAGGAGAAAAGTGATGAGCGAAAAGATGGATTGGAAGAAAGAGTTGAAGAGCCTGTATTTTCCGCCGGCGAACCCGACGACGGTGGAGGTTCCGCCGATGAATTACCTGATGCTGGATGGACATGGCGACCCCAACCAATCGCCTCGTTACCAGGCGGTGGTTGAAGCGTTGTTCTCGCTGGCTTACACTCTTAAGTTTGCCATCAAGAAAGCCGAGGGGCTGGATTATGCGGTTTTACCGCCGGAGGGCCTGTGGTGGGTGGAGGATATGGGCGAGTTCAGCGTCGAGCGCAAAGAGGACTGGGATTGGACGATGATGATCGCCCAACCCTCGCCGGTGACGGCTGAATGGGTGGAGACCGCGCGGCAAGAGGCGCTGAAAAAGAAGGGCCTGGCGCTGCTGGCGGAGGCGCGGTTTGAAATGTATGCCGAGGGCCGCTGCGCGCAGTTGATGCACACCGGGCCTTACGCGGCCGAAGCGCCCAATATCGCCCGCCTGCATGCTTATATCCAGGCGCAGGGCGGGCGCACCGAGGGCTTGAAACATCACGAAATCTACCTGAGCGATGTGCGCAAAACCGCGCCGGAGAAGCTCAAAACAGTGATCCGCCAGCCTTATCGAAATGGATAGAAACGCCCATGGATGAAAATCAAGAGCTTTCCTTGTTGACCGCGCGGGGGATCATCGCCCAGAGAGCGTCGTTGACCCAAAATGCGGTGGCCCGGCAGTATGCTCGCCGGTCGCACGATTGGTCGCCATACGGATCGCCTGGCTATCAGAAGAGCCTGCGCGACAGCGATTATCACTTCACCTATCTGTCCGAAGCGGTGATGAGCCGGGATCAGTCGCTCTTTTTGAATTACGTCGCCTGGCTGAAGGTGTTGTTCAACTCGCTGCATTTCCCGGCGACCGCCCTGGGCGAGACCCTGATCCACACGAAGGCGGCGCTGCAGGAACTCTTGGCGCCTGACCAGGCGGCTGTGGCAATCCGTTTTGTGGATGCAGCCCTGGAGCAGTATCCCTCCATGCCCGAATCCGTGCCTTCTTTTTTGCAGCCAGCCAATCCGCATTATGACCTGGCTGCCGGGTATCTGCGCACTTTGCTGAACGGCGACCGGCGCGCCGCCAGCCAGATGATCCTGGCGGCGGTGAAGGAGGGGGTCGAAATTAAGGATATTTATTTGGATGTCTTTCAGACCACTCAGCGCGAGGTGGGGCGCTTGTGGCACCTTGCCCAGGTCAGTGTCGCCCAGGAACACTTTTGCACCGCGGCTACCCAGATGATCATCTCGCAGTTGTATCCCTATATCTTTAGCGGCGAGAAAAACGGCCGTACGCTGGTCGCGGCCTGCGTTGGCGAAGAACTGCATGAGATGGGCATGCGCATGGTGGCTGATTTCTTTGAGATGGATGGCTGGGATACCTGTTTCCTGGGCGCCAATACCCCGACCGAGGCTATCCTCAGCGCCATCTCGGAGCGCAAGGCAGATGTGGCGGCGCTTTCGATCGCTCTGCCAGTTCATGTCAGCCGGGTGACTGAGACGATCCAGCGCATTCGCAGCCGGGCGCGGCGTGAATCGCTGAAAATCCTGGTGGGGGGCTATCCGTTCAATTTATCCCATGGATTGTGGAAAGCGGTGGGGGCGGATGGATGGGCGCCGGACGCCCTGGGAGCTGTCCAGCTTGCCAATCGCCTGGTGGAGATGAAAGCATGAGGCGCAGTGTGATGCACAATGGTTTTGTGATCCTGTGCAATGAGGACGGTCAGATCCTGGAAGTTGTGCAGGATACCAGCGGTTTGGCGGCGGTGGGCAATAAGCTGTTGTCGCTCGTTGGGCCGGGCAGTCAGTTCAAGCTGCTGGATTTCCTGGCCAAAGTCAAGGCGCAGGGGGCGGTTTTTGATGCGGAATTTATTCTCACGCAAGATGAGAGAGAAACTCTTCTGCGCCTGCAAGGGGCGCTGTATGAGGCGAAGTTCATGATCACGGGCGTTCTGATCCCCGGCGATCAGACTGCTCTGCTCCAGGAACTGATGAGCATGAACAGCGAGCAGACCAACCAGTTAAGGCTGGCGCTCAAGGAAAAACAAAAATCCGCCCAGCCGCCTTCTTCGGACGCGCGCTTGTTTGAAGAACTGAGTGAGATCAACAATGAGTTGGTGAACGTCCAGCGCGAACTGGCCAAGGAAAATGCTGAACGTCAGAAGGCGCAAGCCGCCCTGCGCGCCGCACATGACGAATTGGAGCGGCGGGTTCAGGCGCGCACAGCCGAGCTGCAAATTGCCAACGAGGCGCTGACCAAAGCGATGAAAGCCAAGGATGAGTTTATGGCGGCGATGAGCCATGAACTGCGCACACCGCTCGCCAGTATCCTGGGCCTGGCAGAGGTGCTGCAATACCCCTATTATGGCAGCTTGAGTGACAAACAACTCAAAGCAATCCTGAATATCGAGAACAGCGGCAGACGTCTGTTGGAACTGGTTGGTGAAGTGATGGACTATACCCAGATCCAGTCTGGGAATACCAAACTTCATATCCGGCTTTGCTCTCTGGAGCAAATCTGCGCCGCCAGTCTGGATACAGTCCGCAGCCAGGCTGCCGCCAAAACCCAGCAGCTTGAGTTCAGCGTCAGCCCATCAGTAATCCAGGTAGAAGCCGACGAGGAGCGCCTGGCGCAGATTTTGGTCAATTTGTTGGAAAATGCCGTGAAGTTCACTCCGCCCCAGGGAAGCATCCGGCTGGAGGCGGTGGGCAGCGTCGAAATGGGGCAGGTGCAGATCCGCGTCACGGATACTGGCATCGGCATCAAAGCTGAAGATTTTCCAAGACTGTTCCATCCATTTGTTCAACTTGACGCCCGCCTGTCGCGCGGCTACGAGGGCACCGGCCTGGGCCTGGTTCTGGTGAAGGCGTTTGCAGAGTTGCATGGCGGCAGTGTGTCCGTGGAAAGTGTCTTTGACCAGGGCAGCACTTTCACCGTGACCCTTCCCTGGCGAGGTGCGTGAAGGCAAGCACGCTTGAAGACAAGTGCGCTTGAAGACAAGCACGCTTGAAGACAAGCACGCTTGAAAGCAAACGTATCAAAATATCTGAACCCCCAAAGGATAGAGACCTTTAGGGTTTCAGAAAACCCTAAAGGTCTGGTTTCATCGTAGGAGTTCATTATGTTTAGAGAGATGCGTAGAAAAAAACAACTGCTATCTGAAGCGGAGACGATTGAAATCTTGAAGTCTGGAACTTCAGGTGTTTTGGCGGTCAGTGGAGATGACGATTATCCTTATGCTGTTCCATTAAGTTACGCCTATCAAGATGGCAAGCTCTTTTTCCATTTTGCAAAGGAAGGGCATAAGGTGGATGGCATCGCCAGAAATGATAAGGTGACGTTTTGCGTTATTGCGCAAGATGATGTAATTCCGGCGACGTTCTCAACCCATTATCGCAGCGCAATTGCTTTTGGCCGGGCGCGCATTCTGACCGGAGACGAGGAGAGAAGGCAGGCGCTGGAATGTTTGATCGAAAAGTATTCCCCCGGTTACCTGGCCGAGGGGCAAAAAGAAATCCAGCGCGATTGGGACAGGGTATGCGTCGCGGAGATCAAGATAGAACATGTCACAGGCAAAGCGGCGCTCGAGTTGGTTAACAGCAAAGAGTAAAGGAGGTCGAAAATGGCTGAACGCGATATAGGACAGGAAATCCTTGAAGGCATCCGAGAGATCAAGAGTTACAAAGCGGGCGAGAAAACTTTACGCGTCCGTGTGCTCACAGAACCTGCTCCTCCACAGGTGATTCGAGCAAAGCTACAATTATCTCAAACGGCTTTTGCAGGCTTGATGGGTGTCAGTTTGCGCACGGTGCAAGATTGGGAGCAAGGCCGGCGCAAGCCAAGCGGCCCCGCTCTGGCATTGCTGCGAATCGCGGAGCAAAAGCCCGAAATCTTTAAGGAATTGGCATAGGCGCCTATTGATGTCCGATGATGCGGCGTGTCAGGTGTCAGTCTCCTTTGGCGGCGATCTCCGCCACCCATTTCCTTTCAGATGTTTTCTACTCGCGCGGCGCTAATCTGATGGTTGCGGCGCGCACTTCGGGGGTTACCATCGGGGCCACATACTGCGGGTAGCGGCGGTATTTGGCAAGGTAGGCGGCGTCAATCTTCTCGTTGAGGGCTGGATCGCTTTCTTCCACAAACGCGACGTCTTTCTCGATGCCGCCAGCCTGGATGCGGCCAGCGTGGCGCGTTTGGACGCCGCGGAACCAGGCGCCGGCGCGTCCATTTACGCAGCGCACATAGAGATCATCGCCCACGCGCACAACCCAGATGGTCACCGGCTTGCGCAGCGTTCCATCGCGTCGCAGTGAGGCAATTTCCAGTTCTTCAGCTTTGCCGATTTTGTTAAGTTCGTCATTTGTCCATGCAGTCATCGAAATAGCTCTTTCTTGGTTAATGATCTACCAGTTTGCGGATGGTGTTGATCAGTTCCATCAATTTTACAGGTTTGCTCAGGTATTC
>CAIQJJ010000250.1 GCA_903872065.1 uncultured Anaerolineales bacterium | reverse complement strand
TACGCGTAATAGTTGACATCCCGCCCTAACCCGTGTATCCTTTTGCTAAACGTCGATCGCCTTATTTTTCAGAGTCAATCCGTTATTTACCCTGTCATGCAGATTAATCTCTTTCAATCCCCTATGCCTTCCTCCTGGTCGGTCGTCGAGCTAACCCGTTATTTGCGCGATCTTTTCAACAGTGACGCCAACCTGCAGAATATTTGGGTGCAAGGCGAGGTCTCAAATTTCTCACGCCCATCTTCCGGCCACTGGTATTTTACGCTCAAAGACAACTCGGCAGCTATCAAATGCGTTATGTGGCGTAACACAGCTACCCGTCAGACGTTCATTCCTCATGATGGAGAGGCCGTCCAGGTGCACGGGGCCGTGAGCATTTATGAGGCTAACGGCGTCTACCAACTCTATGCCGACATGGTTCGGCCTGCCGGCGAGGGTGCACTGTACCAGGAATTTTTGCGCTTGAAAGCCCGCCTGGAGGCCGAAGGATTATTTGACCCAACGCGCAAACGTCCCATTCCCCACTGGCCGCGGTTGATCGGCATTGTCACTTCCCCCACCGCCGCCGCTCTAAGAGATATGCTCAACACTTTGCAACGCCGATATCCGCTGGTGAAAGTGATCTTGGCGCCCACTCCCGTTCAAGGGGAAGAAGCCCCTGCTGGCATTTGTAAAGCCATCCAATCCCTGGCCGCATTGGCTCAACCGGATGTGATCCTGGTTGCACGCGGCGGCGGCTCAATCGAAGATTTGTGGGCCTTCAACGATGAGCGCGTGGCGCGCGCCATCGCCGCCAGCCCCATTCCGATTATCACCGGCATCGGTCATGAAACTGATTTCACAATTGCAGACTTTGTAGCCGATCTGCGCGCCCCCACCCCTACTGCCGCCGCCGAATTAGCTACCCCTGACCGCATCGATCTCAGCGCCGACCTGGCAGATCTGCGCGAACAACTGCTGCGCTCCAGCGAGAGCATATTCACCACTCGTCGGTGGGCGTTGAACAACCTGCACAACCGCTTGCGTATCCACTCTCCTCAAATTCGCTTCCGCTCCGACCGGCAGCACATTGATGATCTCGTTCATCGCGCGGAAAAAGCAGTTTTGCACCAACTCCAGTTGCAGCATACTCGACTGGACGGCATCCAACAGCACCTTCAGGCGCTCGATCCGTTCACCATTCTCGCCCGCGGCTTTGCCATCGTGTCCAATGCGGAAGGCCTCATTGTTCACAGCGTCGCTCAGGTTCAATGCGGCGATACCCTGAATGTGCGCCTCGCCGATGGACAGTTCAAAGTAAGCCGCCAGGAATAATCCTATCGCATTCTTCTTATTCGGAGCATTTCATGTCTTTTCCCACCCCACCGATTGATCAACTTCCCTATGAACAGGCGCTTGCTGAACTTGAAACCATCGTCGCCGCCCTCGAGTCCAACCAACATACCCTTGACGAAACACTCCGCTTGTTTGAACGCGGCCAGGTCCTCGCCCGCTATTGTGGCAGCCTGCTCGATCAGGCTGAACTAAAAATTCAACAACTTTCCAACGGCGAACAAAGCGACTTTGCCCTTCCGCGTTAGCCCCCTTCCCTAGATCATCTTATGAATCCCCTGGCCGTTTTCAATAATCATGTCCTCATCCCTGCCCTCACAGCCTGGAGTATGGCGCAGTTAATTAAACTTCCTCTCGAGTTCATCCGGACCCGGCGGTGGAACTGGAGGATTGTGATGAGCACCGGCGGCATGCCCAGTTCACATTCAGCGCTTGTCGCCGGCACAGCCTACTCTATCGGGCTAGAGAGCGGTTTCGATTCACCATTGTTCGCCCTTGCCATTGCTGTCGCAATGGTTGTCGTATACGACGCGGCTGGTATCCGGCGACAGGCCGGAAAACATGCGCGCATCATCAACGCGATCATTGATGACCTGGCCAGCGGGCACCCCCTGAAAGAAGAACAATTGCGCGAAATGCTCGGCCATACCCCACTCCAAGTAATAGGGGGCGTCATCTTGGGATTAGCGACCTGCCACTTATTTTGGCTGTTTTGGAAGTAGCCATCATGACCTATTATCTTGAACCCACCCGGCCGCTGGCGCTCAAACCGGCGACCAATAAGCCTTCTCCTCCCTGGCTGGCGCGCGCGATTGTGGCGCTGCTTGGAGGCGCCATACTGTTCATTTTGGGGCTTTCCTTGCTGCCGACCGTATATGCCTTTCGCTACCGCGGCCAAATTTTCCCTGGCGTCTCTGTCGCTGGCGTCCCCCTTGCCGGCCTGAAACCAGACGAAGCCGCAATGCTCTTATCGCAAAATCTCCTGTACCCAACCCAGGGACACTTATATTTTAAACACGGGGAAAATATCTGGGAAGCAAAGCCAGGTCAGGTCGGCATCTTCATTGACTACCAAAGCACCGCTGAAGCTGCCTACTTACAGGGTCGCGATGGAAATCCTTTCACCCGCCTGGAGCAACAGATCACCGCCTGGCAAAGCGGTGTTGACCTGCCTCCGATCATGATCTACGATGAAAGCGCGGCATTAACCTATCTGCAGGGGATCGCCGCCCAAATAGACCGCCCTGTGATCGAGGCGTCCTTAAGCATTAATGGCAGCGATGTAGTTGTCAACGCCGGCCAGATTGGACGCTATGTAGATATCCCTGCCGCTTTGCAAGCGGTTCGCTCCCAGTCGCCAACCCTGGTTGATGCCATTATCCCCCTGGCGATCGATGAAACGCCGCCCATTATCCTTGATGCCAGCACTCAAGCCGAAATCGCCCGCAAAATTCTAAGCGCTCCAGTCACTATCTCCATCCCAGATGGCCTTGCCGGCGACCCTGGCCCGTGGACGGTTGACCAAAAGACCCTGGCCGGTATGTTGACAATCGGACGTGCGCAAACCACAGACGGCGTCCAATATCAGGTAGGGCTGAACAACGAACTCATCCGCTCTTTTCTCGAAGCCATTGCGCCGACTATGGTGCGCAAACCCCAGGATGCCCATTTCAGCTTTGACGAAGAAAACCATCAGCTCATCTTGGTGCAAAATGCTATTATCGGCCGCACGTTGGATATTTCTACGTCCGTCAATGTGATTAATGAAAAAGTAATCGCTGGAGAACACGCCATCCCCCTGGATATGGAATACACCAACCCGGCTGTAACCGACGATGCGACTGCCGAAAGCCTGGGCATCAGGGAATTGGTCAGTTCTTACACCTCGTATTTCTACGGTTCAGGCGAGGCGCGCATCCAAAACATTGCCACTGCCTCAGCCCGTTTTCAGGGCGCAATGGTCGCTCCTGGAGCCGCGTTCTCGATGGCTGAAGTGCTTGGCGACGTCAGCCTTGACAGCGGTTACGCCGAAGCCTTGATCATCTTTGGCGATCGCACGATTAAAGGCGTTGGCGGCGGAGTCTGCCAGGTCAGCACCACCCTGTTTCGTACAGTCTTCTTTGGCGGCTATCCGGTCGAGGAGCGTTATGCCCATGCCTATCGTGTCAGTTATT
This sequence comes from uncultured Anaerolineales bacterium, assembly GCA_903872065.1. GTDB lineage: Bacteria > Chloroflexota > Anaerolineae > Anaerolineales > UBA4823 > CAIQJJ01. The sequence continues at coordinate 11,457 of CAIQJJ010000250.1, read as the reverse complement.
ACGAACAAACCGCCGGCGGGGGGTATGACTCTGACCTGGCTGGCCTGGACGCCACCGTATACGCTCCAGTGGTAGATTTTAAATTTACCAATAATTCAGCTTATTGGCTGCTGATGGAAACTGAGGTAGATGCAGCCGCTCGCACCCTCACCTGGAAATTCTATTCCACCTCTGACGGCCGTTCGGTGGAGTGGAATACCACTGGGCCAAAGAACATCGTCAACCCAGAATCCCCAATCTACGAAGAAAATCCAGCCCTGGCCAAAGGAGAGATCAAACAGGTGGACTGGGAAGCGCAAGGCGCCGACGTTAGCGTCACCCGCACCGTCTCGCGCGATAATCAGGTGCTTTTCAGTGACAGTTTCAACACACATTACCTACCCTGGCGCGCCCGCTATCAATACGGGCCCGGGACCGAGGGCATCCCTGAGACCCAAGAACCGACCCCCACCCCCTCGCCTTAAGGCTGTCTGTGCAAGCAGGCGCGCCTTCTGGTAAAATCATTGCAAAAAGGAGATATTATGCTTAATTCAGAACTACTTGACATCCTTCGCTGCCCGGCTTGCGTGCGCGAAAAGAATGGTCTGCTTGAATATTACAAAGAATCGTGGCTTATTTGCCAGGATTGTGGACGCAAGTACCCCATTCGAGACGATATTCCGGTGATGTTAATTGATGATGGCGACAAATGGGCCAACACCGCCAAAGAAGCGCTGCCCATCCCTGCCCCTGCAGCATAGACAAAAAGCGAGCCACTTCAAAAGGGCAGGCAAAGCCTGTCCTTTTGTTTTTAAACGATCAATCCCTGCATCTGCCAGACCCATCCGCCCCACAACAACACCATTACCAGACCAATGCCAAACTGTAAGACAAATGACAGACTCCAACCGAGAGCCAGGCCGCGCACAATCAACCAAACTTTTCGCCAGTTGCGCACACGGCGGTATTCCAGCAGCACCACCGTCGCCGGCGCTGCCACCAGACCTCCCACAAGCGGAACGATGATCGTACCGATGAGACCAGCAAGCATCCCCAAAATAACCGATGACCAGGCCGCCCCCTCTTTTCGAATCATCATTCCCATTACAATATTATCCACCACCATCCCGATCAACATCAGGCCAGTGATTAAAACAAAAATGACGCTTCCAATGGTATTAAAACCCTCGATGATCCCGAAGGCTAAAGCCGCCAACCAAATAATAATTAACCCCGGAAAGATCGGCACGATCATGCCAAACAAACCGATTAGCATCAAAACTGCAACGACAATGACAGATATAGACAACATGATCATACCCTAACCCGCACAAAGCGGAAAAGCAGAAACCGTGGCGGGCAGCCGCAGCTTATTCCTGGCGCACAGTCCGCTGCCAGTCGCCCGCCACTACCTATCATCGAATCACATCTACCCCGCCCATCCACGGGCGAAGCGCTTCAGGAACGACAATCGAGCCATCCGCCTGCTGATAATTTTCAAGCACCGCGATCAGAGTGCGCGGCATCCCTAAACCCGATCCATTCAGTGTATGCAAAAAGCGAACTTTGCCGCCGCCTTCAGGTCGGTAACGAATATTTGCCCGCCGGGCTTGAAAATCGCCCACATTCGACACCGACGAAACCTCTAACCATTCGCCGCAGCCAGGCGACCAGACTTCCAGATCATAAGTGAAACGGGCGCAGAAACCCAAATCGCCCGTACAAAGCTGCTTCACCCGGTAGGGCAACCCCAAACCAGCGCAAGTCTGTTCAGCATCAGCGCGCATTTTCTCTAACAGAGTATCCGATTCTTCCGGCTTACAGAAAATATACATCTCCACTTTATCAAACTGATGTCCACGTTTAATCCCTCGCACATCGCGCCCGGCGCTCATTTTTTCACGCCGAAAGCATGGGGTATAAGCCGTATACGTCAGGGGTAGCTGCGCCTCATCCAGGATGTCGCCGATATGCAGCCCGGTGAGCGGCACTTCCGCCGTGGGGACATTCCAATAATCCTCTTCGGCGTCATGATACAGGTTTTCGCGAAACTTTGGCAGTTGCCCCGAAGCAAACAACGTCTCGGCCTTAACCATAAAGGGGGTATATTTTTCGGTATATCCCTGGCGGATGTGCAAATCTAACATCCAGGCAATCAACGCCCGCTGCAAGCGGGCTCCAGCCCCGCTCAAGACATAAAAGCGCGAGCCGGTGATCTTCACTCCTTGCTCAAAATTGATAATTCCCAGGGCCGGGCCAAGGTCCCAATGCGGCTTTGGCTCAAAGTCAAAAACGCGCGGCTCCCCGACCACCTTGATCACCTGGTTCTCGCTATCGTCCTTTCCATAGGGCGCACGCGCATCAGGCAAATTGGGAATCGTCGCCGCGATTGCAGTGAGCTGCTCCTCGATCTGGCGCAGTTGCTCATCCAGATTAGCAATCTGCTCACCCACCAGCCGCATCGCTTCGATTTTGCTCTGGCGTTGGGCTGGGTCCTTCATCTTGCCGATTTCTTTCGAAACCGTATTTCGTTCAGCCTTAAGACGTTCGGCCTCCTGGATGCACGTCCGGCGCTGCACATCCAACTGCGCAATTTGCTCCACCGGCATCGCGTCCATTTGCCGATCCGTCAACGCCTTACGAACGATAGCGGGCGTTTCACGAATCACATTGATATCCAACATGGCGCACCTCCAACAATGCTCAACAACCGGCAAAAACACTGTTTCCGACAGTGTTTCCGTGCCGATCAATAAAACTACCCCCTCGCCAGCAGGACGAGGGGGCGTCGTGGTGCCACCTGCTTTTGCCGAAACCATGCACACAGATGCACGGTTACAGGCCTCTTCCTCGCGTTAACGGGCGACCCCGCGCTCTCTTACGGTCTATGCAAGACCCCTGCGAGAGCAACCACCCTGCTGCCAGGGTAACGGAGTGGATTTCGCGGTATGGCTTACGGCCTCACATCAACCGGCCGCTTTCTGAAAAGCGGAACAGCTACTTAGCTCCGTGCAGGTTATTCATTAGATTATATTCCGCTTAAGCAAGTTGTCAAGGAAAACTACTCAGCGATGACCTTAATTTCAGGGAAAAATTGTTTCAACGTACCTTCAACCCAACCATGCAGCGTCATCGGAGAGAGCGGGCAGCCCAAACAAGCCCCGCCCAACCTGACCTTGACCAACTGCTGCACCTCGTCAAAGTCTACCATTTCAACAGAGCCGCCATGATACTGCTCAATATAGGCGCTCAAATTATCGAGTAAAGCCTGAATACGTTCAGCTTTTAAATCGGATGAGGGAACAGAAATCACCATGTCTACCTCCAAAAATAAATTGGGTTTAGCGCGCAGAGGATGGCAAATTTGCGCTTTTGCTGACCAGCAAGGCCGATTCTAACATGGCTTTGACTTGTGGGTGAGTATTTCGCAAACGTTCTGCAATCACTGCCGCCAAACGATCCAAAATTGCACTGCCTGTCTCAGGATATTCTTCACACAAACTGCGCAAATCATGACCGCTCACTCGCAGTAGCTGACTTGGCGCAACGACGACCGCCTCAGAGGTATAAGAACGACTGCCCAAAGCCGCTGACCAGCCAACCACCCCGCCCGGTCGCACACGCGCCACCACCAGCGATGGCGCATCATCCGGCTTAAAATTAACAACCACTTCACCTGAAACAACAATGTATAAAAATGAAGCCGGCGTCCCCTGCTCAAACAACACGGTATTTTCCGGGCATTCGCAAGGCAAAAATAATGAACGCAACAAACTAAGCTGCGCTTCATGAAAACCCTCAAAAAACTTCAACAACGAAAAAATATCCTCATGCATAAGCACACCTGCAAGTATGCTAATTTAAGCCTGAGGATGGCAAAACTCCAAGTGGCAAATGTCACTCAAGTACAGATAAAGATCATTGAAGTGGGGGATGATTGTCAGAGGCCATCCAACAAACCTTCCATCTTCCATCATGCTGGTTGGGGTTCTTTCTGTTTTTGCACAATCTCTTGCCCATTGATCAAAAAGAGCAAACGCTCTCTCTTTTCGTCAGCATCCACCACGATCGTCATCCCCGGCGAAACCTGGCCGCTTAGCAAGTGAATGGACAAAGGACTTTCGATATACTTTTGTAAGGCGCGTTTGAGCGGCCTGGCGCCAAAAGCCGGGTCATACCCCACCTTTGCCAACCAATCCTGCGCGGCTGAGGTCAGTTCCACTTTCAAATTATGTTCAGCCAGGCGTCCACAGACTTCTTTCATTTGCAAATCAACAATCTGCGACACCTGCGCCAGCGAAAGCGTCGAGAAGGTGATAATTTCGTCAATGCGATTTAGAAATTCCGGGCGGAAGGTGCTTTTTAAAGCCTTCTCAATTTTCTCGTGAGCGGCGCGTTCTTCTCGATCCGCCGAGGTTTGCAAAAAGCCAAGCGTCCCGGAGGAGTGGACATACTCCGTCCCCAGGTTGCTCGTCATCAACAAGACCGTATTCCGAAAATCCACCACATTCCCCTGGCCATCTGTCAAGCGACCATCATCCAAGATCTGTAACAGGGCGTTCCACACTTCAGGATGCGCCTTCTCAACTTCGTCGAAAAGCACCACCCGGTAGGGACGTCGCCGCACCGCTTCAGTCAACTGACCGCCCTCTTCATATCCTACATAACCAGGCGGCGCGCCAAAGAGCCGTGAGGCTGTGTGCTGTTCACGATACTCACTCATATCAATCCGCACTAAAGCATCTTCATCATCGAACAAGAACTCCGCCAAGGCTTTGGCCAATTCTGTCTTCCCCACCCCTGATGGGCCAATTAAGATAAATGAGCCGATGGGCCGGCGCGGATCTTTAAGACCTGAGCGGGCGCGCCGAATTGCGTCAGAAATCGCCCTGATGGCTTCATCCTGCCCAACAATCCGCTCGTGCAAACGCTCTTCCATATTGAGCAGTTTTTGCGCCTCAGTTTCCATCATCTGAGAAATTGGAATACCAGTCCACTGCCCCACCACTTCCGCAATATCTTTCACATCCACGATCTCATCCAGATGATGCTCCGATTCCCATTGATCGCGCTGTTGATTGAACTGCGTTTCGAGGCGCAAACGTTCCGCCTTCTTTTGGGCCGCGCGCTCATAATCACGCGTTAAACCAGCCTGTTCTTCTTCCGCCTTTAAGCGATCGATATCCCTCTTCATCAACTTCAGTTCGCTGGGCAGTGAATATAACGCCACACGCAACTTGGCCGCAGCTTCATCAATCAAATCAATTGCCTTATCTGGCAAACGACGATCGGTGACATAGCGGGCGGAGAGTTTCGCCGCAGACACCAAAGCATCATCTGAAAAGCGAACCTTATGGTGCGCTTCATAGCGGTCGCGCAAACCCTTTAACATTTCAATAGTATCGTTCACACTGGGTTCTTCAACAAAAACCGGCGCAAAACGACGCTCGAGGGCTGCATCTTTTTCAATATACTTGTGATACTCATCCAGTGTCGTCGCGCCGACGCATTGTAATTCACCCCGCGCCAGAGCCGGCTTCAACATATTCGAGGCATCCATTGCTCCTTGGGCTGCCCCGGCCCCTACAACCGTATGCAATTCATCTACAAATAAAATGAACTCGCCCTCGGCGCGCTTGATCTCCTCAATCGTGGCTTTCAAGCGTTCCTCGAAATCGCCGCGAAATCGCGAGCCGGCGATCATTGCCCCCAAATCCAGGGCCACAACACGCTTGCCAGTTAAAATCTCAGGCACATCGTTGGCCGAAATTTTCTGCGCCAGGCCCTCAACAATCGCCGTCTTTCCCACACCGGCCTCGCCGATCAACACCGGGTTATTCTTCGTGCGGCGCGAAAGGAGTTGAATCACCCGCAAAATCTCCGTGTCGCGGCCGAACACCGGGTCAAGCTTGCCTTCTCGCGCCGCCTGGGTGAGATCGCGAGAATACTTTTCCAGCGTGCGATAGCGTTGTTCAGCCTGAGGATCAGTCACCTTTTGGCCGCCGCGGATCTGCTGCACCGCCTCATAGACCCGTTCGCGCGTAACGCCTGCTCCCTCCAACAAGCGCGCCGCCGGCGTCGAGCGCTCATTCAAAATTGCAAGAAAGATATGCTCGGTTGAGATATACTCATCTTTCAACCGGTTGGCTTCTTCGTTCGCCAGGTCTGTGATGCGCTTCACCCGCGGAGTAATAAAAATCTGCCCTGCCCCGCCGCCAAAGATATTCGCCTTGGGACTGGTGCGCAAAATGTAATCCAGACGCTCGATCAACGCCCGCGCGTCAACCTTCAAATATTCCAAAATCTGCGGGATTACCCCTTGCGGTTGCTCGATCAACGCCAGGAGGATATGTTCGGTATCAATCTGATTATGCCCGTAGCGCTGAATAATCTCAGCCGCACGTTGGGCTGCTTCCTGAGCACGTTCAGTAAATCGGCCGCCAAAGTTCATCATAAGAAGATAATCCTTTCGTGGCAAGATTATAACATTTCGCTTCCCAATCTACTCTCAATCACATGTTAGCATTGTGTAGGAATTAAATAAGTCTCCACGAAATCTCTTAAAACAATCTACCAGCGCCTGGATAAGCGCTGGTAGATCGTTTCAGAGAGCCGTAAGCCCCAAAGGTCTTTTAAACCGGCCAGGGCCTTATAATTTAACCGATCAACCTAACCGTAAATCCCATGTTTCTTGAGCGCCGTCAGCAGCTTCTGCTCATCAAAATTAGCAAAAACATCGCCATTAATATCGAAAGTGGGGGTTGTGCGGTTACCGTTATTCCACTTCATCACCTGCTCGGCTGCGCCTGCCACAGCATTAATATCCAACTCCGTAAACTTAATGCCGCGCTCGTTGAACCACAGCCGCGCCCGGCGGCAGCCCGGACACCAACTGGTGCAGTACATCACCACGCCGCCATGCGGCAGAGGGCCAGTTGCCATCGGTTTCTCAATCTTCGGCTCAGAAGCAGCAGCAATAGGGTCAATTTTGCGCAGTTCAGCAAAAAGCACCTCATTATCGGGCTGCTTCTCAATATCATGAATATCAATATAGCGGATATACCCTTGTTTATCAATGATAAACAAGGCTCGTTCGGTATAGCCTTCAGAACGCAGCACGCCATATTTTTGCGCCACTGCTCCATGCGGCCAGAAATCGCTCAACAAAGGATAGTTAATTCCAGTGAACGTCTCAGCCCACGCCTTCAGGCAAGGTACAGAGTCAACGCTGATGCCCAGAACCTGAGCATTTAATCCCGCAAACTTGGCTTTATCGCCTTCGTAAGACGGGATTTGGCCCGTTCATATCGGTGTCCAGGCTAGTGGGAAAAACGCGATGACCACGTTCTTCCCCCGATAGTCACTCAGCTTTACATCTTTGCCGAGATGACTGGGTAGGATAAAATCAGGTGCAATTTGTCCAACTTTAAGATGAGTCATACCAGCCTCCTTTAACGCTATTGTACTCGGATTTTGGATTTTGGATTGAAACGATTTGCCACAATTTTCCCCCTAATTGTTTGTTTCTTTTTCCTGGCCGCTTGCGCCAAAGAAACGCCGCCGGCGCTTGCCTCTACTACCCCTCAGCCGCCGCCGTTCCGCGCGACTGTTAGCCAGACGCCCAGCCGGACATGGCAGCCTTCGCCCACCAGAACATCAACGCCCCGCCCATCTCCAACTCATACATCAACCCCCACCCCCTCTTTCCAATACGTCTTTCCGATCCACCCAACGCGGTTTGTAGATTTTGTGGATGGTCACTCAGGCTACCCCGCTACGGATATCTTTGCTCCAGCCGGGTACGAGTTCCTGGCGGTAATCAGTGGCCGGGTGGATTTTACTTGCCCGGAAGACCTATGGCTGCCGGAAGTGGATGATCCGAATACGCGCGGCGGCATCTCCGTCGCCATCATCGGCGATGATGGTTTACGCTACTATGGCGCGCATTTGACCGCCCTGGCAGAAGGGATTGAACCCGGCGTGCGGGTGATCGTCGGCCAGGTATTAGGCTATGTCGGTCACACCGGCAACGCGCGCGAAACGCCCACCCATGTCCATTTCGCCATCTCCTTCCCAACCTATCCCGAAGACTGGAAAATTCGCCGCGGACAGATCAACCCTTATCCCGCTTTGGTCGCCTGGCAGCGCGGCGAAAATTTTAGCCCGGTGCGTCTGCCTGTTCCCCCCTAAAACGGCTAAAGGTTTCCTACGCAGACCAATATCTGACAAGGAGCTTTTGCCCGCCAACCTTTAGCGCCTCCCCAACACGCTGCGCTCAACCACTCTACCGAAGCGATTCAAAATTGCCGATTGACTTTTTAATAATTAAGTGCTATATTTTTACTAAATTCTGGCTAAAATCCCCCTTTCGATCGTGGAACTTGATGAAAAAAAGCGTTACGATGACGGCTGTTGCTCAAAAGAGTGGTGTTTCCGTATCCACAGTTTCGCTTGCGCTGCGGAATATGCCCGGCATTCCCTCGGAAACCCGGCGGAGTGTGTTGGAGGCTGCAAAAGAACTGGGGTATCGTTTGTCATCAGGAGCGCCCTATCGTTTGAGTTCACTGGCCCTGATCGTCAAAGCGGATGCTGATCTTCCCCCCAATATCAATCCTTTTTATTCGCACGTCATGGCAGGGGTGGAAAATTCCTGCTGGCAGAAAAAAATCACCTTGCTGTATGCCAGTTTGCCTGTTGACGATGAGAATTGCGCGGTCGAAATCCCTCATCTGCTGCGAGAGCAAGATGTGGACGGCTATTTGATTGTGGGCGCATTAATCAACGGCGCGTTGGAAGAATGCCTGAAGGATAAAGATACACCGGTGATCCTGGTTGATTCCTATGACCCCGCGCGGCGTTATGATTCGGTGCTATCAGCGAATTTTTGCGGCGCTTATCAGGCGGTTCGCCATTTGATCCGCATGGGCCACCAATCTATTGGCTGTGTAGGCGGCTCAGAGATCGCTTATCCCAGTATTCGAGAACGCCGGCAAGGATATCTGCGCGCCCTGGCCGATCACGGTCTCAAAGCCCCGTACCTCGCCGGCACCAAAACACTCAAGTCTTCCGAGAGCTACAGTGCAGTCCTGGAGATGCTAACACGCTACCCAGAAGTGTCCGCCATCTTTGGCTGCAATGATGAGCTTTCCTTCTCGGTCTTTAGAGCTGCGCAGGCCCTGGGACGCAAAATTCCCGGCGATCTTTCCGTCATTGGTTTTGATAATGTAGAAACTGCGCGGCATGTGACTCCGGGTTTAACCACCATGCACGTGGACAAAGTGAGTATGGGCAGGCTGGCTGTGCGCGCCCTGGCTGAAAGGTTAGAAGCGCCAGAGATGGAACGAATCACGATCTCGATTCATCCACGCCTGGTAGAGCGCGAATCGGCAGCCCCTGTCAATCGGACGGAGGGTGAAAGAAATATTGGAATGCTAAGCCGCGGAGGTGATACCCTGTAACACATACTTTTAAAACTTTCTACCACCCATCGAATCAACCCAAACCTAACCTAGTTAAGGAGAAGAAAATGCGTAAGTTTTTTGCTGTTTTAGTCGTCCTGGCCACCTGCGTCAGCATGTTGGCTGCCTGTGCAACCCCCACCGCCCAGGTCATTCGCGAGACCGTGGTTGTCAAAGAAACCTCAGTCGTCAAGGAAACTTCAGTCGTCAAAGAAACCTCGATTGTCAAGGAAACCTCAGTGGTTGAGGTTGAGAAACAGGTCGAGAAGGTTGTTGAAATAACTTCGACTCCTGAACCGGCTGCAGCCCCCGTTCAACTGACCATTTGGGTCACCGGCGGCGATTTCGATGCTGGCCTGATGCAATCGGCGACCGATCTGTATACCCTGCTCCACCCCAATGTGACCTTCAAGATCGAACCCGTCTCCTGGTCTGATGCGCACACCAAGTTCCTGGCTGCCGCCGCCGCCCAATCCGGGCCGGATATGATCACCGGTGGTATGTCCTGGGGCATCGAATTGGGCAAGAACGGCGGTATGATTGACCTGAAGACCCAATATCCTGATCTGGTCAGCCAACTGCAGGCCAAGACCATGCCCGGCATTTGGGGCGCGATTGTCCCGCCTTCCGGCGAAGTCTTCGCTCCCGAATGGGCTTCCACGCTGATGATGGCTTACTACCGCACCGACATCATCAAGGAAAAGACCGGCTCCGATCAACTGCCAAAGACCTGGGAAGAATTCACCGCCCTGCTCGATCAATTGCAGGCCGCCGGCATGCAGACCCCGCTGATCATCAACTGGGGCAGCCAGAGCTGGCTTGGTTATCAGAACTGGTTGTATGCCGCGGGTGGGTCGTTCTACTCTGCTGACTGCTCCGCAGTGACCCTCAACACCCCCGAAGCCGAGACGGCGCTCAATCTGTTCATTGACTTCTACAACAAATACAATACCCCCAAAGCTTGGGATACAGTGCCCTTCGAGAAGGGCGACGCGGCCGTCATGGTTGATGGCAACTGGAACATCCCCACCTATGACCTGACCAAGCCCGAATTGGCTGGCAAGTGGGCTGCTGGTTCACTGCCGGCCGGCCCCAGCGGCAAGCCCTCCCACTTCATCGGCGGCCAGATCATTGGTATCATGTCCTACACCAGCCGTGAGGTTCAGGATGTCTCCGCTGATTTCATCGGCTTCCTCTACAGCGACGAGGCCATGAAAGCCCAGGCTACCTATGCTGCGGCGCAGAAGTCTGTCTTCATCCCGCCTTCCGATCAGTATGTTGACCTGATGCCCATCAAGGCCGAATACAAGGATGCCATCAAGGCCGCTTTGACCGCTGCCTGGGGGCCCCCAAACTGCAAGGGTTGGGAAGAAGGAAACCCCTCGATTGATAAGGCCATCCAGGAAATCCTCTTTGGCCAGGGTGATGTCAAGACCGCCTTGGAAAAGATGCAGGCTGGCCTCGAAGATACCCTCACCAAGTAACCCAGTAAATCAATCTAACTCTGAAGCGGGGCGGTATCGCCCCGCTTCAGCGATCAAAAGGAGAGGTGTTCGATGACCGCCATCACCAAACCCCAACGCAAAGCAGTTCCCTGGGCCGTTCGCCTGAAAAAATTCAGTCAATATCTGCCGCTCTACGCCATGATGGCGCCCTTTTTGTTCTTGTTCCTGGTGTTCACCGTCTGGCCTATCGTCAGTTCGCTTGTCTTGAGTTTGACCGATTATACGGGGGTCGCCGTCAAACAAGTAAATTTTGTCGGTTTAGCCAATTACCAGAAACTAATTAAAGACACCCGCCTGCACACCGCCATGTGGAATATCACCCGCTACGTCTTCTTGAGCGTTAGCTTGAACACGGTGATTGGTTTGATGCTGGCGATCATTTACCAGGGGCAGGGCCGCATCAATCAGATGTCGCGCACCATGTTCTTCATGCCCGCTGTGACCTCCGGCATCGCTACTTTAACCATCTGGCAGTATGTCTTCCGCAGTGACAAATATGGCCTGCTTAACTCAGT
>CAIQJJ010000249.1 GCA_903872065.1 uncultured Anaerolineales bacterium | reverse complement strand
ACTTCAGTCGCCTGTCCTGCCCGGAACGGCTGAAGCCGTCACTACGAAAGCATCCATTTTCATCCTTTGGGGTGTTCAGAAAAACATGGTGTCTGTTACATTACCACGGATTGCGCCACCAGGTTGGTGACGGTATTGCGCAGGCGGATGGTGGCCTCGGAGGAGGGCGGCGAGTCGGTGGTGACGAAGGCCAGCGCCAGGTGTTTGGCGGGGTCGGCGATGCCGATCACCGTGTCTATGCCGGCGTGGCCGAATGCGCTTTCAGAGACCACATTGCCGAAGCCGAACCAGCCCTCTTGCGTCTGCCCGCGCAGCAGCCAGCCCAGTCCCCAGTATTCGTGATCGGGCGTCTTGCCGGCGGCCAGCGCCTCGCTGATCGCCTGCTGATACTGCACCCGCTGCATCTCGCGGCAGTTGGCCGCCTGCAAGATGATCTTGCCCTGCCAGCGCCCCTGGTTCAGGTGGAAATTGAGCAGGCGCAGCATGTCGCTCACCGTACCGATCGCGCCGCCGGCCGGGTGGCCGATGAATTGGTACTCTGCGCCGCTTTGGCTGCGGGCGGGGTCCAGCTTGCAAGGGTAGTTCGTGGGGCGCGGGGTGAACGCGACTTTGGCCGCCGGCGGGGGAAAGCCAAGCGTGGTTTGCGTCATGCCGAGCGGCTCGAACAGGCGTTGGCGCACGATCTCTTCCCAGGGACGCCGGCCCGAAACGCGCCGCACGGCTTCCGCGGCGAGCAGCATGCCTGTGGCCGCGTGGTAATAGGTGCGGCTGCCGGGCTGCCATTCGACTGGCATGGCGCACAGGGTGGTAATTGCCTGCCGCCAGAGCGCCTCGGTGTAGACCGGCAGGGAGGGGCTGTTCGGGATGCCGGCCGAATGGGTCAGCAGGTGGCGCAGGGTGATGGTCTCTTTGCCGCCGCCGCTGAATTCGGGGATATAAGAGCGCAGGGGCGCGTCGTAATCGAGCAGGCGGCTCTGCTGCAGCAGGGCGACGACGGTGGCGGTGGTAGGTTTGGTGAAGGAGTAAAACATGACGCGCACCGTGGGATCGAGCGGCAGCAGATCCTCGCGGCTGGCGGATTCGGCTCCGATGTAGCCGCCCCACGCCTGTTCGATAAAAAGCTGGCCGTGGCGGGTCGCGGCCAGGATCGCGCCGGGGACTGTCCCCCCTTGTACCTCGGCGGCGATGAAATCTAACGCTTTTTGCAATAAAGCCGGGTCCGCCCCCACCTCTTCCGGGTCAACCTTTTCAGGCCATTCCGCCTGGTTTGAAACGGTGTTTTTTACCGTAAGCGACATAAGCATCATCCTTATGAAAATAATATTGTCTCATCTTCCACCATACAGGCGCGCTGAGCTTGTCGAAGCGCCGCTATCATCCTTCGACAAGCTCAGGATGCCTGATGCCTGGATGCCTCCCGTCAGGCGCGCTGAGCCTGTCGAAGCGCCGTCCTTCGGCAATCCTTCGACAAGCTCAGGATGCCTGATGCCTGGATGCCTCCCGTCAGGCGCGCTGAGCTTGTCGAAGCGTGAGCCTGTCGAAGCGCCGCTATCATCCTTCGACAAGCTCAGGATGCCTGGATGCCTGATGCCGCGAACGTCAGGCGCGCTGAGCCTGTCGAAGCGTGAGCCTGTCGAAGCGT
>CAIQJJ010000248.1 GCA_903872065.1 uncultured Anaerolineales bacterium | reverse complement strand
GGCCTGCAATTTTTGCGCATCGGCGCGCTCCTGCCTCAGGGCGCGCCCTGCCTCGCCCTGGCGCTGGCGCAGGACAGCCAGTTCGGCGTCCAGCGCGGCGATTTTTTGGCGCAGATCGAGCGCCTTGAGGTTGGCCTGGTCGGTCTGCAAGGCAATCCTGGCGTCCAACAAGGCCGCATCGGCAAACTTTAGCCGCGCCGCCAACCCCTCGCGCTGAATTTCGGCGCGGCTGAGTTCCAGTCGCGTCTCGTCCAGTCGCAAGCGGGCGGCCTTCAACTCGCTGCTGTGCAGTTCCCCCTGTGAGCGGCGGGCAATATAGCCATTGGCGACCCTGCGCCGGCGGTTGGCAAGGCGCTCTTTGTCAAATTCATCGATGTGGTTGAGGGCTTCGATGCGTTCACGCACATCCGCCGCCATGCTTTCGAAGCTCCGCAGGGTGTCCAACTGCGCCTGGAGCGTTTTCACATCCAGCAAGTTCTCATCGAGCAGATAATTGTGGACAAAGGAGCGAATGTCGGTCAACGGGCTAAACGCCAGGCCCTTCACGATCTTGGCCGGAAACGAGTCTTTAAGCTGGCCGAGGCGGTTCAAGAGATGGACGCGGTAATCCTCCAGGCGGGTGAACACCTGGGCGCGCCCGCCGGCTGGCAGGGCAAAATGCTCCAGATGGCGCTTGAAGGAACGGGTATCGTGCAGCCGACCGGGCGCATCCGCCTGGAAGAACCAGCGGTCATCCAGCGCGGCGTTGTGGACGATGAAATAAGCAATATCCGGGTTGCGCCCATCGGCGAAAGCGTCCACGACCGCCCCGTGAGCGAAAAACGTGCCATCCGGGTTGCGAAATTCGAGCGCCGCCACACCGGTTGCGTCGCCGCGCAAGAAACGCTGGCCCTCCGTCCCCATTTCACCGCGCACATAACTGGCCAGGGTGCGCTTGCCGCCGGCGATCGCCGCCTGGTTGAAGCGCACATCGCGCTGCCCACCGACCAGGGCAAACTGCACCGCGTCCAGGATGGTAGACTTGCCCGCTCCGTTCGCGCCGATGAAGTAAGTGCTGCCGGTGCAATCAATGGTGGTGTTTTCAAACAAATGCCAGTTAACCAGGCGAATCTTCGTCAAAAGTTTCATGCGTTCTATCCTTATCGAAGCCGGCGCTACCCATTGGCTTCTTCCTCCAGACTCGCGGCGCGATACTTGCGCAGCCAGGCATCCAGTTCTTCTACGGTCTGCACTGGTAAGATCATGCGCACCGAGCCGCGCAGGCGCAGGCGCGCCTCAGACTCGCGCACATCAATCGTGCGGCCATCCAGGGTCTCAATCAAACCCATCGTGCGCAAACGGCGCAGCAGGTTTTCGTACTGGATGATCCCCAGGTCGCGTTCCTTGCCGGTGATGGTGCGGTACTCTTCGCGCACCTCGCCGATCGTCACTACCGGGTCTTGCGCCAGGCTCAACCGTTCGCTGCGCTCTTCGTAGAGCTTGCGCAGCACCAACACCATCAAGGTCTCGTCCAACTTGTAGTGGGCGCGGCAGTAGCTGTATTCAGAAACAGCCTGAAAAATATTGTGGTATTCGTCATGGAGCAGTTTGAAGCCGGCCAGTTCCAAGGCGGCCGCGCAGGCCTCGCGATGACGATGGATGAAGTAGTAGTCGTCTTTGTCGTCGTCCTTGTCGCGGTACAGAAAAACCTGCCCAAGCAGGCGGTTGACGACGCGAGGCAGATCGCGGGCGTCTTTTTCAGGGAGAGAGGTCAGAGAAGAGAGCGTCATAGCTTGTATAACTCAAACGGCGATACGCGGTACTCCCCCGCCTCGACCGGGTCTCCATCCACCACTTGCAAGCCATAATTGACTTCGGGATGATGGGCGTATGCGATAATCGTCGTCAGCCAATGCAGATCGGCGCGGATTTCAGGCGGGATTTCGCGGAGGTGCAGCTTTTTGTGCCCGTTGAAGAAGCCAGATACTTTGCGGTCGACTTTCGCGGGCGAGAAAGCCTGGGCCACATCTTTCATCGTCAGCGCCCGCAAAGCAGCCAGTTCTTCAGGATGAAGGGTTGGCAGAACAACCGTATCCGGGGCAAAGGGGGCGCGGCGCTGGGGCGGGGTGTAGTAGCTGTGCAAATCAGGCGCGTCCACCGGAAGCCAGCGCAAAGTCGGCGCATCCGCCGGCAGATACTCCATGCCGTCCTCCTTCATCTGCGAGAGCTGGCGCGCCAGCGAGGCCAGGCGGTCTTTGAAACTGCCATCCGCACGGCCCAATTGGCAGCGAATCTGGCGCAGCGAGGTGCGCAAATATTGGGCGTGCCGCTGATCGATATTTTCGAGCAAGGGGTCCAGCGCCTCCAGTTGGTGGATGACGAATTGCAAATAACCGGCCAGGGTTTGTTCCGCCTGGGCCGGGTTCAAGCGGCTTTGCAGCGCCAGTTCATCGGCGGCGTTCGCCAGCCACCCGGCGTCCAACTGCCAGACCTGCAGTTGGTTGATGATGTCGCGCCGGTAGCGCGAGACATGATCCGAGGTCTTCAGCGCGTGGTAAGAGGCCCCCAAAGTCTGTGAATAATCGTCAAACTGCAGGTGCAGCAGGTCTGCGATCTGCTTCTCGCGGGTGGCGCGCTCCACATAGCGGCGGATATTCTGGTTAAGCTCGCTCAAGCCGCGCACCATCTGGCGCACATTTTCATAAGCCTGCGTCACCGCTAAAGCCGGCGAGAAATCTTTGTTCGTCTCGGCGGCGGTGATCAACTGATGGGCAGTGTACAGTTGGCCGGTGAATTCGTGCGGCTTCTGCTCTTGAATTTTGCGCAGGGCTTCGAGCAGGGTGAACGCATAATCGGGCAGAGTGATCGTCTCGCTGTAATCGGGATGCTGTTCGCGTTCGATCCAGCCGGTGCTTTCGAGCCGCCGCAGCAAATAAGCGGCGTAATCCTGCGCCGATTTCTGACCGGTCAGCGAGGCTGCGCCAGCGGAGGGCGCATCGGGGTCATCCTGCGCCGCGGCGCCTTGCGCCGCGGCATCCTGCGTAATGGCGCCTTGCGCGGCGGCATCCTGCGCTGCCATCTCCGCCGCCACCTCCCCTTCCGCGCCGGCGGTTTGCAGGTAATCCACAATCTCGGCGATCACCACCTCGCGCGCCAGGCCAAAGCGGTTGAATTCGGCCAGGGCATACAGGCGCAGCAAAATCGCCATGTAGTGCCGCTGGAGCGAGAGGTAACCTTGCGTACTGAAGACGTTGAACAGGTTTAGAGGGAGAATATCAAATGGATTCGCCATGATCATGCTCCCAGACGAGGATGTCCTGCAAATCACAGTGCAGGGCGGCGCACAAGCGCGCCAGAGCATCCAGATCCACGTGGCGCGCCTCGCCGGCGTCCAGGCGGTAGACAAAGTCTTTTGGCACGCCGGCCTTTTCCGCCAGGCGGCGCGGCGACATGCGCTCGCCAGTAGCAGCCTGCTGCTTGCCAAGTAAGATCGTAATCCGGCCAAATGTCGAAATTTTAGAATACATGTTCTAATTGTAGCAACAGTTTGATGAAATGTCAAGATATTTGGCGCAGAAAAACGACAACCGGCGCTGCTTTCAACCAGGCTGGATTCTTCAAACCCCGGCAAGTGGATGGTGAAAACTCAGGTGTACTGCCTTAAGCGGCTCAACTGCTGATCGAGCAGGTCAGCATCCTGGATATATTCCAGCGTAACCACCGCCGGCCGAACCTGGGCAAGGAGAAAACCCAGCAGTTCGTAATCCACCTGCTCCAGCGGCGCGTGGTGATCCAGCAGGCGGCCATCCACCCGCCGCGGCCCGCTGACATGGATCTGCGCCACGCGCTCCAGCGGCAGTTGGCGCAAATACTCCTTCACGTCCATGCCAAAGGTTTCAGCGGCGATGCGGGCATGGCCGGTATCCAACAAAAAGCCGCAGTCCACCTCCTGCAGCAGGCGGCGGATAAACTCCGGCCTGGCCCAATAGTCATAGCCGTCGAAGGGCAGCGGTTCGACATTTTCCAGGAGCAGCGGGACGTGGATCGATCCCGCAAGCTGCCGGGCTTTGCCGATCAAGCGCCGCGCGCCGGTCTCTGGATCAGGCAAAGGGACATGTCCGCCCCTTTTCATCTGCCCGACATCGCCCGGCTGCCAGACGGAGATATGCGCCGAGACCCAGGGGCTGTCCGTCGCCGCCAGGTATTCGCCGATGTGTTGAACGCTTGAGGGGATGATCCCGACCGGCTCGATCAGGTCGGCGGCGTGAAAGTGGAACGGCAGAGAGGGCAGCCTGCGGCGGTAGTCGCGCGCCTGCTCCAACGTGAACCAGGGGCCAATCTCCACCGCATCCACCAGCGCCGGGCGAACAGACAGCAGGCTGAACAGGGGATCCGATAGATCGGCGGAAAGTTGAAAGACATTCTGAGCAAAACTGTTCATTTCTGGCTTACGATTCGCACGTAGTCCACCATGATGGCTGCTTTCGACTCTGTGGGATCGAGGCGGATCTGGGAAATAGCGCCTTTCCAGCCATCCACCTTTGACATATCGAGCGTGTATTCATGAAACTGGCCATCAGCGATCAGCGGCGCTCTCAAAGATTTCGCTTCGTCGTATACCGCATCCAGGGCAGTGATGAAGAATACCTGCACCACATGACCGGCAGTGACCGACATGCGAATTTTGACAACCGGTATGGTTTCGGCGTCCAGGTTCAACGCGGGAGAAGCCATATAGGGATCGTCATCCGTTGCCTGAGTGTTGAGGAGGCCCTGGCTGACCTGAAGCGGCGCCAGGTGATTCCACACCGTCCAGCCTTCGGCGTCGCCGGCTGAGGCAAACTCCCAGGCGTAGCCGTTGAGCGTTACGGCAATCGAATCGATCTCAACCGGCGTCCGAGCCGAGGCAGAAAGCCGCATCTGCGTGACAACGCCCTCGCTCCAGGAGGCATTCCCCTGCCAATCGAACGTTAAAGCGGTGAAATCGCCCGGCGGGAGCGCCTGGCACAATGATTTCGCCTTATCCCAGGCCGGATCATCCAGAGTGATGAACGAGAGACAGAGCCAGGCGTTGGCTTGCGAGGAGCGGGCGTGCAGGGTCACATTCGAGGCGATAGCCCTGGGAATGCGCAAGCCGGGGGTTGACTGCAGGAACTGCCCAGGGGATAAAGAGGCGCTGAGAATCCCATTTTTGACCACCGCGCCGGTGGACGCCCCCTGCCAGCCTTCAAACGAGTTCAGATCGAAAGTCCAGGTCGTATGCGGGATCAGATCATAGACCATGCTGCGGGCCATCTCGATGGGGCCGGGGATGAGATAGTAAGTGCTTTCATAGACCGCCTGGGGCGGCACGTCGAACAAGGCCATGGGGCTGATATAACCCACCGGAGGCTGGGCAAACAACAGG
>CAIQJJ010000247.1 GCA_903872065.1 uncultured Anaerolineales bacterium | reverse complement strand
GGTTGCTGCCTCATCTGCAATGACCCAGGTGAGGTAGATTTCGTATTGCCTGAGGTTAGCCTCAGCCCCGGAAAACCCGCTTTTTTCGACCGTTTGGTTATTCAATTTTTAAGCTGCAAAAGTCGAGTTAAAATTGTCAAATCACCCAACGCAGCTTCGGCGCGGTCGCGGAAGGGCTTAAACCCATCAATCACCAGACTACTGATCGTCATCTCAGCCTCCAAACCGAATAGAATGATCCTACGCCCTCAACCATCGCCCCGCGTCCTGCAGCTCCCAATCGCCCTGCCTCTTCACCGTCGGAGGCGGGGCGAACGGACGGCGCAGCTCATCCAACGCCAGCCCGCCGCGCACCTCCATGCGCGCCAGATCGCCCTCGCCCAGGCCAAGCTGCTGGCAGTAGACCAGGTAGCCGACCCGCTGCGGGTCAAAGCCCATTAAGTGCGCCGTCAGAGAGTCCACCGCCACCGCGTCCCGCCCGGCCAGTGCCACGCGCCAGTCCACCTGCTCCCCGTTGGTTGGCCCGTCGCCCTCCATCCCCTCGAAACCGTCAATCACCGCCAGGCTCGGCAGCACTTGCGGCGCCAGGCGGGCGATGTTAAGATTGATCACCGGGAAACCCTGGTGCATGCGCATCTTGTCGGTGCGATCCCGGCCGGCCAGCATTGTCTTTGCCAGGTGCGCGATTTGCGTAGCTCTGTTCCCCACGCCCTGTCCCAGGGATGAGGCAAGGCGAATCGTCATCTGCGCCAGGCGGCTGTCTGGCCTGGCGGCGGCCGGGTTGACCAGGCTGCCCATGACCATATTCTTAATCGAAAGCGTCACCGTTACCCTGTCATGCGTCTTAGGCGGGCTCACCGAAATGCGAAAATCGCTTTCCACCGCCAGACGCGCCATGCGCAGCGTCACCGGGCGCAGATGGCGGTTGAAGGCGCGCACCGGAACCGTTTCACTGGCGTTCAAATCCACCAACTGCGCCTTGTACTCCCGCGCCAGGGGCAAATACCCGAAGCGCTCATAGCCTTCGAAAGTCGGCGCGAGCGCCGACCCCTCCGCAATGCACAGCGGCCCATCGTAGCGGGCGCGCACAAACTCCAGCGTCGCCCGCATGGCGTCGGCATGCGTAGAGGCCAGTTGGCGAACCGTAGAGACCAGATTGGGCTTGATCAACACCTGGCGGCAGGCGCGCAAATCCACCTGATCGGCGATCAAATCCAGGGCGCGCCGCACAGTATCAAAGCGGCTCTCGCCGCGAGTGATAGCAATCGTAGCAGTCATCATAATCCTTTCCCGTGCGCGACCCATCGCGCACCTTTGTCAGATTGTATCACGGCCAATCCCGTCTTGTTTGGGTAAAATAAGGGCGTGTCACAACATCTATCAAATTTTGAAAGTAGATTGAATCCAGTGTAAGGAGACTTCCATGGCCCGCATCCGTTACCAGGGCGCCATTGTGCGCGACCACACCATTCTTTTGATTCAGCACCGCGAACATGCCGGTGGGCGCAGCTATTGGCTGCTGCCCGGCGGCGGACGCGAGGCCGGCGAGAGCGAGGAAGCCTGCGTGATCCGCGAGATGCAGGAGGAGACCGGCCTGCAGGTGGCGGTGGAGCGGCTTTTGGTGGAAGCCCCGCGGCAGCCAGGTACCGACAGGTGGCATAAGACCTACCTGTGCCATCCCCTCAGCGGCGAGGCGCAGCCCGGTTACGAACCTGAGCCGGAGGTCGCCGCCTATTACTGCATTGCCGAAGTGCGCTGGGTTGACCTGCGCGACGAGGAAAGCTGGGGTGAGAAGGTGGTCTCTGATCCCTACACTTACCCTGAACTGAAGCAGATTTGCGCCATCCTGGGCTACCGCCAGCCCGGTTGAGGCGCTTATACTTTGATGTGCGTCACCAGGTATTCCATAAAGCGCGACTTAATCTGCTGGCTGGCCATCACCTGCTGCACCGGCGGCAGGCGCAAGAGAACGCCCAGCACCGCCGCCAGGGCGCGGTGATTCCACAGCACGCGATTGTCGAAGAACAGGTTTTGCAGATCGCCGCGCTCGATCGCCATCATCACCGAACGATGCACCGAGTTGAGCGGCGTGATCACCCGCTGCGGACGGGGGCGCAGCGCCAGCCCATTGCGGGCGCAGGTTCGCACACATACCCCGCAGCCCAGGCAGAGATCCTCATCCACTTTGGCCTTTTTCATTTTGGGAGCGTGCGGGTCGTTGGTTGAGACCAGCGCCATCGCCTCCACCGGGCAGGCATTGACGCACTTGCCGCAGCCGTTGCAGTCCGCTTCGGCGACCACCGGCAGGAAATTGGTGGTATGCACTGGATTCATGAAGCAAAACCGGCGCGCCGCGATCATCGCCTCGCAGCAGCAGCCGCAGCAGTTGCAGATGAAATTGACCTCCTGGCGCGCGTTTTCGCCAAACTGCACCAGGTTTTGCGCGTAAGCTTGCTGCAGCAAATCCATGCCCTCGCTCACATCCACCAGGCGTGCGTAGCCGTGACGCGTCAGCGCCTGGGCCGAACCGTTGAAGGTCATGCAAATGTCCATCGCCGCGTTGCAGTTGCGCCCCACGTGCATCATCTTGTGGCGGCAGTAACAGACGCCGATCCCGCGGTGCGTGGCGGTCTGGATCACCTCGCTGGCGCGTTCATAGTCCAGCACGTGCAGCGCGTTTTCGTTGGACAGCACTGCCTCATTGACAAAAACCCGCCCAAGCTGCGTTTCGCCGCGCGTAAACAACTCGCGGATGAAATCTTCTTCGACGTTCAGATATTGGTAGAATAACTCGGCCAGCGCTTTTTGGTCAATGTCGCTGCGGATGCGCATCAGTGAAAACTCGAAAAACCCGGCCATTGGCGGCGGCAGCGTATAAGTCGTCTTGCCGTCCATTTCGATGTCTACCAAAAGGGCGCGGCTGGCCAGGGCGTCCAACACCTGGCGCGTCTCGCTCAATGACATTTTCCATACCTGGCTGGCTTTTTCAGCCGTGAAGGGCTTGATCGGCAGCAGCGCCACCAACTGCGCTTCGCGCTCGTTGAACAAGATTTGCAGAATTTTGTAGAGCGCTTCTGATGGCGGCGCGCCCTGCGGAAAGCGATTCAGGCGCTCAACCAGTTCGGTGTAACCAGATTTCAATGAAGTGTGTGACATCGCTTGCTCCTGGGAACGAAATTAAACCACACAGCCCCGGAATGACATCCAGGGCTGCATGGCGCTTTTTGTTCTTCTGAGGCGGACCCGACGAGATTCGGACTCGCGATCTCGGCCTTGACAGGGCCGCATGTTTGGCCGCTACACCACGGGTCCATTTATGCCTGAGACTTCTCTCAACTTGCGGGCGATAGTTTACTATAGCCTTTTTTTTTCGTCAAGGGCAAATTTAGTGGAATCGGGTGTTATAATCGCCTCGATCTTGATTTAAGGAGTTTTTCGGATGACTACTTCTCCCTTTATCGCTCGCCAGCAGCGCCTGGCGCAGGCCCTCCGCTCGGCCGGCCTGGACGCCCTCCTCCTCAACCCCGGCCCCAGCCTGGTTTACCTCACCGGCCTACACCTGCACCTGATGGAGCGCCCGATGGTGGTCGTTTTCACCCCCACTCAGCCGCCGCTAATTGTCCTGCCTCAACTCGAGGCGGCCAAGCTGATTGGCATTCCCTATCCGCTGCAATCTTTCTTTTATACTGACGACCCCGCCACCTGGCCGGGCGCTTTTCAGCAGGCGTTGGCCGCCCTGGATGGGGGAACTATCGGCGTTGAGCCGACCCGCTTGCGTTTCCTCGAGCTGCGCCTGGTCGAGGGCGCGGCCCCGCGGGCGCGCTGCATCTCAGCGGAGAGTATTTTAGAGCCGCTGCGCATCGCCAAAGATGCCAGCGAGATTGCCTTCATGCGTCAAGCGGTGCAGATTGCGCAGGAGGCGCTGCAAGACGCGCTGGCCGTCGTCCGCGTGGGTATGACCGAGCGCCAACTGGCCGCCGAGTTGACCGTGCAGTTATTGCGCCACGGCTCCACCCCTGAAATGCCCTTTGGCCCAATCGTCTCGGCCGGCCCCAACAGCGCCAAT
>CAIQJJ010000246.1 GCA_903872065.1 uncultured Anaerolineales bacterium | reverse complement strand
TCCAGGCTAGGGTAACGCTGCGGGAATGCTCCGCATTGCCGGTGAGTGGCTTCAAGAGGCGGATTAAATACTAACACGTTATTGGAAAGTATGTTACGCTTAGTAATTCAAACCACAGGGGCGCTGATTCAAGGCGTGTGGGGCAACGGGCGGATTGATTTCGGCTTACTGAATGCGCAAATCAAGACGCCCGATGATGTCTTGACGGCTGATCGAATTGATGTCAGTATGCGAGGGACAGTGGTGTTGGGCGGCCACTGCGTTGGCGAAGATGTTCTCGCAGCCGCGGCGGAAGTTCCACTCAAGGGCTTGATCGTAACCAGCATTGCCTCCAAGCTTATCCCCACAGCAATGAAAATGCGTTATCCGATTATCCTTCTGGAAGGCTTTGGCCGCATTTCCATGAACTCAGTGGCGTTTAAGCTGTTGACTACTAACAACCGGCGTGAGATTACCCTCAATGCGGAGTGTAATACGGATCGTAGGCCAGAAGCGGTGATCCCGTTGCCCGCGCCGGAGAATATCCCCCCCCTCAACGATATTAATCGCTTTAAAGAGGGGCAGAGAGTGCGTGTGGTGCGCGCTCCCTATATGGGCCTGGTAGGAACACTGAATGAGCTTCGACCCGGCAAAACCTTGATAGAGAATGGCCTTAAATTACCCGTTGGAGGGATTACGTTGGAAAATGGGCAAAAAGCTATTTTGCCACTGGCGAATCTGCAAATTTTGGAGTAAAACTAGAGTGGACGGCGGAGACGTAGTCTGAACACTTGCGAAGGAGAAAACTATGAGCGATAGTCCGGAAAATCTTGATGAGAATGCTGTGGATGGAGAAGCAGAAGGCTCTTCCTCAGAGCGACCCAAAAGAGATCGTACTTTTATCATTGTGGCTGTGATCTTAGGGGCAGTGATTATTTTATCGCTGATTTGTGTGGCAATTTTTGCTGCAACCAAGATTATCCCCGATCAACAAAAGGCGCGCGAAACAGCCCTGGCTGCTGCAGCCGCTACTGCAACTCGTCAGCAGGATCGAATCCAGCAAAGTCTGACGGAAACCTCGGCGGCGATTCCTACCGTGACTCCCACTTTTACCTTGATCCCGCCGACGCCCACCAAAGCGCCCAGCAATACCCCCTTGCTTGCCCCCTCGGGTACAGCGACCTCGGCGTTGGAGCCAGGCCCGGCGACCAAAACCGTGATCGCGCTCAAAACCCTCCTGGCCTCTGCTCAGACGAAAGAGACCACCTCAACCGCTACGCCATCGGTTGTGCCCACCACTGGCTTTGCAGACGAAGTTGGTATTCCTGGTTTATTGGGTCTTTCGGCTGTTTTGTTGGTGGTCATTTTTCTGGCGCGCCGCATGCGCGCCTCTGGCGATTTGGCCAGATAATAAAACGTTTTGCAGGAAATTTGTTGAAGGTAAACTTGAAGTCAATAAAGGGCGCGGCGCGGCTGCGTCCTTTTTGTTTCGGTGAATTTTGGTTGCTTTCTAGCCATTCTTGAGTACAATCGGATTATGGCTGAAGATATCTCAAAAATCGTTCCGCTTTTGAGCCGTATGGCTATTTTTAAGACCCTCAAGCCGCCGCAGATTGAGCAGGTTGCCAAAAGCTGCTCCACGGTTTCATTGGCTGAAAAGCAGGTCTTATTTCGCGAGGGCGATGTAGGAGATAGCTTCTATATCATTTCTTCGGGCAAGTTGCGTGTCAGCATTGGCCCCGACGATCAATCGCGCATTTTGGTGGTCTTTGGGCCAGCCGATTTTGTCGGCGAAGAATCCCTGCTCTATGGTACCCCACGTTCAGCGACTGTGACTGCGGTTGCTCCGTCCCAGGTACTTAAATTCACCTGGGATCAATTTGCCAGTATTATCGAGAAATATCCCACCGTCATCCCCTATTTTGTGGCGGTGGTGGATGGGCGTCGTTTGCTGCGCACCAACCGTTTTAATTGGCTTAGCCCAGATGAAACAGTTTACCTGGTGATCCGCCGGCATTTTTCCGAGTTGATTATGCCTTTGCTGCCGCCGCTTGGGATTGCGGCCTTTGCTTTGCTCGCGTTTCTCCTGGCGATCGTTTTGCCCCTTAATTTGCTGCACTGGCTGTTTGGCCTGGTTGGACTTGGCCTTTCCCTCTTTAGTGGGGTCTGGATTTGGTGGCGCTATA
>CAIQJJ010000245.1 GCA_903872065.1 uncultured Anaerolineales bacterium | reverse complement strand
GGGGACGATGTCCAGGTTTTCGATTTCGTAGGTGCTGAAGGCGAGTTCGGACACTTCCAGTTGCTCCAATGTTTGCAGGTCGTAGCCGCGCTGTTTGAGGATTTTGAGCAGAAAGGTGGGCGTGCCGCTCTCGAACCAGAAGTTTTGAAACTCGCTCTTTTGAAACAGGAGCAGCAGCGAAAACGGGTTGTAGACTGTCGCGCCGCGCCTTGCGAAACGGAATCCGTTATACCAGGAACGAATTTGCTGACTCAGTTCAGCCGCAGGTAGGGAACGTTCGGCGGCGAGGTCGTTCAGATAATCGGCGAAGCAGGTATCCACTTCCTCCTGAGTGATGCCCAGCAAGGTGGCGTACTGATTGTCAACGGTGATGTCATTCAGGTTATTGAGGCCTGAAAAGACTCCCACCCGGCCGAACTTGCTGACGCCAGTCAGTAATACGAAGCGCACGTATGCATCCATGGCCTTGATGACGGTGTAGAAACCCTTGAGTACCTCGCGAATGCGTTTGGCTTCCTCAATGTCTTCGATGTTGTCCAGCAGCGGCTTGTCATATTCATCCACCAGGATTACAACCTGCTTTTGGACTGAGAGCTTAGAAATCAGTTCATCGAACCGGAGTGTATCCAACGTTCCGCTCAAGGTCAGGCCATTTTCGGCGGCAATCCGGTCGAGATTCCAGTGCAAGACCTCTTGCAGCGCCTGCGCAGACTTTACCGGGTTGCGTCCAAAGTCAATGCGGATGACCGGGTGTACCGGCCATTGGTAAGGGCTGTCGTACAGCCACAACCCTTTGAAAAGCTCGCGATTGCCCTGGAAAATCTCTTCCAGCGTCGAAATCAGCAGACTCTTGCCGAACCGTCGCGGGCGCGAAAGAAAGTAGGCGCCTTTTGGATAGCGGATCAGGTTATAAATCCATCTGGTCTTATCCACATAGAGATAACCACCCTGGACGATATCGCGAAAAGTTTGAATGCCCACCGGCAGCGGTTTAAGTTCCATAGCGCGATTATACCCGCCATTGCCCGCTGTGCAGCGGTCAGTTTGGGCTGACTGCTGGCCGTCGCACCGCTTCGTTCATGCTGCCGCTGCGAAAACCAGCCAGATCGAGTGTGACGTAAGTGTAACCGAGCGCCTTGAGCGCCGTCACAACCTCCGCGCGCCGCGCCAGCAGGTTGGGGAAATCATCCGCCTCAACTTCAATGCGTGCAATGCTCTCATGATGCCGCACGCGCAATTGACGCAGCCCCATCCCACGCAGCATGGCCTCGGCTCGTTCTACTTGCGAGAGAATGGGTATCGTAATTGCTGTGCCATAAGGAATGCGCGAGGAAAGACATGCTGCCGAGGGTTTATTCCAATTGGGCAGGCCAAGCTGCTGCGCCAGGCTGCGGATGTCCGCCTTGGTAAAACCGGCTTCCAGCAGTGGGGAATGCACTCCATGCTCGCGCGCGGCCTGCCGGCCGGGGCGAATATCGTGCGCGTCATCGGCGTTTGTCCCATCAACAATATGGTCATAGCCATGGGCTTTCCCATAGGCGATCAACTTGTCATACGTTTCACTTTTGCAGAAGAAGCAGCGGTTGGGCGTGTTGGCCAGGTATTCTGCATTCACGGTTTCATCTGTTTCGATCAAAATATGCTGCGCCCCGATTTGTCGGGCAAGTTGTTCAGCTTCGGCGCGCTCATCGCTGGCCAGGCTGGCTGAGACCGCTGTGATGGCAATCGCTTTCTCGCCGAGCGTATCGTGTGCTATCTTGAGCAAGAGCGTGCTGTCAATGCCGCCCGAATAAGCGACAATCACGTTGCCTAGCTCAAGCAAGATTTTTTGGAGACTTTCGAGTTTATCCATAAGTTTTACCTTTATTATCCGAAATTTGATTACATTGGTCTAGTTTACCGTAGGAATAAAGAATGTCAAGATTGACACCCCCGCCGTTTTAGATTAAGATTGTCTCATTGCCCCAAAACGTTTTGGAAACTGCACGAAGGAGCGAATATGACTACCCCCGAAAATTATACTGTGATTGGCGCTGGACATGGCGGAAAAGCAATGGCCGCCCATTTGGCTCTGATGGGTTTCAAAGTAACCCTTTACAATCGCACTTTTGAACATGTCCAGGCGCTCAAGAAGCGCGGTGGGATTGAACTGGAGAGCAGCGATGCCGGCGTACGCGGCTTTGGCAAGCTGGACCTGGTGACATCGGATATGGCCGAAGCTTTACAAAATGCCCAGATGGTGATGGCCGTTTTGCCCTCCTCGGCGCATACCGATATTGCCAAAGCAGCCGCGCCGCATCTCAAAGATGGTCAGATCATTGTGCTTCATCCGGGTCGCACCTGCGGCGCAATTGAATTTTGTAAGGTGCTGCGCGATCAGGGTTGCCAGGCTGATGTGACGGTTGCTGAAGCGGAAACATTTATCTATGCCTCGCGTTCGGATGGCCCGGCCCAGGCGCGCATCTTTCGAATCAAAGATGCGGTGCCGTTGGCGGCTCTGCCGGCTACCCGCACCCAACAAGTCCTGGACGCCATCCATCCCGCCTATCCGCAGTTCATTGATGGCATCAACGTTTTGCACACTGGTTTGAATAATATGGGTGCGATTTTTCACCCTGCCCTGACGCTGCTCAACGCCGGCTGGATTGAAGCGACCCACGGCGATTATCAATTTTATATTGATGGCGTTACCCCCTCGGTCGCGCGCGTCCTTGAAGTCCTCGACCGCGAACGGGTGACAGTCGCCTCTGCCTTGGGTCTGCGCGCCCGGACCGCCATGGAATGGCTGAAAATGGCCTATAACACCGTTGGCGAGGATTTGCGCGAGGCGATTCAGAACCAGCCGGGCTACTATGGCATCAAAGCGCCCAGCACCTTGAACCATCGTTATATCTTTGAGGATGTGCCAATGAGCCTGGTGCCGATCGCCTCGCTCGGCCAACACTATGGCGTCTCAGTGCGCGGTATGGACAGCATCATCCGCCTGGGCTGCATCGTCCACCGCACTGATTACTGGCGGCGCGGGCGCACCGTGGACAAACTGGGCATCGCCGATCTCAGCGTGAGCGAACTGACGCGCTACGTCAATGAAGGGGTAATCGAGTAAAAAATGCAGATACTTTAACCGTTATATTCAGCAGAGTTTTCGAGTATCATGCGCATTTGTCGCGGCCCTTCTATCCCTGTTACAGCAGTGCTGTCGGGCATATAATTAGTAATGAGGACCTCTTTATTCACAACCCGTTCACTGCCTTCTTTTTTGGCTTTCATGCCTGAAAAAGACTGAACTGGAATAATATAACATGTTGCATACAGATCGCGCATTTCAGAAATGTCGTATGATGAAAGAATCCATTTACAGCGTGAACGTTCCAGGCGCTTCGCTAGCAATTTGTGATCATCCCAGCTCCGCATATTATGGGCATAATTACATCCGTTTTCAGGATAAGGAGGATCAATATACATAACCGTATTGGATCGATCGTACCTTTCAATGCAATCTTGCCAACTTAGATTTTCAATAATGACTGTACGTAAACGTTGATGGACAGGCTCAATTCGTTCTCGTAAAGTTTTCAATGCTCCAATCAGACGATTCCCATGACCGCCATCACTGATGCTGGTTTGAAAACGAGGATATTTTAATTCTCCACCCCATCCAGCCATGATAAGATAGTAAAATCTGTGGGCGCGTTGAATATCGGTCAATTGGCTTGCGTCTAAGCTAGCCAATCGCTCGAATTCGGCCCGAGCAACCAATTCTAATTCGAAAGAAGCAATTAATTCCTCCGGTTTTTCGCGTATGACTCGGAAGAAGGTGATCAAATCTTGGTCGAGATCATTGAGTATCTCAACATCGCTTGGCGGCTTGCCAAATAATACCCATGCAGCCCCGGCAAAAGGTTCAACATAACAGGTATGAACCGGTAGAAGCGAAATAATGTGTTTGCGCAGCCGCGATTTGCCGCCTACCCATTTGAAAGGACTATTTACCATTTCATAATCATTTGAATTTGTTAGTGATTGCTCCATAAATATGTCCTAAATGTCTCTATTAGAGACACAAATATTATCATGTAATGATTGCATTGTCAATACAGTTTGCCACAGTAGAAATTGTACCATGCAAAGATTTGGTGAAAAACTTCGTTTACTGCGTTTAAAAAGGCGGATGACTCTTAAGGAACTTGCTCTTGCATTGGGGTTGACGGCGCATGGTTATCTGAGCGAGATCGAAACGGGGAAAAAGCAGCCGACGGTTGAGTTTGTATTGAAAGTGGCTATCTTGTTCGATATAACTACTGATCAACTTCTTAGAGATGAATTGGAAATTACAAAGTGAAGTCTTGGATGGATGCAAAAGATGACTATACCATTAATTGATCGTGATCCTACTGCGCTTGAGGTAGAAAAGTTTCGCCTGATTTTGAGTACCTACCAGGATGGTAGTGGACAATTAGCGGCGAAGGGCAATCTTACTTTGCCTGGATGGCGTGATTTTGAAAGGACTGTTGCAGCGACATTTGGAGGAGAATCCCAAGAGAATAAATTGGTTTTCGATGTTTTACTTTTTTCCTCGGTACCTGGAATCCGATATGGTATATCTTGTAAAATGCGTCGAACGCTTGATGATACTATGCGAACAGGAAGGGTGATGCTGGAACTTTCTAATTCGGCCGGGAAGTTCTGGAAGGCCTTAGATGATTATGGTCTTAATCAACAAAACTATAAAGCCCGGCCAATGCAGGTAGGACAGGCGCTTTTGAATTTGGTTCGTGGTTGGCATCAAGAAGTTAGTTTGTCCAATGGCGGATCGGTGGAGATCGAAAAAAGCTGTTACCTGGCGCTTTCGTGGAACAAGCTTGGAAATTATCAGTTGTTTAAATTTCAACTTGAACTTCCTAGAGCTGAAGACATACTTTGGGATTTCCCGCTAGTAGAAGACGCTGCTGGAAATCAAAAACCAGGAAGGAGGCTGAGAGGTCAAGATAAGCAAGGCGTATTATTTGAATGGTATGGTGAGTCAGGGGGGCAGTTGAAGTATTATCCATTGGTGGCTGATG
>CAIQJJ010000244.1 GCA_903872065.1 uncultured Anaerolineales bacterium | reverse complement strand
CCACTCTCCACTCCCCACTCCCCACTCTCCACTCTCCACTTCCCACTTTCTACTTCTTACTCCCTATGGAACTCGGTCTCGTACACTCCGTTGACATCAATCACCAAATGCAGCAGGCATACCTCGATTATGCCATGTCGGTCATCGTCGCCCGCGCCCTACCCGACGCCCGCGACGGCCTCAAACCCGTTCACCGCCGCATCCTGTATGCCATGCACGATATGGGCCTGCACCCCGGCAGCGCCTATAAAAAGAGCGCCCGCATCGTCGGTGAAGTGCTGGGCAAATATCACCCGCACGGCGACGCTGCGGTCTATGAATCAATGGCCCGCATGGCGCAGGATTTCTCCCTGCGCACCCTGTTGGTGGATGGGCAGGGCAACTTCGGTTCGGTGGATGGCGATCCGCCGGCCGCGATGCGCTACACTGAAGCCCGCCTGACCGCACCCGCCGCCCACCTGCTCGCCGACATTGCCAAGAACACCGTCAACTTCGCCGACAATTTCGACGGCTCTCTGCAGGAGCCAGAGGTGCTGCCGGCCGCCTTCCCGAACTTGCTGGTGAACGGCGCGACCGGCATTGCTGTGGGCATGTCCACCAGTATCCCGCCGCACAACCTGGGCGAAGTGGTGGACGCGCTGCGCTACATGCTCCATCACTGGGAAAAGCTGGACGATCTCAACGTCGAAGACCTGATGAAGTTCATCCAGGGGCCGGATTTCCCCACCGGCGGCATTCTTGTCCCCGGGATGGGCGACGACGACTTGAAGAGCGTCTACGGCAGCGGGCGGGGGCATGTCATCCTCCAGGCCCGCCTGCACACCGAGGAGATGGAGCGCGGCCGCTCGCGCATCATCGTCACCGAACTGCCTTACATGGTCAACAAGGCGGCGCTGATCGAACGCATTGCCGAACTGACGCGCGATGAAAAGCTGGTCGGGATTTCCGACCTGCGCGACGAATCAGACCGGCACGGTTTGCGCATCGTGATCGAGTTGAGCAAGACCGCCGAGGCCGAGAAAGTGCTGCAAGACCTCTACCGCCTGACCCCCTTGCGCGATACCTTCAATATCATTTTGTTGGCCCTGGTGGACGGTGAGCCGCGCATGTTGAGCCTTAAGCAGGCCTTGCGCGTCTACCTGGATCACCGCCTGTTGGTGATCCAGCGGCGCTCAGAATATGACCTGGAAAAAGCCCGCCAGCGCGCCCACATCCTGGAAGGCTATCTGACGGCGCTCAAAAACATAGACGAAATCATCGCCCTGATCCGCAAAGCGCCGGACGCCGAGACCGCCCGCGCCCGCCTGGTCAAGCAGTATCCGCTCAGCGAGGCTCAGGCTCAGGCGATCCTGGAGCTGCAGTTGCGCCGCCTGGCGGCGCTCGAACGCAAAAAGATCGAGGACGAGTACAAAGAAGTGCAGGCGCAGATCAAATCGTTGGAATCCCTGCTGGGCTCTCCCAAACTGATGCGCCAGCTTTGCGCCGACGAACTGGCGCAGATCAAAGAGCTTTACGGCGACCGGCGGCGGACAGTGATCGCCGGCGCGGTCCCGGCCGGCGCGGTAGACCTCCTGCAGACGCTGCCGGATGGCATGGTCTGGGTTTCGGTCAGCGCCGAGGGCCTCCTCTCGCGCACCGCCGACGACAAGCCGCTGCGCCTGTCGGGGGCGGCCGCGCCGCTCTTCACCCTGCCGGCCAACACGCGCCATGTTTTGTACCTGTGCGCCCAAAACGGCGACTGCGCCACCGTTCCCGTGCAAAACATCCCCGAAGCGGAGGCGCTTACCGGCGGCAACCCCTATTGGAAGATCGCCCCGCTGCCCGAACCTCCGCCGGGCAGCCTGGGAAAATTTGGCCGCGGCGAGGAGGAGGCCGATGGGAGCGCCTCGCGCCTGGTCGCCCTGTTTGCGCTGCCGCCCAAAGACTCGCGCCAGGCCGGCCAGTATGTCTTGACCTGCACGCGCCAGGGCCTGGTTAAGAAGACCGACGGTACAGAAGTGCCAGGGCCGTCCTCCAAGCCGTTCCCGCTGGTCAAGGTCAACGAGAGCGACGCCTTGGGCTGGGTCTGCCTGACGGACGGCAAGGCCGATCTGCTGCTGGCGACGGCGGACGGCATGACGATCCGCTTCTCTGAGGAGGAAGTGCGCCCGATGGGGCTGGCCGCGGCCGGTGTGGGCGGCATTAAGCTGGGCCTGCGCGACGAGGTGGTCGGGGCGGAGGTGATCGCCGACCGGGACGAAGTCCTGCTGGCGACCTCGGATGGCAAGACCAAACGCTGCCCGGCCGATCAATTCCCCCGCCAGGGGCGCTACGGCCAGGGGGTGGTCGCCTGGAAGCTGCCGCGCAGCGCGACGGTGGTGGGGTTGGTCGTCGGTGAGGCCGCGACCCGCCTGACCCTGCATTTTAACAAGTTAGCGCCCAAGTCAATCCGCCTGGAGGACGCCCCGCTGCAAACGCGCGCCGCCGTTGGCAAGGACAGCCTGGGGCTCAAGGCCGGCGTGCAGGTGCTTGGCTTACGGGTGGCGGAGCGCCGCGAGGTCAAGACCGAGCGCAGCGTTTCCAAAGGCGAACGCAGCGCTTCCAAAGGCGAACGCAGCGTTTCCAAAGGCGAACGCAGCGTTTCCAAAGGCGAACGCAGCGCCTCCAAAGGCGAAGGCGGCGCTTCCAAAGGCGAAGGCGGCGCTTCCAAAGGCGAAGCGGGGAGCAAACGCCGCGCCGCGGAAACTCCCTCCGCCGCCGAGAAGACCGAGTCTGCGGTAGAACAGGCCGGCGCGCCGGCCGAGAAGAAGCCGGCGGCCGGCGGCAAGCGGGAGAAGAAGAACGCCGCCGCGCCAGAGCTGGCCGCGCCTGCTGCTCCGCTTCAACTGGAACTCCTCGCCGGCAAGGACAAATCGCCCGCGCCGGCTGCGCCGCCGCCCGTTGACAGCGCCGCCGACAGCGCCGCCAAGCCAAAGCCGGCGCGGCGCAAATCCGCCAGTGCGGAGCCCCCTGCCGCCGCGCCGCTTGAGAAAAAGCCGCCTCAAGCCGCGCCGCCAGAGACCCCGCCGCCCGCGCCCAGCGCCCCCGCCGCGCCGCCTGAACCACCGGCCGCCAAAAAGCCGGCGCGTCCCAAGAAACCCTGAGAGCGGGCGCGATGAACTTAAACGGGACGCGCATCGTCTTGACCGGCGCCGCCTCCGGCATTGGGCTGGCCCTCTTGCGCCGCCTGGCCGAGCGCCGCGTGCAGGTCTTGGCGGTGGACCTCAACGCCTCGGCCTTGCAGGCTGCGTGCAGCGCTGCAGGCAGCCTGGCAGCCCCGCCCAACGGGCAGAGCGCCGCTCAGATCACACCCTATCTCGCCGACATGGGGCAGCCCGAAGCGATCGATCAGCTTTTCGAGGCGGCGCTCTCCCAGTTCGGCGGCATAGACCTCTTCATCGCCAACGCCGGCTTCGCCTATTTCGAGGAACTGTCTCAGCCAGATTGGGCGCATCTCGAACGTATTTACCGCGTCAACACCCTGGCCCCGCTCTACATCCTGGAGAAGATGCAGGCCCTGCCCCATGACCGCCCGCACAAGGTGGTCATCACCGCCTCGGCCATGGCCCACCTGGCCGTCCCCGGCTACGCCGCTTACGCCTCCACCAAGGCTGCCGTGCATCGTTTTGCCGACGCCTACCGCTGGCAGATGCAAGACCCGCGCCAACTGCTCCTGGTTTACCCGATTGCCACCCGCACCGGGTTTTTTCGCGCCGCCGGCGGCGAAGGCACGCCGCTGCCCTGGCCCAGCCAGTCGGCGCCGGCGGTGGCGGCGGCCATCCTGCACGGCATCCAGCATGACCACCGGGTGGTCTACCCCTCGCGGACATTCCAACTCGTGATGCTGCTCAACCACTTCTTGCCCCTCATGCACCCCTTGATTCAAGCGATCGAGCAGTATCGCCTGTGGCGTTGGAAGCGCCGTTAGTCTCGTATTATGAGTTGATGTCCTCGCTGAGAACATATCACAATTTGTAAAAAGGTCATCCAGATTTTGCAAACTGGAAGCAAAGCCAGTTAAAACCACGAATAACACTAATCTACACGAATTTTTTCTTGGTCTTCTTATTCGTGAAAATTCGCGTTATTCGTGGTTAATCTTTGCAAACCTATTACGAAAATAGACCGGTCGGGCGCTTGTAGTGGCGACTTCAGTCGCTAACCTTGCCCATAACGGCTGAAGCCGTCACTACGAAAGCGTCTTTTT
>CAIQJJ010000243.1 GCA_903872065.1 uncultured Anaerolineales bacterium | reverse complement strand
GAAAGCCCCACGCCATTCCACCGCCTGGCGTTTACACTATGTTCTAACCAGCCGCTACATCGAACAACTCAGCCAAAAAGAAGTGGCCGATGAACTGGCACTCAGCACCCGCCAGGTACGGCGCTACGAACGCCTGGCGGCCAGCTTGCTGGCGAATATGCTTTGGAAGCAGTTCCCGACCTCTGCGCAACTTGTATCCCCGCCAACCCTCGAAACTGGCTTACCAGCCGTCTCGCCGGAACGCCAGCGGGAACTATCCTGGCTCAAAACATCCAGCCCGATCGAAACGGTCAGCGTGGCAGCGGTCATTGCTTCGGCTTTGAAGATCGCCGCTCCATTGATTCGCAATTCAGGCGGTAACGTGCAGTACGAAGCACCCGGGTGCCTGCCGCCAGCTACCGGCCAGGTTTCATCCATCAAACAGGCGTTGCTCGAACTGCTCACCGCCGCCATCAGCGCCGCTCCCGGGGGCAATGTCTCAGTAACGGCAGACGCCCTGACGCACAAGATTCTCGTGCGGGTACGCGCCAGCGGCGGGCAGGCTGTACAGGGGCAAACGAATGCCGAAACCCTGGAGAAGATCGAAATCGCCCGCCAATTGGCCCAACTTTCAGAAGGTGAACTGGAAGTGCAGCCAACGCCTGGCCCAGGGCTGACTTTCGATG
Source organism: uncultured Anaerolineales bacterium (assembly GCA_903872065.1). GTDB lineage: Bacteria > Chloroflexota > Anaerolineae > Anaerolineales > UBA4823 > CAIQJJ01. The sequence continues at coordinate 5,600 of CAIQJJ010000243.1, read as the reverse complement.
CTGCCCTGCTGCTCCCGGCGCTGGCGCAGGTGGCCGTGCTGGCCCTGGATGACAACGCCGACGCCCTGCAACTGCTCCAGCGCTTCCTGGCTGGCACACCCTACCAACTTGCTGTGGCCAAAACCCCCGAAGCAGCCTTCGAGTTGATTGAGCAATCTCCCCCGCAGATCATTTTGCTCGATGTGATGCTGCCTGGCGTGGATGGATGGGAAGTGCTGGGCCGTCTGCGCGAACACCCGCAAACCCAGGGTGTGCCAGTGATCGTCTCGACCATTTTGCTGCAAGAAGAACTGGCATTATCGTTGGGGGCGGCGGGGTTCTTACGCAAACCTTTCACGCAGCAGGCGCTGCTGGCCGCGCTGGATCAGCAGCGGGGCGCGCTTTCGAAAGAATCGCGCTGAGCGCCTCGATACATGCCAATAGCTCCTGCACGTTCAAACCATCGCGGCTTGCCACTGACAGCGACTTGCTGACCACTGGCTGACCCCACGGGTCGCGCGCCGAGATCAAAATCACGGGGATTTTTCGCAAGGCTTCTTCCTGGCTGCGCGCCGCCAACACCTGAAACCCATCCATTTCGGGCATCATCAAATCGAGCAGCGCTACGTCCACCGCCTCGCTGTGCATGATATCCAACGCCTGGCGGCCATTGGCTGCGCGCAGTACACGGTAACCGCGCCCGGCCCCAATCAATATACGGCGAAAGAGTTGCAGCGCATCGGGTTCGTCATCAGCTACCAGCACGGTTTTGATGCCCGGGCCGAGGCTTTCCAGGGTTTGCAGCAAGGCTTCGCGAGCGATGGGCTTCACCAGGTAGCCATCAGCGCCCATGCGGTTGGCAGCATCTTCAGTTTCTGGTACGGAACAAATCAACGCGGGGATTCCCGATGGTAGGTCTGTTTCAATCACCTGTCGCAAGGTTTCACTGACCATCGGTTGGTTGATCAGCAGCGCCTGGGCTGGACAAATGGCTAATTGCTGGATAGCCTGCGGCACAGTATCGGCGGCGACCACTTCGATGCTATTGAGATGACGAGAAAGCAGTGTCTTCAAACGCTGGCCGTCCTCAACGACCACAATCTGCGGCTTGGCTGGCTGCACCGGGAGTTGTGGCAGGCGAGTACGCTGCAAAAACTCCCAACCGGGGATCAATTGCGCCGCTGGGCCAGCGGCGATGGGGGTATGCGGTTCGATCGGCAGCCGAAAGAAGACGGTCGTCCCGCGGCCTTTTTCGCTCTCCAGCCACATTTTGCCCTCGTGCAGTTCAACAAAGCTCCGGCTCAGGCTCAATCCCAGGCCGGTACCGCCATGCCGGCGGCGCAGCGAATTATCCAACTGCTGAAAAGGCTGAAACAAGCGCGCCTGATCTTCAGCAGAGATGCCAGGCCCAGTATCTTGCACACTGACCACCACGTCGCGGCCTTCCTGCAGGGCTTTCACGCGCACGCCACCGATTTCGGTAAAGCGCCCGGCGTTGCTGAGCAGGTTCAACACCACTTCGCGGATGCGCGTACGGTCACAGAAAACAGGGGGCAAGTTCTCCGCCAATTCCATATCGAGCGAGAGCTGCTTCGACTCAAACATTGGACGCACGGCAACTACAGCCGCCTCAACGATCTCCACCAGTGAGACGCGTTCGCGGGTCAAAGCCATGCGTCCGGCCTCGATCTGGCTCAGGTCGAGAACATCATTTACCAGTTCAGAAAGGTGCTGGCTGTTGCGTTGGATCACTTCGAGATCGGCCAGCAGCTTGGAAGGAACATCCCAACTGTAATTTTCGGGGGCTTTCAAAATCATCTCGGCAAAACCGATGATCATGTTCAAGGGGGTGCGCAATTCATGGCTGACATTCGCCACAAACTGCTCTTTGATGCGCCGTTCTTCCTCTGCCATCAGGCGCAAGCCCTGGGTGTGCTGGTTGAGCCGCAGCAATTGGGCGTTAGCGTCGGATAAGTCTTTGAGCGCGTTCTGGTATTGTTGCTGAAATTCACGGGCTTGTTTCAAGTAGATCAGGCTGTGCTGGTAACCCGACCATGCCCATGCTGTCGCAGTCAATAAGGGTGAGACTGCCGCGACGAGCAGGCCAAACACGCTCCACATTCCTACGACGGTCAGGCCGCGCAGAATGGGCGTGGCTGGCAGCCAGGCGGGCGGGGCCAACAGCACCAGCGCTGTGCAGATCACAGCCGCCAGACCACCAGCCCTGCGGCTGATCAACAGCGTGGTCATACCGACCGAAAATGCCAACAGGCTAATGGCGCCAGACATCTCATCCCAAGAGGCCACACTTACATTGAGCGCCATACTCCCCAACACCAGCAGCCAGGCGGCAGGCGCGAAACGCCAGCGCTGCACCAACCATACCACCCCAACCAGGACGAAGATCATCAATGCCAAGGCAAGCCGCCGACTGGCTTCTTCAGCACTCGACAAGGGGGTGATGCTGGCCCCCAGCAGAATGGCGCAGACCACCAATATCGGCAGCATCCACAAAATCGTTCGTTGGCGAATTTCTCCAATGAACGCATCCAGTTCGTCAGACCAGACATTTTGCGGGAGCAGAGCAGGAGATAAGGTTTCGTTTTGCATATCGAGGGCATCCTGAAAAGATTGAGATGCTTCGATTGTAGCAGTTTTTGCTGAAGAGATGATGGTCGGAAAGCATTGCATCATTACGAAGACCCGCAAAGCCAGGTCAGCGATGCCGAAGTGATGACAACGGCCATCACCGCTGCACTGTACTTTGGCGGGAATATGGCTACGTGCCCAAGATGTTGAGCAAGAGCCGCTTCAACCGTCGTTTTCACCGCGTGGCTGACTTGTTCTTGATCCTGTTCAGTTTGCTGGGAGAGACTTGGAAAGAGTTGAATACCCATTCGCTGTATGTGCTGGACAGCTTTCCTATCGCCGCCTGCGACAACTACCGCATTTGTCGCTGCCATCTCTATCGCGGCGAAGAATGGCGCGGCTATCAGGCCAGCAAGAAACGCTTTTTCTACGGTCTCAAAATCCATTTGATGATCACAGAGCATGGCCAACCTGTCGAATTCTTCTTATCACCTGGTTCTTATAGTGATACCAGTGCCCTCAAAGCCTATTTTTTGACTTGCCCGAAGGCTCAAAGGTAACTGGCGACAAAGCCTACACCGACTATGTGGTTGAGGATGTCATGACGGAAGCCAATGTGGCCTTGGTGCCTCTGCGCAAGAAAAACTCTACTCGACCAATGCAACCATGGGTTCATTATCTGATGTCATCCTATCGCAAAATGGTTGAAACCACTGGTAGCTTGGTTGAGCAACGATTGCCAAAACACATTCACGCTGTGACTGCCAGGGGCTTTGAGATCAAAGTCGCTCTTTTTGTCCTGGCATGCAGCATCACCTATCTATAAGGTAGCAACTTGGGTTAATTATAAATTCCTGTATTGACGCCCTGGAAAGGCCCTGGTATAGTAAAAGTATCAAGCTACCATAGCTCGTTGAGTATAGCCGCGCAAGAAATGAAAAAGTAAGCTCAAAACATCTCAATTACCGAAAAAGTCAGCGGTTTCAGGATTGCAGCTCATAACCCAAAGGTCCTTGGTTCGAATCCAAGCCCCGCTACCTTTGAAAAGCCATAGTCCACAGACTATGGCTTTTTGCTTAACTTAAACATTCGGAAGGTCAACTCAGCTTTGACGCTGAACAGCTTGCGGCGATTTTCTCCCAGCCCCACCCCGTCGCCAGAAACATTAATGCAACACTCTCCTTGAGCGGCGCTTAAGGCAAGGAGAGCAGTGCAGATGACGCCATTTTGCGCAAGACCGCCTTCATCATGCTCCGAACTTCACGCGGGCGTTGGGATGGGCGTAAACGCTGTACGCCAGGCAGTTCGGGTCGTCGGGGGCCAGGGCGCGGACATGCCGACGGGCAGCCAGGGCGGCCTGGCCGATGGTTTGTTTCGCTCGCAATGCGTCGTAAAAGGCCTGGGCAAACTCGTAGGCCAGCCGATCGTTGACCGACCACAGCGGGCCCACAAACACCCCACACCGGCAGCGATCAACCCAGGCCGAGGCCCAGCCTCCGAGGCGGGTCAGCGCCCAGGCCTGCTGCCCCACCCGGCAGGCGTTCATGAAGATCAGCGGCCGCGCCTGGGCGATGTGAGTCTGGCGCTGCCCATGAATATCTTCTGGACGCAGCTTGCGCCCATCGGCCAGCACAACAGGCGACTCGTTGGGACTCGAAAAGTCCATATTGCCGTGGGCGGCGAAATGCCATAAATCAATCCCACCCTGGTCGAGCAGCGCCTCGACGGCGCAACTGTCGGCCGGGGACGGACTGGCGTCGGCGAGTCCCGCCCCTGTCAGAGCGGCAAGATATTGGCGCTCACTGGCGGTATAAGGCAGCTTGCTCTGCCCCGGCGCCTGGCCGGCCTCCACGCACACCAGGCGCTGTACATGAACCTTGCCGGCTGCGCCGCTGCGCCCGGCCAGCCAGCGGGTGAGTTGGAAGCGCATGCACAGGAAATCGTCATCAATGAGATGCGCCGGATCGCTGTCATCGTAGGGCTTGATCAGCTCCCAGGGCAGCCAGGGTTCGTCCGAGGTCAGCAAAATGGTGTGCACTTGCTCGCGCACCTGGCGGTAGAACTGGCGCATTGGATCAGAGAACATCTGCTGGTACAGTTCGCGCCCCAGCCCGGCCAGCTTATTGGCGGCTTGTTGGGGCGACAGGTTGTAGCCGTCCACGTCTTTCCCTTGCCCCAAGGCCTCCACTTTCTGCATGAAGCGCTGCTGGTAGACCTCCGGCGCGCCCTGGAGGACGGCTTCGCCGGCCGGCTGATGGTGAAAACCAGCCGCGCCATTCGGAGAATGAAGCGTGTACACCAGGCGGGTTTGCCCATCCCCAGCCTGCACGCGCACCCGAATCTCCAGATCGGGCGGCGGCGCGTAGCCGCCATTGCCTTGGATTGTCGCCAGGATGGACTGCAACTGCTCTGCGGCCGCTTCATCGAAAACGTCTATTTGCACCTCCGCCTTGCCCAGGGTGATCCCCGACTGGCGAAAATCGAGCGCCAGGTGTTTTTCCCCCGCCCGCAGCGCCTTGAGGTAGTACACCACCGGGACCGAATCGGACTCTGCGGCCACAGTCAACTGCCGGAGGGGATTGTCAACCTCGAAATCCTCGGGGCGGGCCTGCAAGTAGACTTCCACCCGCGCCGCCAGTGAAAGGTTCAGCGCCTGGACGGACGCGCGGTCGGCGGCTGGCGCTTGCGTCAGGCGCACAACGATCACGCCGCGCTGGCCTGTCGTCATGCGGCGCGGCGCGGTAATGTCGGTGTAGCGGGCGACGCCTGGGCCGTGGAGCAGTTCTCCCAACTGATCCGCCGCCGCGTCCAGGCCGGCTGTGGGGCTGGAAGGGGCGCTTTCAAGCTGCGCGCCGCCTTTGGCGACTTCACCCCGCGTGGGATCCCCGGCTGCTTGCCGCAGGCGATTGACCTCGTTCCGTAAGCGCCGGCTGGCGGTTGGCGACTGCCGGAACAGCAGGATCAAATCGGCGGCCAGCGACGACTTTTGGGCCAATGTGTCGGCCTGGCGCAGCCGATCGGCCCAGGCTTCT
>CAIQJJ010000242.1 GCA_903872065.1 uncultured Anaerolineales bacterium | reverse complement strand
GAAGAGATCGTCGCGCGTTGGGGCATTCCTGGCCTGGCGGTGGGGATTGTCGCCGGGGGAGAGATCGTTTACCGGCGCGGGTTTGGCGTGCAAAGCCTGGCGACGCAAGCGCCGGTGACGCCGGATTCGCTGTTTTGCATGGCGTCAATCACCAAGTGCTTTGTCGCCAGCGCGGCGCTGCAACTGGTTGAGCAGGGTAAGCTCGACCTGGATGCGCCGCTCGCGGCCTACCTGCCCGACTTCAAGCTGGACGATGCGCGTTATACGCAGATCACCACCCGGCAGATGCTCAGCCACACCGCCGGCATGCCCGATTTCGGCGACAGCGAATATGACGCCCTGGTCGCCAACCCTGCCTATGACGAGGCGGCCCCCGTCCGCCTGGTGCGCAGCCTGGCGGAGCGCAAGCTGATCGCCGCGCCGGGCGAGCGTTTTGCCTACAGCAATATCGCCTACGATGTGCTGGGCTATCTGATCGCCATCCTCAGCGGGCAGACCTTTGAATCGTATATGCAGGAACATGTTCTGAAGCCGGCCGGCATGCCTGAGAGTACGCTTTATTTTCCTGCTGCGCCGCGCGACAGGCTGGCCGTGCCGCATTTGCGCACGCCAGGGATGATCGTCAACCCCATCTACCCCTACCACCGCGCCGACGCGCCGGCCAGCTTCCTCCACGCCACGCTGACCGAGATGTGCCATTGGGCGATTACCTGTCTGAAGGGCAGCCGCTGCGCCGGGGCGGGCATTCTCAGCCCGGCCAGCTACGCCCAGATGTGGACGCCAGTGGCCGAGTGGGGTTTCCCTCCGCTCTACGAACACATTGGCCTGGGCTGGACGCTCGGCCATTTCGAGGGGGTGAAGACGGTCAGCCACGGCGGTATGGGCTTTGGCTGGACGGACTTTCTCACCTTGCTGCCGGAGAAAGATTGCGCGGCGGTCATCCTGTGCAATGAGGAATCGTCGGCGCGCAGCCGTCTGATCCACGCCGCCCTGTGCGCCATGTTGGGAAGCGAGCCGCAGGCCGGTACGGTCTCATGGATGGTGCCGATCACGCAGGCTTTGCAAAGCGGCAGCGTCCTGGCAGCTTATACCTGTTATGAGGCTATCAAAGATGACCCGGCGTATTTCTTCGACGCTGACGAATTGTTTGATCTGACCTACCAGCTTCGCTCAGTGCAGAAATTTGACCTGGCTATCGCCGTGCTGGAATTAAACCTGCATGTCTTCCCAAAGCACCTTCCATCCTATCTCGCCCTGGCCGAATTTTATCGCCAGACGGGACAAAATGACCAGGCGGAACAACTCCTGCGCCAGGCGCAGACTCTCCAGTCCACAGCATAGAAAAGGAAACCCCATGAACTCCCCTTACACCCTGACCACTCAATCTCCACAGGCAGAGTTCGCCGCCCCGGCCGATCCGGCCCAGGGCTTCACCCTCCGGTTGGCAGTGGACTTGCAGCAGCTTGCCGGCGACAAGACTCTGCTCGCCATCCCCAATGTGCTGGAGGTTCATCTCTGGCAGGATCGTTCACTCGATCCGGCGCGGCCGGCGCGCCAGCATCAAAACTACGCTGCCTTCAAGTCGCCCGATGGCTCGACGCCTGTGTTGGAAGCGACGCTTTTGCTGTATGTGGAGGGGGAAGAAACCGGCAGGGAGATGACCATCGGCGTCCCGCTGACTATACTTCCGCAGCCGTCCGGGACACACGAAGTGACGCTGAACTTTTCTGGCGTGCGTTGGACGCTGTATGTGGACGGCGCTCTGCTCGACAACGATTTCCCCTTTGGCTGCCCGCGTTGGGCGGACTCAAATACCTGGCGGCTGGAAGCCAGCGAGGCGCGGCAGGCAGCCCTACATTTCCCGGCGCTCCCCCTGGATCCAGCGCCGGCCCGTTCAGCGACCATCGCCGCCATCCAATACTGGACGCCGCCCGGTCACAACACCTGGGTCGGCGATGTGGCGACCCTGTTTCATGAGGGGCGCTACCACCTGTTTTACCTGTATGACCGCCGCCATCACACCAGCAAGTTTGGCAAGGGCGGGCATTATTTTGAACACCTCTCGACCACAGATTTCAAGACCTGGGTGGAACATGAGGCGGCGACCCCGCTCGAAGAGCAGTGGGAGTCAATCGGCACCGGCGCGCCCTTTGTCGCCGGCGGGCGGCTCTGCATTGCCTACGGGCTGCACACCGAGCGCTTTTACCCTGATGAGAAGACAACCCTGCCGGCTCAAATGGAATACATCCAACGCCATGGCCAGAGCGGCGCTTTCGACCGCCGCGCGCCGGGCGTTCCGATTGGGGCCACTTATGCCATCAGCCAGGATGGCGTGGCGCAGTTTAAGAAGACGTGGATCTTCTTCCACCCCTGTCGCAATCCGAGCGTGTATTGCGAAGACGGCAAGCTGCGCATGTTCGCCAATTATGGGGCGCGCGGAACCTGGGAAGCGGAAACGGTGGACGGCGGCTGGCGCTGCATCAACGCCGACTTTCCCCCCGGCGGCGACTGCACGTTCTTCTTCCACTGGGGCGAGTTCGATTACATCATTGGCGGCTTCAAAGACCTGTGGATGAAACCCGCCGGCGCGCCCGATGCGGCCTACGTGGACGTGGTCAGCCAGGGGGATGACTTCTACGATGGCTCAACCGTGCCGGCCATCAGCGAGATCGGCGACGGGCGCTTTCTGATGGCGGCCTGGATTCCGATCAACGGCTGGGGCGGCAACCTGGTCATCCGCGAACTGCTGCAGTACCCCGGCGGCAGGATCGGCGCCAGGTGGATGCCGGAGATCGTCCCCGCGACCGGCGAGGCTCAGCTTCTCGCGGAGACAATTGATGAGACGGCGTCCTTCCCCACCGGTGGGCGCTCGTTCCTGCTCAGCTTCCGCGTCCAGCCCATCGAAGCAGTGCAAAACGCGCGGCTGGGGGTTGTCTTTCTGCCTGAGACTGGCGAGGCGGAGGCCTGCGAGTGGCAGCTAGACCTGGCCGGCCGGCGGGCGCAGTTCGCCCCCGGCTGTTTGCAGGGTTTTGCTGGCGGCGAAAAGTCTTTGCGCGAGGGCGGCCGCCCGTATGATGCGCGCAATTACGCCATCGAGAACCTGATCGGCGGCGAGGTCGCGTTCACAGTGCGCCTGATTGTCAAAGACGATGACAAAATCGGCGGCTGCCTGGTGGACGCAGAAATCAGCGCCGCTGATCCCAGCATCGCCGGCCAGCGCACGATGATCTCCTACCGGCCGGGCTTGCGCGTGAAGCATTTACTGTTCCGCGCCGCCGGGGCGGAGGTCAAGGATGTCCAGATGGCTGCGATCAAGGATTGGTAGGCGGCGTCTGGCTGTCTTGATCCCTCTGGGCCTTGTCCGCCTGGTTCTTCGCCGCGATCGCCCGGAAGACCTCCAGGCGGTCGCGCACGGCCTGGTTTGCCGTCAGGCTGAACAGGGCGGCATAGCCCAGGATGATCGGAAAGATCAAGATCATACTGAAGAGGCCGGCCAACGCCAGGAAGAGAAAGATCACCAGCAGGTAAACCGGCGAAGCCAGGGTCATAAACAGGCTGTTGCGCCAGGCCTCGCGCAGCGATTCCTTTTCCTGGATCATCAGGATGGGCGGGGTGTAAAACTGGACAGTGAACCAGAGCAGCCCTACCAGGACGATAAAATCGCGGGCCAGCTCGCCGCCGAGGCCCCCGATCTGCAAGTAGGCGTTGGCGCTGACATAGAGCCAGAAACCGATGAAAAGGTTGGCCAGCATCCACAGCCAGCTTTTGACAAAATATTTGCGCGCCCCCTCCGCCAGGCCGCGCAGTCCAGGGTTTACGCCTCGAATATACTGGCTTTGGACGTAGTGCATCCCAAAGGTGACCGGCGGTCCCAGGAGGATGGTCAGCCAGGAGAGACTCCAGATCAGGCTGATCGCCGCCTGCCGCACCAGGTCATCCCACCATTGTAAAAACGCCTGCCAGATGGTCTGCACAGGCGCAGGCAGTTTTGTGATCGATTCTTGCTGCATAGCTTTCTTTACAAAAAAGGGCTGCCCCTTTCCAGGGACAGCCCCTTTTCACTATCGAGAAGAAAGACTTCCGCAGTCTAACGAACTACGGAACTTTCCTGCTCTTGCTAAGCCTTCTTGGCGGCTTTCCAGGCAGCGTACTGCTTTTCGATCTCAGCCTTGACCGCGTCCAGGCCGGCGGCCTTCAAAGACTCGACGTACTTGGGCAGTTCCACCGCCGGATCGACATAGCCGGTGAACAGCCCCTTCTGCACGCCGCTGCCGGCCGCGCCTACGGCGGTCAGTTCAGCCGCCACGGGTTCGGTGCGGAAGCGGAAGCCCAGCGAAGCATGGTTGACAGCATCGTTGGCATATTCCTGCAGCATCTTGTTCTTGTTGGGGTCTTCCTTGTTGGTCACAGCTTGAATGGCGGTATTGCCGAGCGTCCAGGCGCCAGGGTGCGCGCCGTACCAGGCGCTGTTGATCAGGTTCACACGCCCATCGGCCTCAAATTCCCAATGAACGCCCTCGACGCCGAACAACATCATGTTGATCAGCTTCGAATCGGTGTGCATCAGGTTGATGTACTGCATGGCCTGCACCGGGAACTCGGACAGCATGGGGATGGCAAGCATGGAACCGCCGGAGTGGACGGTGATGTTGACCTTGGGCTGGCCGTAGATTTCAGCCATCTTCAGGTCTGCATTGCCAGATGAGTTGACCAACTCCTGCGCCTTGATATTGTTGCCCTTGAGCGGCTGCGGGAGGATAAAGAACTTGCCGGCGTTCATGTACTCACTGGTGTTAAACGTATCCAGGCCCGAATCCGGGTGGATCCAGCCCTTTTCGTACCAGCGGCGCATCACTGCGGTGTGCTCTTTGGCCCAGTCGGTATCAATGGGGCTGACAATGGTTTCATCGAAAACGCCGTTGGCATCGGGGGCAAACTTCATGTTGACCAGGAGTTCGCCGACCCCACTGGCGAAGCCAGGCACCCAGGGCATAAAGCCAACGCGCCCATCGGTGAGGTAAGGATATTCATCCGGGTAAGCGGCCTTGGCTTTTTCGAGCCAGGGTTCCATATCCGCGAAGGACTTGATATTGGCGGCATCGTTGGCGGTAAAGCCGATTTCTTCGGCCCATGAAACATTATAGATGAAGCCTTCGGGGACGCACAGCTCTTTGTTGGTCGGCACGGCATAGTTGACGCCGTCAATCTGCGTACCGGTGATGAAGGCCGGGTTCAGGCTGCTCAGGATGCCCGACCCGTATTTCTCCAGCAGGTTGCCATATTCGCCGTTGTCGTCATTCAGGGGGCGGAACAGACCTTCGGTCGCCAACTGCATGTAATGCCACCAGTCAGCCGTGAAGAAGATGTCCATCTTTTCACCGGCCTGGATGCCGGTCACAGCCTTCGACGCCCAGTCGCCCCAACCGACGATGTGGAAGATAACTTTCGTGTTAATCAGCGGCTCGATATAGCTGTTGATCGCTTCCTCGACCAGCGGGCGCTGATCGGTATCCGCGTTGCCAACCCAGTAATAATCGAGAACAGCGGCTTCCTTCGGCTTTTCAGGCTCCTTGGTCGGTTCCGGGGCTTTGGTGGGTTCCGGGGCTTTCGTGGCTTCGGGGGCTTTGGTCGGCTCAGCCGCTTTGGGGGCTTCAGTTGCAGCGGGGGCGCAGGCGGCGAGGACGCCGCCCAGGCCGGTCACACCAGCGATCCGCAAAAACTCACGACGTGATAAATCTTTAGACATAATCTCTCCTTTATCTTGGTTCTATGAAAATAATTTAATCGCCTGCGCAATGGCATGACGAAAAAAAACGAAATTATCTTGGGGCCGGTTGCTTGAGCAAGCGACTACCCATTCTTCGATGTCCTTTCTACTCAAACTTACCCTTTAATCGCGCCAATCGTCAAGCCGCGGATAAAGTATCGCTGAAAGAAGGGATAGGCAAAAATGATGGGGCCGACGGTCACTACGGCCATGGCCATGCGGAAAGTCTGCGAGGGCAGATCGCCCACATTGACCACGCCCTGCATCTTATCCGCGTTTTCAAGCAAGAAGCGGATATTGTTCAATGTGGTGTAAATGGTGAACTGCAAACTATAATACTTTGCCTCGTCCACCAGCAGCAGACAGTTGAAGAAATTGTTCCAGATGCCGATTGCGCTGAACAGGGCCACCGTCGCCAAACCGGGGATGGCCAGCGGCATCACAATCTCAAACAGGACGCGCCATTCGCCGGCGCCGTCAATCCGCGCCGATTCGATGATCTCATTCGGCACGTTGGCTTTGTAGAAAGTGCGCATCACAATCACCCAGAAGGGGCTGAACGCCGAGGGCAGGAACAAAGCCCACAAGGTGTTTTGAATTTGCAAAATCTGACGCGTCACCATGTAGTACGCCACCAGGCCGCCGCCAAACAACATGGTGAAAAAGGCATAGAAAGTGAAAAAGCCTCTGAACTTAAAGTTGTCGCGCGAAAGCGGGTAAGCGTAAAAAGCAACCATCAAAACCGAAATCGCCGTGCCGGCCAGCGTGGAGAGGATCGTATTTTTATAGGCGGTGACGACGATGGATCCCTGGGCAAAGAGAAAGGTATAGGCCAGGGTCGAAAACTCCTCCGGCCACAGGCGATAGCCGTTTGCCGTCAGGGCGGACTCCGATGTGATTGACGAGATGATAACCACATACAGGGGGAATAACGTCAGAAGGCAGCAGGCAATCATCAAGATATTCAAGAGGACATCTGTGGTTGGCGAAATGGCCAGCATGTCCCGGTTTCGCTTGTGAGAGGTGGGCCTGGCCAGTTTTTGCGGTGCAGCTTTTGCGTCCATGAATGTATTCCTTTTCCGTTTAGAACAACGCCAATTCTGGCCTGGTCTTACGAACAATATAATTGGTGACCAGGATGAGAATGAAGCCAATCACCGACTGCACGAACGACGCCGCTGCGGGATAGCCAAGCGGCAGGTTGCTGCGCAGCATGTTGTACACAAACACGTCTAAGGTGTAAGTGACATCCTTGACCAGCGCCGCACCCCCAGGCAGGGTATAGAACATATCGAAATCGGAGCCGAAGATGCGCCCGACCGCCAGAATTTGCAGCAGCACGATCACCGGCACCAGGTGCGGGAAAGTGATGTGGGTGAACTGCTTCCATTTACCAGCCCCGTCCATCGCCGCCGCTTCATACAATTCGCGGTCAACGCCAGTAATGGTAGCCAGGTAGATGATCGAACCGTTGCCGGTATACTTCCACAGGTTTGCCAACAGGAAAATGAACGGCCAATAAGCCTTTTCCTTGTAAACCTCTAATGGCGCTATCCCGATCGATGCCAGGCTGGAGTTAATAATTCCGGTGGAGTTGGCCAGGGCATACACTACGTATGCCACCACAATCCACGAGACAAAAAACGGCAGGAAGAAAATGGAGTGATAAAGCTTGGCCAAAAATTGGTTGGTCAGCTCGTAAATGATCACCGCCAAAGCGACCGAAAAGATCAAGCCCACCACCATAAAAAGCAAATTATACAAAACTGTATTGCGGATGTACATCAATGTGGTGCTTAAATTGGAGGGCAGGATCAGGTATTTAAAGTTATCCAGACCAACCCACGGGCTGTTGATCAGGCTGTAGATAAATTTATTTTGGATCCAATAATCGGCGGGAGGGCGGGCGAGCTTGTAGGTTTTGAAGGCCATGATGATGCCGGGCATGGGAAGATAGGCAAACAGAAACAGCCAAATCGCGCCTGGCAAAACCATAGTCAGATAAGACAAATTGCTGTAGATCTTATCTCTGTTCCATCTGGATTTCTTTGGTGAAATCACCGTGGAAGGACTCGTAGCTTCGGCTGACATAGAAATACCTCCTGGATTGATTCGCGGGCGTATGCCTTCTATTATATCAATCTCTTTCCCTAAAAGCATGTTGAAATTGACTTTTGTTTTTACAAATTAAGATGAATGTCACTCGATTTTTTGTTCTATCTGCCTCGCGTGGTTGCGAATTCGCCAGGTTGTGGGCTGGCTGCGCCGCGCAGCAGCGTCTCGCCATTTTCTTGAGGAATGAGCGGCGGAGCTGCCCTTTCGATTGCAGCAAAGCCGCCAGGGTATAGACAGCGGTGATGTGCATTGAGACGTAATTCAAACGGCGCGCCACCGCCTCGACGCAGGTTTCAATCGCTCGCTCCCCCTGCCCGCTGAGATTGTAGACCATATACAGGCAGCCCAGGGCAAAAACACGGCTGCGCGACGTTTCGAGCATACAACCCGTATACAACTTTGGTTGGATGCGCATTTTCGCGCCTCATGTTAGAATGAAGTGGTTGGCGAAAACTGCTCAAGTTTGTCTCAGATGGAGTCTGCTCATGGCGATCAAGATGCTCCCAAAATGGCTCGGTATTGTGTCGTTTTTGGCTTTGCTGTATGGCTGCGCCGCCCCTGCCGCGCCCCAAAATACCCTGGTCTTGCGCAACGGCTTGTTGATTGACGGCGCAGGCGCAGAGCCGCTGCCCAACGCGGTCGTAGTAATCCAGGGCGAGCGCATTACGGCGGTCGGCGCCAGCGATGCCATTGAGATTCCGCCGGGGGCGCGAGTCATTGATCTGCAGGGGGCGGTGATCCTGCCCGGTTTTATCAATGCCCATGTTCATTACGCTTATGACAAGAAGAATTTGCAGGCCTGGGCCTACGGCGGCGTCACCACCGTGCGCGATGAGGGGATCATTTCTTCTTCAGCTAACGACTTAAAGAAGTACCTGGCGCAGCGCGACGCCAACAACCAGAACCCCAAGTATGCGCGCGTGGCCGCCGCCGGCTATATGATCACGGTTCCGGGCGGCTATGGTTCGCTGTTCGTCAATTCTCCCGAGGAGGCGCGCCAGCAAACCCTGGCGGAACTGGACGCCGGCGTTGACTTGATCAAGATTTCGTTGGAGGATGGCTACGCCGGGACGACGGGCCTGCCCAAGCTGAGCGACGAGGAGATCGGCGCCATCATTACCGCCGCGCACGAGCGTGGGAAGCGCGTCTCGGGGCATATCACCCAGGCGCGCTATTTGCAAATCCTGGCCGCCGCCGGCGTGGACGACATTGCCCACATCGCTTACGACCCGGTGGCTGCGGAGGCCTGGGCGACGATGGTCTCCAAGAACATTTACCTGGTGCCGACCTTCACCGTCCTGCGCAATTACGGCGCGCCCATCGCCAACTGTACGGCGAACCTGGAAAACTTCCTGGCGCAGGGCGGGCAGGCGGCGCTGGGCAGCGACTATGGCGGTGGGCCGGGCGACTTTGAATTGGGCATTCCCATGTACGAGATCGAGCAAATGTCCGCCGCCGGCATGAGCCCCATGCAAATCATCCTGGCCAGCACCCGCAACGCGGCCATCGTTTCGGGCATTGAGCAAGAAACCGGTACTCTCGTCGCCGGCAAACTGGCGGACATCCTGGTCGTCGCCCAAAATCCCCTGGACGATCTGCAAAACCTGCGCGCCATCCAAATGGTCATCCACGGCGGAACCATCATCCGCAGCGAACTCCTACAACCTTAACTATCGCAAGGCTATCTCATGCAAGACTACACTCCCCCCACGAACGGATTTCGCACTTTCTTGATTGTCTGGGCGACCCAGTCCATCTCCGTCTTTGGCTCGGCGCTGACTGGCTTCGCCATCAATATCTGGATGCTGACCACCCTCTACCCGCTGCCGGAGCAAAAGCCGCAACTGGCCGGGGCGCTTTCACTGGTTAGTCTGGCCTTCGCCATCCCGGCCATCTTTGCCGCCCCAATCGCCGGCGCCTGGGCTGACCGGCATGACCGGAAACGCATTATGATGGCGACGGATACCTTCAGCGGGCTGATCAGCATCCTCTTGCTGATCCTGGTCGCCGCGCAGCAGTTGAACCTGGCGCTGCTGCTGGTCTTGATCGTCGCTTTCGCCGCCGCCAACTCCTTCCACACCGCCGCCTTCGACACCTCGTATGTGATGCTGGTGACAAAAGATCAACTGCCGCGCGCCAATGGCATGATGCAGACGATCTTTGCGCTGTCGGGCATCCTTTCGCCGGCCTTCGCCGCCTTCCTGCTTTCCATCCCGGCGCTGGCGCGTCAAAACGACGTGGCGCTCTTTACCACAGGGGCGCTGGCGGGGTTGAAAGATGGCGCGCCGCTGGCCATGGGGATTGATGCGCTGACCTTCTTCCTGGCAGCCGGCGCGCTGGTCTTTCTTTTGATCCCTTCGCCCAAGCGCACAGACCTGGGGTCAGAGGGCGCGCCGCGCAAATCGCTGTGGGCGGACGTGCGCTTTGGCGTGGTCTATATCTGGCAGCGCCGCCCCTTGCTGTGGCTGCTGGCCACTTTTGCCGCGGTCAACTTTTTCCTCTCGCCAATCGGCGTGCTGATGCCGCTGCTGCTCAAATTCAACCTGGCGGCGGATTGGCAGGCGCGCGGCCTGACGCTGGAAAGCGCGATTGCCATGCTCTCCTCGGTGATGGCGCTGGGCGGTATCACGGGCGGCGTGGTCGTCAGTGTGTGGGGCGGGTTGAAAAAGCGCCGCGTCTACGGGGTGCTGGTGTCCATCATCCTGGTGGGTGTCACATTGATCTTCGTCGGCAGCGCCCCGTGGATTTACGCTGTGGCGGCGGCCTTCTTCTTGATGCAGGCCGTGACGCCGGCCGCCAATATCCACTCGCAAGCCATCTGGCAGGGCCAGGTGCCGCCGGATATGCAGGGGCGCGTTTTTGCCGTGCGGCGGGTCATTGCCCAATTCGCCGCCCCCATTTCGACCGCCCTGGCCGGCCTGATCGGCGGGCTGTTCGACCCGGGGCTGGTGTTGACCATCCTGGGGGCGTTGAATGTGCTGATCTGCGGGGCGCAGTTGTTCAACCCGCAACTGCTGCATGTGGAGGATAAGGAATACCTCGACCAGCTTGCAAAGCAAGCTGAGCTTGCGAAACAAGCTGAACTTGCGCAGCAAGCTCAAATTCCTTAAGCGCGCAAAGACGAACCACGAATAACACGAATTTCACGAATAAGAAGAAGGCGAAGAAAAAATCGTGTAGCTTAGTGGTTTTAACTGGCTTTGCTTCCAATCTGCGTAACCTGTGGCTGACCTTTTTGCAAATTGGGATACGCTTACCGAGATGGCTGGTTGGCGCAGCGCGCCGGGCGGGGAGAACCGGAAGCTCCGGCTACGCCTTCTTTGGGCGCGCTTCTTTCGCCCGTTCGGCGATCTTGCGGAAAGCCGCGCTCAACCCGCTCGCCGGGTTGGTGAAAGCGGCCGTCGCCACCTCAAAAATATCGGGCGACATGTCCGCCAGGAAATTCAACCACTTGCGCAGGCGGCCTTCGTTGGGTTCTTCGCCCTTGTGCGCCTCGGCCTCGAGCTTTTGCAGCGCGTCGCGGGCGTCCTCTTTTTGGTCGTCATCGGCCAGCCCGTCCACCTGCTTTAAGAGAGATGCAAACGTTTTGGCGATGGCCGCCGCGCCGTCGCTGATCTGTGTGACGCTGGCGCGTGCGCCATGACCGATGGCGACGCCAGTGCTGTTGGTGATGTCGCCGGTCTTAATGCTGTGATCTGTTGTGGCGTCTTGGACTATATCCCCGCCGGCGATATTGATCGTCCCGCCGCTGACGCCGCGGATGTTCCCTACCGTTACCTGCCGGTTGGCTTCATAGCGCACCGGCCCTTGAAAATTGCCCGAAAAGACCGGCCCGTTGACCTCCCCCTGGATATTCGTCTGCGGGCCGTGGACGGTCTGGCCGCGCGCATCCATGCCCTGCCGCGCGGCGTCCGCATCCGGGGGTGGATTTTCATCGTGCGGATCCTCATTGTGCGGCGTGACGCCGCTGCGCTGGGATCGGGAATGTTCAGACATAAGAATGCTCCTATGGATGGATGACCGGCAGCCCTAGAAATTGCTCGAAACCGTCGAGTGGACTAGCAGCATGGCTCATTTGTCCTGCCGGCGATCCTGGCGCAGTTCATCCAGGTCGCCTTCCCAATGCAGTTTGCCGCGCCGCGCGCTGCTGGCGCAGACGGATCAGGGTGCGCAGGGCTTCATGAACCACCTCTTTCTTGGTTTTGATCCCGGTCAGCCGGCGGGCCTGTTCGATCAAGTCTTCATCGAGAATGAGGTTGGTGCGCATCGGAGATACTTCTGATGTGTATATTATAGTATGAATGTGTGGATTGTCGTGCAGCAACCAGCAGTGATTCCAAATCCGAGGCCAAGAACTGTCCAACGGATTTGCAGAACTGATTGAACGGATTGCCTATCGCGGTGCAGCATCCTGTCATCGAGCGCCTCATCCGTTCAAGAGGATCTGCGAAATCCTGTGACAGCTTTTCCGCCAGTCTCCCCTCCTCGCAAGCGCGCTGAGCCTGTCGAAGCGTTATCCTTCGACTATCCTTCGACAAGCTCAGGATGCCTGATGCCTATCGTGCAGGCGCGCTGAGCTTGTCGAAGCGTGAACTTGTCGAAGCGCCTCTGGAAATCGGCGCGAACAACTGTCCAACGGATTTTGGGAACGGATTAAGCGGATGTGGCCCTCGCGATGAGAAATTGGCCTGCCAGAGAATCCGTTCAATTCGTTCTGCATCCGTTGACAGCGTATGGGGAGCGTTTAGCGGGCGCGGTTGAACGTCTCCACTACTTTGAAATTTAATCGATCGGGGGGTAGATCGGGGTAACGTTTACTGAGCCGCCCGCGGATCAGACCGACCGCCAGTTCGCGGGCATCCAACAAACGTTGAATGTGCTGCGAAGGAGTCAACTTGCGCAGCAGGTTGACCTGCGCTATGTCCGGCGGGTCGAAGCGGTAGGTAGGGACTGGTTTAGCTTCCATAAAAGACACATCTGGTGAAAAACCAGGTTAGCGACAGAAACACACATTGAGCGCTAACGATAGCCGCCAGCGGTCTCGTTGAAGCACTGATCAAATGAAGGTTGATGACCCTGAAGGTACGCGGGGATCGAAGGTTCTTTTCAGTGGATTCATCTTCTTCATCCGTTCAGTGATTCAACCCCACCACCGCCCCACATCTTGAACAGCCTGCACCGTCTCGCGCACGGCCTCCTCGCCAAAAGAGGCCAGCCAGGGAGCGAGGGATTTCAAATCGGAGAGCAAATCCTGGCGAGTGCGGGCAGCCAGGATCCGCAGACTTTCTTGCCAGAGACGAGCAGATACCGGCAGGTAGGGAGCGATGGTAGCCAGGGCTATGGAGCAGCCGCTTCCGTCTTTGATGCTGCGCGCCGCGGCCAGGGCTTCGGCGAGAGCATCTGCTCGCAGATCGGGCGGCAGGTGGGGGGCGATGGCGGCCAGGGCTGCGGAGCGGTCGCTTCTGTCTTTGATGCTGCGCGCGACGTCCAGGGCTTCGGCGAGAGCGGCCGTACGCAGATCGGGCGGCAGGTGGGGGGCGATGGCGACCAGGGCTGTGGAGCGGTTGCGTCCGTCTTCGATGCTGCGCGCGATGTCCAGGGCTTCGGCGGGTGGCAGGTGGGGGGCGATGGCGGCCAGGGCTTGGGAGCGGGAGTATTCGTCTTCGATGATGCGCGCGACGTCCAGGGCTTCGGCGAGAGCGGCCGTACGTAGATTGGGCGGCAGGTGGGGCGCGATGGCGGCCAGGGCT
>CAIQJJ010000241.1 GCA_903872065.1 uncultured Anaerolineales bacterium | reverse complement strand
CTCAGCTTGTGCTATTTCCCACGAAGCTAGCTTCTGTTTGTTTTCTGCCATTTGGCCCTCAAATCTATCGCCAAATCACTCTGCTAGAGTTGTAGAGATACCACCATCTTTTGCAGAAGGAAATGTTTACTCATTCTACTGTAGAAAGTAAACAGGCAGGGGCAAAGTCGCGAAAGAGAGACGGGCAACTTTAACCGCGCCGGCTTTTTCCGCGACTTTGCGTTGATTTTCTGTCTTCCAACGATGTGCGGCTAACCGCGCTTCGAAAGCTCCGCTTTCTCGTAGGCGCGGATGTCGCTGATGATGGCCATGCTGCCGGGGACTTCGTGCTGCAAGCAGAAGTAGTCCCAGACGGCGGCGGAGGGCAGGCCCTTCAGGTCTTCGAGCAAGGCGATGCGGGCGGTGAAGTCGGCGTCTTTCTCGATCTGCCGCATTTCGTCGAGCGGTTCGAGCAGGGCGTTGAGCAGGGCGCGCTGCATGTTGCGGGCGCCGATCGTCCAGGCTGCGACGCGGTTAATCGTGGCGTCAAAGTAATCCAGCCCGATGTGGACGCGGCCCAGAAAGCCGCCGCGCACCACTTCTTGAGCGATGGCGGCCAGGTCGTCGTTGAGCAGGACGACGTGATCAGAGTCCCAGCGCACGCCGCGGCTGACGTGCAGCAGCACTTCGGGGATAAAGTTGAGGATGGAGGAGAGTTTGTCGGCGATAGTCTCAGTGGGATGATAGTGACCGGCATCCAGGCAGAGCAGGATTTGGTTGGCGACGGCATAGCCCATGTAAAACTCGTGCGAGCCGACGACATAGCTCTCGGAGCCGATGCCGAAAAGCTTAGGCTCGACGGCATCCAGGTTGTGCTTGGGGTCAATCTCCTCAGCCATGATCTGGTCGAGGGAATCTTTGAGCAACTGGCGCGGCGTGGCGCGATCGACGGGGACGTCTTTGAAGCCATCGGGGATCCAGATATTGGTGACGCAGGGCGTGCCAAGCTGCTGGCCGAAATACTCGCCAATCTTGCGGCAGTTGATGGCGTGCTGGATCCAGAAATTGCGCACGGCGGGGTCATAGCTGGAGAGGGTAAAGCCGCTGGAGGCCATGGGGTGCGAGAAGAAGGAGGGGTTGAAATCCAGCCCCAGGCTGTTGGCTTTGGCCCACTCAGCCCAGCGTGCAAAGTTCTCCGGGCGCTGTTCGTTGCGAGCGACGACTTTACCCTCGTATTCCGCGTAAATGGAGTGCAGGTTGACGCGGTGCGTGCCAGGGATGAGGTTGATGGCGGCGCTCAAATCCTGGCGCAGTTCATCGGCGGTGCGGGCCTTGCCGGGATAGTTGCCAGTGGGCAGCACGCCGCCCAGCGAACCTTCGGAATGCTCGAATCCACCAACATCGTCGCCCTGCCAGCAGTGCAGTGAGATGGAAATTTTGGCAAGGGCGGCCAGCGCCTGGTCGGTATCCACGCCGTACTGAGCGTAACGCTCTTTGGCGAGGGCGTAAGAGGAGTTGACTAATTTTTCAGAAGCTTGAGGGGACATAGAAAAGTTCCTTTAGAGGAATGGGGATAGGAATCAGTAAACCGATCATTTGACGGTGATTTGAACCGGTTTGGCGTCTTTTTCGGGAGCGTAACCGGC
The DNA here is from genome assembly GCA_903872065.1 of uncultured Anaerolineales bacterium. Taxonomy (GTDB): domain Bacteria; phylum Chloroflexota; class Anaerolineae; order Anaerolineales; family UBA4823; genus CAIQJJ01. Next base: position 4,026 of record CAIQJJ010000241.1, on the reverse strand, counting down.
TTTGGATGAGTAGAGGGTGATCTTTGTGACGCGCAAGGTATAGACGCCCGGCTCTTTGACCAGGGTGGAAAAGGCGGCTTTGCCAAAACGGTCGCTCTTGTCCCAGGCGAAGACTTCTTGCACCTGGGCGCCGTCCTTATCCAACAATTCAACAGAAACCATCGCCCCGCTCAAAGGACGGCCATCCTGGTTGACCACTTTCACATCCCAAAAGAGGATGCCAGGGGAAAAAGCGTCAAGCGGCTGGCCATCCTTAGCATGCGGCTGGATGGCGGAGGCATGGGCGATGTTCTGGCCGCCGCTGGGCGTGGGGGTCGGGCCAGCGACCGAGGCCAGGTACGCATCGTTGCGATAAACGCGGATGTAGTCCAGGTCGTAAAAGGCGGGGAACTGCGTCGAATCGTCCGGCGAGCCGGGCCAGTTGCCGCCCACCGCCAGGTTGGCGATCAGGTAGAACGGCTCGGAGGGGATATTGCGGCCATCGCTCTCAACATAAAAGCGCTCAACACCGTCAATATACCAGACGACCAGGTTTGGCTCCCACAAGAGGCCATAGGTATGATAGTCGGCGGAGAAATCGGGGCCAGAGTAACTGCTGCCTTGCGAGAGGTGGTTGCTGCCATTGGTGGTGTAATGCAGCGTCGTCCAGACCTGCTTGGGATTGTGGCCCAAGACTTCAAGGATGTCAATTTCGGGCGGCCAGTGCTTGTCTTCGGGCAGCACCCAGAGCGCCGGCCATAACCCCTGCCCGGCGGGGACTTTCAAGCGCGACTCGACGTAGCCATATTGAAAACTGAACTTCTGGTGCGAAGTAACCATGCCGGCGGTGTAGGGAAAGCCATCTTTGAGCGAACGCTTTTGGGCGCGCAGGCGCAGCACACCCTCCGCGACGGAGACTTCATCGGGCTGGTACCACTCCAATTCATTGTTGCCAGAGTTGGTGCAGCCGCCATCGGCCTCCGTCCAGGGATAGCAGGTGTTCCACTTGGCAGCGTCCAGAGTTTTGCCATTGAACTCGTCGGAGAAAATCAATTTCCAGCCGGCAGGCTCGGGCAGGCTGGCGGCGGGGAGCGGCTGCCGCGGCGCGCAGCCGGACAGCAAGACAAAAAGCAGGGCCAGGCAAAAGAGGAAAGAAGGTTTCATGGGATGAACTGTTCGATGCTGCATGCCAGGTTACTCGCTGCTGCTTACCGCGCCTTCGGTCGCCATCTCGCCCTGCCGGAGATAGTGATGGAACTTCGGGGCGTCGATCTGGGCGGGAGCATAACCGTAATGATTGAGACAAAGCAAAACCATGCGATAGATCATGGCGTTGTGCTGCTCGAACTGCTTGATCAGTTCTTGCAATTCGGTCAGGATAGCCTGGCGACCAACCTCGCTGTCAAGCTGAGCGAGATGTTCCCACCAAAAGGTATGCACCAGCCAGTTGCGATAGTCGGCGGACTGCTCCAACTTGCGCATGAGGCCGCGGGTTTGCACATCTACCGCGCCCTCGCTCATCATTTCACGGCGGAACTGACGCAAAAAGCCGCCCAGGCTGTTCATGGTGGCATCGGGGAGCGGCTCGGCGTCAAAATCCACGCGCGGATTCTTGCCAGGCGGGGCGGAGGGCAAGGCGCGATCCAGGCAGTAAAAGATACGCATCCCCGTTTCCATGGACTGCGCCAGGTATAAAGCACGGCCATAGACAGTGAGGAGTTCGTCGAGTTCTGTGGGCATCAGGCTTCAGCGTTGACGCGGTTGAGCAGGGCTTTCATGTAGCCAATGGTGTAGGCAGCGCCCACGCGCGGATGGTTGCCCATCAAGGGGATATGATCGGCAATCAAGACGCCGTCAAAATCTACGGCGCGGATAGCCTTCATAACCTTGTACATGTCCATGTAGCCGTCATCAATAAAGGTCTCGACGAAATGCGGCATAGGTTGGTCTACATTGCGGAAGTGGACTTTGAAGAGCTTCTTGCGTTCGCCGAAATACTGGATCGTCTCCAGCACATCTTTGCCCATCTGGCTGCCGCCCTCGAGCCAGCAGCCAACGCACAGGCACATCCCCACGTTCGGGCTGTCAGCGATCTCCAGGGCGCGCCGGTAGCCTTCAAAGCTGCCAAAAATGCAGCGTGGGATGCCGCCCAACGAATGGACTGGGGGATCGTCGGGATGAATGCCGATGCGCACATTGGCTTCTTCGGCGACCGGCGCGACCTGTTTGATAAAGTAGATAAAGTTCTCCCAGATCTCGTCCTCAGTATAGATGCGGCCATGCGTCAGCGGGCCATGATACTCGCGCCCAACCCAGTAGCCGGTATCAGCCTTGGCGAGGTCGAAGGCGCGGGCCGGGGCATTCCCGCGCGTCGTCTCACGCTCGGTGCTCCAGATGCCATTGGCCATGTGGGCGTAGGTAGTGTAGGGGATGCCGGCCTTGCCCAGGTTGCGCAGGTGGGTCTTGTATTCCTCGATCTTCTCATCGCGGCCGGGCAGGTTGAGGGTGATGGCGTCTTGATTGTGAACACTGAAGCTGCCGAAGCCGTACACTTTCAGGCCGGCGGCCTCAAAAAGCTGGCGGCGGCTGCGATAATACTCATCGCTGGCCTTATCGCCGCCGGTCCACAGGACAACATATTCAATGCCCATTTGCTGGAGGAATTGCAAATCTTCTTCCGAGGGTTCGGGCGTAATTTGGGCGGCAATTTTCATGCCGGGGGGAATGTTAGGAATCATGCAAGTCTCCTCAAAAAAGGGGGTAAGAAATAACAACTCTGATGAGCCTAAGTATACTGCGAGTAGGCAGTTTGTAGCAACAAGATGACGCACTTCCCAATGCTCGAAAGCATCAAAAAATCCCACGAGAAGACTCCTCGTGGGACTTTTTTTGAGCAAATGGGAGAGCGAACGGTTAAGCGCCTTCGGCAGGGGCTTCCTCGGCCGCTTTCGGCTTGTTGATAGCTTCTTTGAGCGGTTCAACAGCTTTTTCGACGCGCGCCTTTTGCTCTTCGAAGAGCGCCTGGCTCTTCTTGGCCAGTTCATCGGAGCGAGCCTTGGCCTGTTCGGTCAACGCATCAGCCTTGACTTTAGCATCCGCCACCATCGCATCAGCTTTCACTTTTGCGTCAGCCAAAACTGCATCGGCTTTGACGCGCGCTTCTTCAGCGCTCACAGCCGCTTTATCTTTTAATTCAATGCTTTTGTCGTGGATCAGAGTACGGGTATCCTGACCAGATTGAGGCGCAAGCAGCAGGGCCGCCGCAGCCCCGGCCAATGCGCCAACAAAAAAGCCAGCCAGAAATGCACCAAAACTATCAGTGTCAGACATCGCAAGTTCTCCTTTCTGAGATCAAGAACAATATTAACGAAAAACGAAGAGATTCTGCGTCTCGTTGGGTAAACCAATAAGCCAGATTATTTGCGCGCCAGGCCCAACAAACTGAGAAGCTGCTTGAGGGCGGCGCTGTATTCATTCAACTTGATCACCGGCTCCACCAGGTTATCGCTCAAGAATTGGGTAGTGCCGCGCAAGGTGCTGACGGTCTCGTTGGTTGAGTCGAGAATGGGCTTGATCTCGTGCTGGAGCAGGTTGGTCAATTTAGCCACTTGAACGATTAAGACCACCAAGACAAAGCCGATCAGCAATGATTCAAAGGCCATGATGATGATGAAAATATCCCTAACCTTAGCAGTCGTCTCAGGCGGGGCGACAAACAAAGCCACCAGACCACCAATGAGCAGAACGACGACCACCACAACGCCAACGATCAGGCCGGTTTGCGCCTGGCGACGCTGGCGAAGTTCTTCGGGGGTTGGGGAGTCCGCCGCGGGAGCGCCCGCCGGCAAGGGAACAGGAGAGGACGGGGTAGTGGAAGGAGGTTGTTCGGTCATAATGAAAATATTATACCACACGAGTCTTTATGCAGATTTTATTTCAACTAACCAAAAATGATGACAATGAGTTTTGTAAATTGGGAGTAGTAGATGAACGCAACCTACGCTATAATAGAAAGCTAAACTACTTACCGCCTCAATCCATAGAAAT
>CAIQJJ010000240.1 GCA_903872065.1 uncultured Anaerolineales bacterium | reverse complement strand
CATCAGCCCAGGCCATCCGCCTGGCCCGCGCCGCCAGGAATCGCCGGGGAAGCCAGGCGATCAATCGCCTGGCTAAAGAACAGCGCTCCATGAATGGGGCTTGGGCTCGGATTGCTGCGCCGCGCGCGTTCATTCAGCCGGATTGATCCGGCGCTGTCTTAGCCCTGGGCATTTATGCCAGGGATCGCCCGATCCATTCAGATCGTGTATCCGACCGGCTGAAGCCTTGAGTCCAGCCGCCCGCCGCCAGGCCGGTGAAACCTCACAAACGAAACCTCACCCACACCTTGCATCCGTTATCGCTGTCTAGCTCGAACCTGCCGTCGATCTGTTCGGCCAGCGTGCGCGCCAGGGCCAGGCCCAACCCGCCTCCTCCGGTGGAGGCGATCTGACCCGTCTGCAGCCCCACACCGTTGTCGGTCACACCCAGGCACACCTCCCCCTCATTTTGCGTCAGCGTCACGCGGATCAGGCCGGCGTCGCTGTGCGGCGTCTGCCCGCCAGGAAAGGCATATTTGAGGGCATTGGTGATCAACTCGTTCAAGATCAAACCTAAAGACAAAGCCCGTTTTAAGTCAAGCTGCACCGCGTCAAGCTGCAGCGCGATGTGCGCCGGCGCGGTCTGCGGCAGGTAGGCTTTGGCCAGGCCGGCGGTCAGGTCTTCGATGTACTGGCGCAAATCCACCAGGCCCATGCCGCTGCCCTGGTAAAGCTGCTCATACACCGCCGAGATCGAGCGCAGGCGGGCGCGCGTGTCGGCAAAGATGGCGCGGGTGCGGTCATCCGGCAGGTTGCCTTCCTCCAGGTGCAGCAAACTGGAAGCGATCGTCAGGCTGTTCTTGACGCGGTGCTGCAGCTCATGCATCAGCATCTCTTTTTCCTGGATGGAGCGCTTGAGCGACTCCTCGGCTTGCTTGCGCTCTGTAATGTTGCGATGGATGAACAACACCGATGCCACCGATCCATCTTCGGCGAATTCCGGCACGCCGCGCGAGAGGTAATAGCGCATCCCATCCGGGTGCGGGGTGGGCAGTTCAAAAGCGACTTCCTGTCCTGTCTCGAACACCTGGCGGATGATGCCCTCCGACCAGTCGGCCATTGCCGCCGGCTGGCCCAGCTCGCGGTGCGTCTTTCCTAGCAAGGCTTCCGGCGGCGTACCAAATTCTTTCGCTACCGCCGGGTTGGCGTAAATGTGGCGGTACTGCCGGTCGAAGCGGGCAATCACATCCGGGGTGTGTTCCACCAGTGTCTTATATTCCTGCTCGCGTTGGCGCAAACTTTCCTCGGCCTGTTTGCGTTCGGTAATATCCTTCCAAATGGCGACCACCCGCCAGATGTCGCCGGTCTCGCGGAAGACGGGGAACATGGTCGTCTCCAGAATAAAATTGTCCTTGCGCTGGACGCCAAAGCCGGGTGGAACCTGGTTGACGGGGACGGTGATTTCGGGAATGACGACTTGTTCGCCGTTGTACACGCGGCGGATTTGCTCCCCCAGTCCCATCATCTCCATAGTCATCGCGTCGCTAAAGACGTTGTAGCGGTTTACCACCAGGTCAGCGGAAGGGATGTTGAACATCTGCAGAAAGGCCTGGTTGACCATTTTGGCAGTGCCGCTTGGGTCGCAGATTTCCACCGGGTAGGGCATTTGCTCGATGATCTGGCGCAGGCGTTCCTCGCTTTCGTGCAGGGCTTGTTCCACTTGCTTGCGTTCGGTGATGTCCTGGATGAAATTGAGACTGCAAGGCTTTCCTTCCAGTTGGACGATCTCACTGGAAACCGCAAAGAAACGCACTTCCCCGCTGCGCATGCGATAGCGGGTTTCAAAGCCCCTTAAGAAACCATCCTGCGCCAATTTTTCGATGTAGCGCTGCCGGTCGCCGACATTGACCCATACCCCCAGTTCGGAGGATGTGCGCCCGATGATTTCGCTGCGCGAGTAGCCGGTTATTTTGCAGAAGAGATCGTTCACATCCAGGTAGCGGCCATCTTCCAATGAGGCAATCGAGATGGCTTCGGGGCTGGCGGTGAAGACTTTGGAGAACTTTTCTTCGCTCTTTTTGAGAGCGTCCTCAGCCTGCTTGCGTTCGGTGACATCCATGCACAACCCGTTCATTCGCAAAGGCTGATCGCCGGCGCAGGTGAGCTTGCCTATTTCGCGGATCCAGCGAACCTCGCCGCCCGGCAAGATAATCCGGTAATCGTCCACCAGGTCTATTTTCTTTTCGATCGCCTGGTCAATTTTACGGCGGGCGATGGCGCGGTCGGCGGGGTGAACCACGGTGAACCAGGCGGCGAAGCCGGGCGGCGTTGCCGGGTTCAGGCCAAAAATTTTGAGAAATTCGGGCGACCAGGTGAAGGTATCCTGCGCCAGATCCCATTCCCAGGCCCCGACGCGGCTGGCTTCCTGCGCCAGGCTCAGGCGTTGGTTGGCGCGGCGGGTGGATTGGTGGGCGCTGTAAAGTTTAAAGGCCATCTTGATCGAACCCAGCAGCACGTTAATGCCGCTGGTCTTAACCACATAGCCGTAGGAGGTGATCTTTTCAGTCTTCTCTACCGCCTCCGGCTCGGTGTGGGCGGAGAGAAAAAGAATGGGGATATCGCGCACTTGCAGAATTTCCTGCGCCGCCTGGGTACCATCCATGCCCTTACCCAGGTCAATGTCCATCAGAATCAAATCAATGACTGACGAGGCGTCTTTCGTGATGGCGATTGCCTGCTCGCCGCTGGAAGCTTCGATCACGTGGTAGCCTTCTTTGCGCAAGAGCATCGCCTCATTTATGGCAATGATGGCTTCATCTTCAACAAGCAGAATGGTTCGTGATTCTGCCATGATACCTCCAAAAAAGACTGCTTTGATGAATAAAAAATAGACCTTAAAGGTTTTCTACGCCGATCTTGCGTTTGATAAAACGTTGACGAAAATCTTCAGGGTCTTTCTGGAGTAGATATAGACGTAAAGGTTAAGTACACGTCTATAAGTATACGTCTAAATGATGTTGTGGGCAAGCGGCTTTATACCTGGTGCTTTAAAAGCACTGAGAGCCAGCGCAGTCCCCACTCGTCCGGCTCCCAGGCTTCGGAGAAGATCAGTGTAAGGTTAAACCTTATAACACGCAGCAAAATGTCCGCCGCCCTTATCTTCCAGGCGCGGGTGATCGTTTTCCCTGCAGACGGGATCGCCGCCGGCGGTTTGCGCCGCCCGCAGGCAGCGTTCGTAAAAGCGGCAGCGCGGCGCGGGGTCAATCGGCTTGCTGATCCCGCCGCGGATTGCCGGGGCCGGGCGTTGGTAAGCCGGGTCCGGCGCCGGCACGGCGGAAATCAGGGCCTGGGTGTAGGGGTGCAGCGGGTTAGCCAGCACCTCTTCGGTTTCGCCATGCTCCACAATTTTGCCCATGTACATCACCGCCAGTTCGTGACTGGTGTAGCGCGCGACTGCCAGGTCATGAGTGATGTAGAGATAACTCAAGCCCAGTTGATCGGCCAATTCCATCATCAGGTTCATAACGCCGGTGCGGATCGAGACATCCAGCATCGAGGTTGGTTCGTCAGCCACCACAAAATCCGGCCTGACGACCAGCGCCCGGGCGATCGCCACGCGCTGGCGCTGCCCGCCGGAGAGTTCATGGGGGAAGCGAAACAAAAAACTGCTCGCCGGCGTCAGCCCAACCTGCTCCAGCAGGCGGGCGACCATCTCCTCGCGCTCGCCCAGGCTGCCCAGGCCTTGCACCAGCAGCGGCTCCGCGACCGTATCGAAGATCGTCAGGCGCGGATTCAGCGATTCGTAAGGGTCCTGGAAGATCATCTGCACGCGGCGGCGGAAGCGCTTGAGTTCATCGCCCTTAAGCGCCGCCAGGTCAGCCAGGCTGCCGTCTTTGCCGCGCAGGTAGATATGCCCGCCGGTGGGGTCAACCAGGCGGGTCAGCAGCTTGCCGGTGCTGGTCTTGCCGCAGCCCGATTCACCCACCAGGGCCAGCGAGCGCCCCAGGGGAATGCTGAAGCTGATCTCGTCCACGGCGTGGATATGGCTTTTCGAGCGCTGGAAGAAACTGCTGCCTACCGGGAAATACAGGCTCAGGTTTTCGACTTTGATCAGGGGGGAGTCGGGGGTATTCATGCGCGCGCCTCCAGGGGATTCCAACAGGCGACCCAATGATTGGGCTGGATGGTTTCGAAGGGTGGGGTTTGTTTCTGACAGATCTCACTTGCCCGTGAGCAGCGCGGATGGAAGCGGCAGCCTTGCGGCGGGTAGAGCAGGTCGGGTGGTTCGCCGGGCAGCGCCACCAAACGCGTCTTGGGGCCTTTGATGCTCGGAAATGCCGACATCAGCGCCGCAGTGTAGGGGTGGCGGGGGGTGTGGAAAATGTCGCCCGATGCGGCCAGTTCGACCATCCGCCCGGCGTACATGACCCCGATCTTCTTGGCGACCTCGGCAATCACAGCAATATCGTGCGAGATGTAGATCATGCTCATGTTCAACTGCGCCTGGATGCGGCGCAGTTCGCGCAGCACTTGATCTTGGACGATCACATCCAGGGCGGTAGTCGGTTCGTCGGCGATGATCAGCGACGGGCTGCAGGCCAGCGCCATGGCGATCACTGCCCGCTGGCGCATGCCGCCGGAAAATTCGTGCGGGTAGCGGTCAATCATTTTGGCGTCAATCCCCACCAGTTGGAAAAGTTCCTCCACCCGGGCCCGCGCCTGCAAGGGAGGCAGATCGCCGCGGTGTTGGTGCATAGCTTCAGTGATCTGATCGCCGACGCGGTAGACCGGGTTCAGGGCGTTCATGGCGGCCTGGAAGACCATCGAGATGCGCGCCCAACGCATCTCACGCACCTGGCGTTCGTCCATTTGCAAGATATTTTGTCCGTCCAGCAAAATCTCGCCGCGGCGCACGATGGCGTTCTCTGGCATAAGGCGCAGCAGGCTCATCGCAATCGAGGTCTTGCCGCAGCCCGATTCGCCGACCAGCCCCATGCTTTCACCGTATTGCAAATCGAACGACACGCCGTCAATGGCTGAGACATAGCCTTTGCGGGTTTTGTATTCGACGGTCAGGTCTTTGAGCGCTAACAGAGTGTTGTTCATTGTTTACCTCCTCCGCAAGCGGGGGTTGACGACCGAATCCATCGCCCGTCCGATCAGGTAAAAGGCGGTGCAAAGCAGGGTGATCGAAAGGCCGGCGGGAAAGATCAGGTACCAATATTCAATACTGCGCAGCATATAGCCGGCGGCCTGCGTGGTGTAGATCATAATGCCCCAACTGACGCGGATATTGAGCAGCCCGAAGAAGGAGAGCGCCGCCTCGGTGAAAATCGCGCCGGTGACGGTGAACATCATGTTGAGGAAGGCCAGCGGCATCAGGTTTGGCACGATGTGATAAAAAATGATGTGCCAGTGCGACCCGCCGGCGATCCTGGCGGCCTCGATATAGGGCTTGACCATGATCGTCAGGGCTTGCGCTTTAAAAATGATCGTCGCCCCGCCGAAGCCGGACAGCACGCCGATTACCAGCGCCAGCGTCCACATATTCATGCGCACGAAGGCGCTCAACACCACTAGCAGGGCAATGAACGGCAGGATGTTCATTAAGTCGGCGATGCGCATGAAGATCGTATCCACCCATTTGCCGAAATAAGCGGCCATTGCGCCGATGGAGGTGGCAATGGTGACGGTGATGGCGGCGGCCAGGAAGCCCAGGACGAACTCGTTGCGTGTGCTGTACATCAACTGGCTCAAGATGTCGCGCCCCATCGGATCGGTGCCAAGCAGGTGATCTTGCGAGGGAGGCGAGGGATGATTGTAAATGCGCGGGTCGTTGCCGATGAAGGGATCGTAGATTTTTTCATCCCATACTGTGGCGATCAAGATTGGGTGCAGCGCGGCTAGCAGGGCGTAGAAAAGGATGATCGCCAGCCCGACCAGGCCGATCTTGTTTTCGGCGAACAGCACCCAATTATCCTGTAAAGATTTCCAGGTATTGCGCAGGCGAATGCGCCACAGGGGTTCGTAAAGGCGGAGCGAGGGGTTAAGAGATGTGTTCATAGGATCAGGCGTAGCGGATGCGAGGGTCAAGGAACAGGTATGCCAGGTCAGCGACCAGGTGCGAGAGCAGCGACAGCGCGCCGATGAACAGCCATGCGCCCATGATCATGGGCGTGTCGCCGGCATTGGCGGCTTGCAGCAGCGTCAGACCCATCCCAGGCCAGGAAAAGATGGTTTCGGTGATGATACCGCCGGCCATGATGAACGGCAAATTGATAATAAATGAGGTGAAGACAGGCAGCAGAGCGTTGCGGGCGGCGTGATGATCGCGCACCGTGCGCTCTGAGAGGCCCTTGGCCCGCGCCGCCATGATGTAATCTTCACGCAGGGTTTCGAGCATGGTCGTGCGCGTCAGCAGCATGGTGAAAGAGAAGTTGATCAGCGTCAGTGTCATGACCGGCAGGATCAGGTGATGCAGGATGTCCGCCGCCAGGTAGCCGTAAGGGTTCAAACTCCATAGGATCAGCGCCCCGCCAATCACCAGGACGGCGCTGCCGCTGAACAGGCGCGCGGCGTGATTGGGGTTGAGTTTGCGGGTGATGAAATAAATGGCAACCAGCAGGAGGCAGGCGATGGTGGCCGTCAAGATCATCTGGTTGAAGATCAGGTTGGCGTTGATCGGCGAGCCGGCCGGCAGTTTGCGCCAGACTTTGGGGTCTAGGAACTTGCCCAGGGGGAACCACTTGAGCGTGTAGCTGAAGAGCCACATCATGATCAGGGCAAACCAGGGGGTGAAGATCGAAAACATGACCGCCCCAAACAGGGTGATGCCGTATTCAAGCGCCGTGCCGCGCTGCCAGGCCAGCACCCGTCCCAAGAAATAACCGAGGAAAAACTCGATTAGAGCGGCGGTTAGAAAGAGGAACACCGTGCGCGGGGCGCGCTCCTTGATGATCTCCAGCACCGGGCGGTTTTCGGTGAACGAGTTGCCCAACTCCCCGCGCACAGCGTTGAAAATCCACTGCACGAAGCGTTCGGCCAGCGGCTTATCCAGGCCCAGGCGGTGCTGCAAGGCCAGCCGCTGCTCTTCGGTGAAGCGCGGGTTCATATATTGCAGAGTGATATCGCCCGGCTGCGCATCCATGATGAAATAGTTGAGGAACAAGTAGATGAACAGAGT
>CAIQJJ010000239.1 GCA_903872065.1 uncultured Anaerolineales bacterium | reverse complement strand
GGTACATGTGGGTATACACTCCAAATGGTTATGGAATTTCATATTATTACCACGAAATAACTTTCACCATGTCGTCGGCATTTCAACAAGGGACAGACCAACAGAAACCTGTTCCAGAATATCTGGAAGAACGGATTGAGGAGCATCTGCATTCGAAACCTTGAATCCAAAAGCTGCGAAAGGGCCAAGCACACCATTCTAGTGTTTGACTATTCGGCAAACGCGTGGTTTCGATGCATATAGACGGGGTGCTCACGCCGATCTCGCCAGCTGCATAGCGCTGTCAGGCGATGACGTGAGCCCCCCTGGTGGGACGCTCTTGGCAATTGACGGATGGGATAGGTCTGAGAGGAAAGTGAAGCTCGCGAAACTAATGGATTTTGGGGTTCTTATACTATAATTGGCGATTGTGCAAAGTATCACATTTTCTAGCCAAAGGAGAGCCGCTATGCTTCATGAACCAGCAAGCTCTGCCGGAAAAGACCCGGCGGGCCCCTATAAGATGCGCTTGGGCATCTGGATGTTTGTGTTTTATGCTTTGTTTTACGCCGGGTTTGTTGTGATCAATCTCACCAGCCCGGCCCTGATGGAAAAGATTATTTTCATCGGGTTGAATTTCGCCACTGTCTATGGCATGGCGTTGATTATTGTGGCGCTGATTGAGGCGCTCGTCTATACGACGATGTGCAGCCGTGAAGAACAGCGCCTGGAAGGCAAGGAAGGTTGAGATGGCGATTACTGTCTTTTTCATCTTTGTTGCCTTTGTGATTGGGCTGTCGTTTTACTTGGGGAATAAGGCGAAATCGGCCAGTGGTTATTACGCGGCGGGCGGGCAGATTCACTGGGGGGTGAATGGCATTGCTTTCGCCGGGGATTATCTTTCGGCGGCGTCGTTCCTGGGGATTTGCGGGCTGATCGCCACTGTGGGGTATGACGGATTCTTGTATTCCATCGGCTACCTGGCGGGCTGGATCGTGGCCCTGTTTGTCGTGGCTGAGCCGCTCAAGAAATTGGGCAAGTACACTTTCACCGATGCGGTTGATTCGAAGTACAACTCGCGCGGCATCAAGCTGACCGCCGCGATCAGCACGCTGATCGTCTCGGTGTGCTACCTGATCCCACAGATGGTGGGGGCTGGCACCCTGGTTGAGCCATTATTGGGCATCCCGCACGCCTGGGGTGTGATCATGGTGGGGGTGATCGTGATCACCATCGTCGCCACCGCCGGCATGGCGTCCACCACTTACGTGCAGTTCCTCAAGGGTCTGCTGCTGATCATCTTCTCGACCGTGCTGGTGGGAGCGCTGCTGATGCGCGGCCTTTCCACAAAAGGCGACCAGGGAGGCAGCGTCACCCCCTACGCTTATGGTCATGTCGAAGCCGCCCGCAGCGGCGACAAGCTGACCGTGAGCGAGGCGGGTTACGACATCCTCGACGAGCAGAAGACCGGCGGCCTGTCGTTTGCGCTGGTCAGCCACAATGGGGTGCAAAACTGGTGGCTGGTCTCCGAACACGATGGCGCGATCACCCTGAAAGAAGGCCAATCGGCGGTATCCACGGCGGATGGCAAGAGCTTGATCAACGGGGCGAGCGCCTCAGCCGATAACCAACTGCGCCCGGTGGGCAAACTGACCGCTATCCATGGCGAAAGCGACGCCGAAACCGGCAGCCTCTCGCCGACCGGCTTCCTCGCCATCTTCAGCGCCGCCGATACCACTGCTGAAACCTGGAAATCGGCCAAGTTCACCAGCGCGGCGGGCGACAAAGTGACGGTTTATTATCCTAAGGAAACCACCGGCAACCGCATCCTGCGCCCCGGTCTGAAGTTCAAAATCGAAGGCACGCTGCTCGAAAAACTGGATTTCTTCTCGCTGATGCTGGCCTTGTTCTTCGGCACCGCTGCCCTGCCGCATATCCTGATCCGTTACTACACTGTGCCCAGCCCGGCCAGCGCCCGCAAATCCACCATCGTAGCGATTGCCGCCATTGGCTTTTTCTACATTCTGACCCTGTTCATGGGCCTGGGCGCGATGGTGACGGGGGTGCTCAACCCCGCGGACAGCAACATGGCCGCCCCGCTGCTGGCGCGCTCGTTTGGCGAATTCCTGTTTGCGGTGATCTCGGCGATCGCCTTTGCCACGGTGCTTGGCACGGTCAGCGGGTTGATCGTGGCCGCTTCGGGCGCGGTGGCGCATGACCTGATGGATCGCTTCCTGAAGATCAAAATGGATGAGCGCCAGAAGGTCAACGCCGGGAAGATTTCGGCCTTCGTGATCGGCGGCATCGCCATCTTGCTGGGCATCGCCTTCCGCGGCGTAAACGTCTCCTTTTTGGTGGGCCTGGCGTTTTCTGTGGCGGCGTCGGCCAACTTGCCGGCCATCATCATGCTGCTGTTTTGGAAGCGCACCACCGCCAAAGGCATTGCGGCGTCGATCGTCGTGGGCATCGTCAGCTCGTTGGGACTGATCGCCGTCTCGCCGGAACTGTTCACGCTCTACGGCCTGCCGGCTGCCAGCGCGCCAATCCCATTCAGCAACCCGGGCATCTTCTCGATCCCCTTGAGCTTCATCACGCTGGTCGTGGTGTCGCTGCTGACGCAAAAGAAAACGTAGTCCTTTACCCCATGCTCACCCGCGTCAACCTCCACACTCACTCCACTTGCTCCGATGGCGAACTGACCCCTGAAGCCCTCGCCGAGCGCCTGGCGCGAGATGGTGTGCGTTTCGCCGCCCTGACCGATCACAACACGGTGGATGGCTTGATGCGCTTTGAGCAAGCCGCGCGCGAGCGTGGGGTGGGCGTGATTACCGGCATCGAACTGACCACGCTGCCGCCCGAGGGTGTGAAAGGCGACTTGCACATCCTCGGGTACGGTTTTGACCCCACTTACCCCGAACTGACTGCGACCCTTCATTCGCTGGCGCAGCCGCGCCGCGACGAAATCCACAGCATTGCCAATGGCATGCACAAAGGCCACAGCCCCGAAAGCGCCGCGCCGGATGGGGCGCTGACCGCGGCTGACGCCATTGCCCTCCTCCACCGCGCCGGCGGGCGGGCTTTCCTGGCTCACCCACTGGTTTTCGAGCCAGATTTCGACAGGCTGGACGCCCGCCTGGCCGAATTGAAAGCTCTCGGGCTTGACGGCCTCGAAGCCCTCTACGCCGATTTCAGCCGCGAGCAGCAAACCCGCCTGTGCGAGCTGGCCGCCGTCCACGGCCTGCTGATCAGCGCCGGAACGGACATCCATTCCCCCAAAGCGGTGGGCTTTACCGCCCGCCTCGACGCCGCTTTCGGCTTCGATATGCCCCGCGCGGATTGGGTTAAGTTTCGCGAGGCGGTTTTTGTTCATCCGGTGGCCAGTCCTGCTCGCGCCGGACCGCCCCCTTTTGGCGAAAAAGAGAAAAGGTTCCGCCGCCGCTATTTCGTCCTGCGCATCCTGCTGCCCACCGCCCTCGCCATTGGCTTATTCCTGGCCGTCATCTGGGGGTTGATCCTGCCTTCGTTTGAAAACTCTCTGCTCGAACGCAAGCGCGAATTGATTCGCGAGCTGACCAACGCCGCCTGGAGCATCCTCGCCTCCTACGAGGCCGATGAACGCGCCGGGCTGCTCACCCGCGACGAAGCCCAGGCCCGCGCCAAAGCTCAAATCGAGGCCCTGCGCTACGGGCCAGATGGCAAAGATTACTTCTGGCTGCAAGATGGCGCGCCGCGGATTGTGATGCACCCTTACCGCCCTGATCTCAATGGGCAGGATGTTGCGGAGTTTACCGACCCCAACGGCGTGCGCCTGTTCGTTGAGTTCGCCCGCCTCGTTGAGCGCCAGGGCGAGGGCTACCTCGATTACGTCTGGCAGTGGCAAGACGACTCCAGCCGCCTGGAGCCCAAGGAGTCGTATGTCAAGGCCTTTGCGCCGTGGGGGTGGATCATCGGCACGGGGTTGTACATGGATGATGTCTACGCCGAAATTGGCCGCATTGAAGGCCGGCTGGCGAATGCGGCGCTGTTGATTTCGGCGGCGATGATTGTGCTGCTCGGTTTCGTGGTGCAGCAAAGCCTGCGCATTGAGCAGCAGCGCCGCGAGGTGGAGGCCGGCCTGCGCCAGTCCACCGAGCGCTATCACGCCCTGGTCGAGGCCGCCTCCGAAGGGACGCTGCTGGCGGTGGACGGGCGCTGCCGCTATGCCAATCCCACGTTCCTCAACCTTACCGGCTACACCCTGGCGCAGCTAGACCTGCTCGAACTGGAAGATTTGCTGCCCGAAGAAACCAGAAACCGAATTGTTGGTCAAAACCCGGTTTCTTTCGAGGGCAGTTTGCAGCACGCCGACGGACGAGCCATCGAATGCCTGTTGGCGTTCAACCCGATCACCTTTGCCGGGCAAGAAGGCTGGATTTTGCTGGCCCGCGAACTTAGCGCCCCCACGGCTTTCGCGCC
>CAIQJJ010000238.1 GCA_903872065.1 uncultured Anaerolineales bacterium | reverse complement strand
GGTTGATGAATATGATCTGGGTTGACCGGCGATCCCTGGCATGAATGCCCAGGGCTAAGACAGCGCCGGATCAATCCGGCTGAATCAACGCGCGGCGCAGCAATCCGATCCCAAGCCCCATTATGGACCTTAAAAATTAAATACCGCTTCCCTTTTTCAAAAAAAGGTGTATACCTTAAGGTAGGAGGTGCGCTATGCCTGGACAATTACGCTTGAAATTGACGCAGGAACAACGCGCAGAGTTGTGTGATCTGCGCGACCATGCCAAGCTGCCCTACTTGCGAGAACGAGCCGCGGCCATCCTGAGAGTAGCCGATGGTTGGTCGGGGCAGCAAACGGCGCGGGAAGGTCTCTTGCGGCCGCGCTACAAAGAGACTGTGTGTGAGTGGGTGAAACGCTATCGAAAGGAGGGTGCTGCTGGACTAATAATCCGGCCAGGACGCGGGCGAAAACCTGCCTACTTCCCGACTTATCCAAATGCAGAGACGGCCCAAGAAGCGCTGACCCACATCATCCACCAATCCCCGAAGGACTATGGGCAGAGCGGCACGCGGTGGACGATGAAGAGCTTGCTGACGGTGGGTCGGGAACGTGGCATTTGTGTGAGCACAACCAGTGGGATGCATCAGATTTGTACTCGCCTGAAAGTGAAACGGAAGCGAGCACGACATCATGTGCATAGTCCGGATCCGCACTACAAGGAAAAGCTTACAGACATTCGGAGTGAGGTGGATGGGCTGAAGACCAATTCGAACAAGAAGTATGTCTTGGTTTACCTGGATGAATTCACCCTCTATCGCCATCCCAGCCTGGCGAACGCCTATGCCTGTTCAGGCAAAGAACAGCCCCTTGCTGAAATCGGCTTGAGTAGCAACAAGACATGGCGCTATGTGGCTGCTCTCGACGTTTTGACCGGAAAAGTGACCTTTCTGCAAAGCAGCAAAATCGGCGTGAAAAAACTGGTCGAGTTCTACCAGCAACTGGCCAAAGCTTATCCAGATACAGAAATCGACGTTGTGTGTGACAACTGGCCTGTTCACTTCCACCCGGATGTTGTAGCTGTCCTACAACCACAGGAATTCCCTTACGGTGCTCCCAAGCCACCCAACTGGTCTGCTAAGGCGCGGGCAAACGTCGAGCGCTTGAACTTACCCATCCATCTGATGTGCTTGCCAACCTATGCTCCCTGGACCAATCCGATTGAAAAACTATGGCGTCTTCTGAAGGATCAAGTCCTGCATTTACACCAGTATGGAGATGACTGGGATGGTTTGAAACGAGCCGTCCAAGAGTTTTTGGAAAAGTATGCCAGTGCCTCGCCTGATCTATTGCAGTACGTTGGTCTATCCGAACTGTCCAAACTCTATCGCGCTTTGTTTATACAAGTTCAGCAACCCCAAGACTTGTCTATACAAAGCCACGGGTAGCGGTATTTATTTTTTAAGATTCATCATGGGGCGCTGCTCTTTAGCCAGGCGATTGATCGCCTGGCTTCCCCGGCGATTCCTGGCGGCGCGGGCCGGCGGACGGCCTGGGCTGATG
>CAIQJJ010000237.1 GCA_903872065.1 uncultured Anaerolineales bacterium | reverse complement strand
TTGCGCTGTGCAATGGTCTGCATGCCTGCCCAGCCGGTATAGTACCAGCGTTCGGCCACGCCCAGCGCGACCCAAAAGGCCCCACCCGCCGCGAGCAGCGAGAACAGGGTCAGCCCCAGGCCGGGCAGCCAGCGTCCCTCGCCCAGCGCCGCCAGCCCCTGCCCCGGCCAGTTGATTGGCAGCCAGGGGTTGTTCAGGCGTTCGACAAGCAGCAGGGCGCTGCTGATTTGATCGCGCGAGACGTCCATTTCTTGGCGCGAATAGTTCATCAAGTTGCCGGATTGCGAGCAGATCAGCGACAAGATCGCCCCGCAGAAGCCCAGCACTTCCACCACCCGCCGCTCCGGGAAAATGCGCACCACCAGCATGACCGCCAGCGCCGCCAACCCGGCCGCGGCCAGCGAAAGGGTCGCCATCATCAGCAGCACCAGCGGGTAATACAGCAGGTTGTAGCCCTGCGCCGCGCCCAGGCCGTACAGCACGGGCAGCCCGAAAAGCATGATCATGCCAAAATTGGGCAGCACCGCCTGCAGCAGCTTGGTGATGAAAACTGCCCTGACCGGCAGCGGGGCCGAGAGCAAGAAGTCCATATCGCCGGACAGGTAGAGCGCCTGCAGCAGCACGCCGAAACTGGTCAGCAAAATGCCCAGGAACAGGCCGCTGAAGACCAACGCCGGCACGGCGCGGATCAGGGGCGAAGTGTCGCCGATGTACAGCCTCAACTGCGGCGAGCGCAGGAAGCTCAGCAGCATCCAGCTTGCCCAGAAGGCGAAGCCGCCCAGCGCGACGCTGACGACCAGGCCGGCGATCGTCCCGATCTTGGCCCCACGCCTGGCATGGCGGAAACTGTTGAATGAGATGCGCCAGCGCAGGCGCAGCAGCTTCCACGTCGCCGCCGCCACGCGTTCTCGCGGGACGGCGGGGTTCATTTCAGCACCTCGGCGATTTCGGCCTCTTCCGCCCCGCCCGTCAGGTTGAGGAAAATGTCTTCCAGGCTGCTTTGCTGCCCCAGGGCGCGCAGTTCTTCCATCGTCCCCACCGCGATCAACTGTCCTTTGTTGATGATGCCAATGCGGTCGCACATTCGTTCGGCGATCTCCAGGATGTGGGTGGAGAGGAAGACCGCCGCCCCGCGATCGGCCATCTGGCGCAGGATGTCCTTGATCAGGCGCGCCGACTTGGGATCCAGGCCGACGGTGGGTTCGTCCAGTACCAGCACTTTGGGATCGTGCATCAGGGCCGCCGCCAGGGCGGTCTTTTGCTGCATCCCGTGGCTGTACGAGTCGGTCGTCTCGTCCGCCGCCGCGCTCAGGTCGAACATACGCAGCAGTTCGTCAATGCGCCGCGCCGCCTGGCCGCGTTCAATGTCGTACAGATCGCCGACGAAGTGCAGCAGTTCGCGCCCGGTCAGCTTGGCGTACAGGTTGGGTGTATCGGGGACATAGCCGCTGGCGGCTTTGGCTTGCAAGGGATGGGTATTGACATCGTGGCCGGC
The DNA here is from genome assembly GCA_903872065.1 of uncultured Anaerolineales bacterium. GTDB lineage: Bacteria > Chloroflexota > Anaerolineae > Anaerolineales > UBA4823 > CAIQJJ01. The sequence continues at coordinate 8,698 of CAIQJJ010000237.1, read as the reverse complement.
GACGCTGACCTGCCCGGAGGTGGGGCGCAGCAAGCCGGCGATCATTTTGATCGTCGTGGTCTTGCCAGCCCCGTTCGGGCCGAGAAAGCCGAAGACCTCGCCGCCGTAGACCTCGAAGCTGACATCATTGACCGCGACTTTCTCCCCATAGCGTTTGGTGAGATGTTGGGTATGCAATAATGGTGTACTCATATTTGGATCATACCATGAAAGCCATGCCCTTCCCATTCTTCCCTTCCCACTTCCCACTCTCTACTCTCTACTCTCCACTCTCCACTCTCCACTCTCCACTCTCCACTTTCCCCTCATTTCGTGCTACTTTTCTCCTCATTTTACGTTAAACTTAACCAGAACATCATCCTTTACCATCAGGAGAACAAACCATGAATCACGTCAATGACAACCAAATGAAAATCCACATCCCGGTCTTGGGCTGGCTGTTTGTCTTATGGCACGCCGGCATCTTGATCTCGTCCGTCTTCATCTTCTTGTTCCTGGGCGGGATCGGCCTGGCCGTGCAAGACGAGATCGCGACGCCGATTATGTTTGTGGTCGGCGCGACGGCGGGCATCCTGTGCATTCTCTTCTCACTGCCCGGCCTGGCGGCGGGGATTGGCCTGCTGCTGCGCAAAAATTGGGGGCGCGTCCTGGCCTTGGTGGTGGCGATCTTCAACCTGGTCTCGTTTCCGATCGGCACCCTGGTCAGCATCTATGCCTTCATTGTTTTGCTCCAATCGGCGGCGGACAATTACTTCAGCCCTCAGCCGCCGGCTGAATGAAACCTTTCACCCAACTCTCGCCGCGCGGCCAACGCCAGCGCCTGGTCGCCCTGGCGCGCCGCGCCCTGGAATCGTATGACCTGCCCGTCCAGCAGGTGCGCTTTTTCCGCCAGGAGACCAACGCTCTGCTGCGCGTCACAGCGCAGATGGGCGAGCGCTTTGTCTACCGCATCTATTCGGAAGAGGACAGCACGCTGCGTGAAAACCAGGCCGAGATGGCCTGGTTGTGCGCGTTGCAGGGCCAACCCGGGCTGAATGTCGTCCAGCCGGTGGCGCGGCGCGATGGAGCCTATATCACCCTGGCGCAGGTCGCCGGCTGCGAGGCGGATGGCCTGCGGCGCGGCGCTCTCTTTCGCTGGCTGCCCGGCCGCCCGCTGGCCGATTCCTTAACCACCGGCGGGTACTATCAATTGGGGCAGGCCATGGCGTGGCTGCACGAACACGCCGCCGGCTTCAACCTGCCGCCTGAGCTTGAGCCCAAGCGCTGGGATCGCGTCTTTTATTACGTTGGCGAATCAGTGGTCTATAACACCCCTGCTTATCGTCATCTTTTTACGGCTGAACAAACTGCCATCATGGACGAGGTTGTCCGCCGCGCCGGCGTATTCCTGGCGGAACTATACGCCGGCGCTCCCCCGCGCCTGATCCACGGCGACCTGCACGCCTGGAACGTCCACGTAGCGGGCGGCCAGCTTTACCTGCTCGATTTTGAAGACATTGCCTTGGGCCATCCGCTGCAAGACGTGGCGGTGACGCTCTATTACGAGCAAGACCGCCCCGATTATGACGCCCTGGCGCAGGCCTTTGAACAGGGTTATTCCCAGGTGCGCCCCTGGCCAGTGACGGCGCGCCGGCAGCTTGAGCTGCTGTGGGCGGCGCGGCGGGCGATGTTTGTCAATTACGTGGCGCACACCTGGCCGCAGCCGCAAGAGTTTATCCAGCGCGCCTGCGTGCGCCTGGGGCAGTTCCTTGAACGGGAGAATGGAGAGTCTTCTCGATGAGCGAACACTATATTTTGATCTTGAAAGCCAGCCCGCGCCGGCAGAGCAACAGCAGCCTGCTGGCCGATCAATTGGCGGCCGGGGCGAGCGCCGCCGGCGCAGAGGTCGAAAGCTTTTTTCTGCCCGAAATGAACATCCGTCCCTGCGACGCCTGCGATGTCTGCCAGGGCTCTGGCGACGGGCAGTGTGTCGTGCAGGATGACATGCAGATGCTTTATCCCAAGCTGCGCCGCGCCAGCGCCATCGTCGTCGCCACGCCGGTCTACTGGTTCACCCTGAGCGCCCAGGCCAAGCTGTGCATTGACCGCTGGTACGCCCTGGAGACGCCGGAGGGCAGCGCCTTGCGCGGCAAGAAGTTTGCCCTGCTGATGAGCTACGGCGACAGCGACCCCTACCTGGCCGGCGCAGTCAACGCCATCCGCACATTCCAAGATATGTGCCGCTACCTGCACGCGGACCTGGCCGGCATGGTCTACGGTACCGCCTCGCAGGCCGGCGAAATGCGCCAGCAGCCCGACCTGCTGGAAAAAGCGTACCAACTGGGTCAGAAACTGGCCTCTTCCTCCCCATCGCTGCTTTAAAAGAGACCTTTAGGGTTTCCGAAAACCCTAAAGGTCTTATTTTTCGTCCTTTAGGAGGCCTGGGTGCGGTACAGACCTCCCTCTCCATCGCTGTTCTTGCGATGGGGAGGGCCGGGGTGGGGTCAGTCTATCCTCGCCCAGCGCTGCTCATCAATCTCTGGATCATCAAGCGCCGGGATCGCCTCATACCCGGTCGCATAAGCTGTAAGACCCTTCAGCCGCGCCTCCGGGCGGTTCAGCTCGATGCGCAGTTCAACCGCCTCGGCGCGGGGAAAAGCATCAATCTTCTGGCAGCCGATAGTCTGTCCCTGGACGATCAGCCTCTCCCCGGCGTACACGCGGTAGCCATCCACCTGCTGCCCATCCTCCAGCGCCTCTTCCAACACCAGGTGATCGAAAACCGCCGGCGCGGCAAAAGAGGCGAACACCGTCGCCCCCTCCTGGCGCAGGGCGGCCGGCAGTGGGTTGGCAAAGCGCCGGCGCAGGGTCTGGGCGGCTTCCAACAGGCGGGCGCAGTCGGCGGCGTCCAGCAGACCGGTGTTGTCCGGCGGGACGTTCAGCAGCAGATTGGCCCCATAGCCCACCGAGCGGTAATAGATCGCCAGCAAGTGCTGCAGGCTTTTCAGCGTATACCCATCGTCCGCTTGCCAGAACCAGTTTTGGCGGATGGGGACATCGCATTCCGGCGGCAGGTAGCGCCCGTCTACCACATAAGGGTCGGGATCAGCCGCCAGCCCATCCTCATTGCCCACCCAGCGGATCGTCGGGCAGCCCATATTGAAGATCATCGCCTGCGGCTGATAGCGGTCGGCTATCTCCATGATGCGCTCCCAGTCGTAGACGCGGCCCTCTGAGCCGGCCCCGTCGAACCACAGCTCGAAGAGCGGCCCGTAGCGCGTGCAAAGCTCGGTCAGTTGGCGGGTGTAGAAGTTATCGTAGGCTTTCGCATCGGCATAGCATGGCTCGTGGCGATCCCAGGGTGAGAGATACAGGCCAAAATGCAGCCCGGCCTCCTGGCAGGCGCGAGCGACCTCGCCCACCACGTCGCCGCGCCCGCCCTGGTATGGGGCGGCTTTGACCGAGTAATCGGTGGTCTCTGTCGGCCACAGGCAGAAGCCGTCATGGTGCTTGGCGGTCAGGATCAGGTAGCGCATGCCGGCCGCCTGGGCGGTTTCCACCCACTGGCGCGCCTCCAGGCGCGTCGGATTGAAGGCGGCCGGGCTGAGCGTACCATTGCTCCACTCCTTGCCATAGAAAGTGTTGATGCTGAAATGGCAGAACATGCCGACGCGTTGTTCCTGCCAGCGCAGTTGCAGAGGGGTGGGTTTGGCGCTGCTCATGGCTTCAGGCTGCGCTGTCTTTAATATCGAATTTGAGCCGCCCGATCTCGCGCGTCAGCACACTGACGTTGATCGTCTGTTCGTCGGCCGGCAGCGGGTCGCCGCTAACGCGGATGACGAAAGAACTGCCCATATAGACCGGCATCGGGTTGGCGCGCGTCACCTGGTCGCCCGGCTTCTCCTGCCCGCCGGTGACGACAGTCAGCGCGGCGGCGGTGTAGACCTTTTCGCCGACCGTGATCGGCCCCAGTTCGACCAGCGTGCCAGAATCGACCATATTTTTCAGCGCGAATTCAAAGCCGTGATCGGTGTTTTTGAGCGTGCCTTTGACGTACAGTTTGGCGAGGACAAAGGGAGGGAACATAAGAACTCCTTGTGCGAGAGATTAAACTTGACGCTGTCAAGATTGCGTCTACCCGCATTATGCAATAAAATCTTTACGCTGTCAAGATTGGCCGCCCGATCACTTTAGCGGGATGATGGCGATGTCATCGCTGAGTTCCATCGCCGCCCACAGGCTGCTCCCATCGCAAGCCAGCGCGGTCGCATTTTCTGGCAAGGGGATGGGAGGCAGCGCCTGGCGCGTGCTCAGTTCAATGCCCTTGATGAATGGTGTATTGAGTATAATACCCCACATCCGTTCGCCGTCGAAGGCGATCCGGTCGGCGGAAAAGGGGTAGGTCGCCAGGATTTGGTAGGTCGTGGGATCAATTTCTACCAACGCTTCGCCGGCCGCCCACATTCTGCCGCCGGCGTAGAGCAAAGCCCAGCTTGTGACGCCGGGGTAGATGTTTTTCAACACTTTGAAGTTTGCCTCGCTCGATTCGTCAGCGTCAATCACCGTAATATAGTCGCCGCCTAACCAGATCGTGTTGTCGTAAACCTCGATGCTGTAGTAAGGCGGGGGGCTGTCGTAATAGCCCACAAAGCCGGAGAGATCGAGGACAACCTGCTCCTCGCTGTCCGGTTTGAGCATGGTCAGGGCGTAAGCCATTTTCATCGTATCTGGGCCATAGACGCCGATATTGCGAAATTGCATTGCCCAGAAACGCCCGCCGTCTTCCGCCGCCCAGAACAAAGTGCACTCTCCGCCGCAGCCAAACTTGTAGTCGCCGGCGAAGTCGCCCGTGGCAGGGTCAAGCGCCGCCAGGCGCTGGCCGGAATCACTGTACCATAGTTTGTCGTGAGCGTAGATCAGATGGGTAGGGTAGGAACGGGCGGTGACAAAGCCGCTGATGTTGTAGGCGCTGGTGGGCGTGGTGCCGCTGGCGACAGGCTCGCCGCCGCTTGCGCCCCACAAGGCGGCCCAGGTCATCGGCCCAACCACCCCGTCAGCCTCCAGGCTGGCCTCGCTCTGAAAGCGGATCACCGCTTCCCGCGTCATGGGGCCAAAGACGCCGTCCGGCTCGCCGACTTCGGCGTAGCCCAGTTCGACCAGGCGCTGCTGCAAGAGCAGCACATCCTCGCCTTGCAGTCGTGGGCTTTGCAAGGATAGATTGCGCGACAGAGGCGGCGGCGTGGGGGATGGCGTGGGGGATGGCTCGCTGGTCGCGGTTGCGCTGGGCGGGGGCAGGGTTGGCTCTGCGGTGGGTTCAGGCGTGGCGGATGGCTCAGGCAGCGATGCGGCGGTGGGCGTCTCGCTGGGCAGAGGCGCGGGGGTCGCGCTGGCTGTGGCCGGCGGCTCTGCGGTTGCGGAGGGCGCGACGGTTGGTGGAACAGCTTCAGCCGTCTCACTGGCCGTCTCGGTTTCAGTTGCCAGGATGGCGGCCGTCGCGATCTCTTGGGTTGGCGCAGCTTGCGTGGCGCTGGCCGGTTGGACGGCCGGGGGTTTCTGACCGCCGCATGCCGCGCCGGCCAGCAGCAGGAGGATACAACAGAAGAAGGGAAGGAGAGGAGAAGTTTTCATACGCTGCCTGGATAGGGTTGGGTTGAACATGCACCTGTTGCGACTCGCCGCCTCAGCGCGTCACGAGGGGGAGATACAACTTGCGTCCCACGCTGGCTTCGATCACGCCGGAGGCGACCGAACGCGCCAGGATTGCGCCGCCGGTGGGGCTGCTTAAGACCAGGGTGAAGCTTTCGGCGGGTTCTGCTTGCCCGTCGCTCACAATCGTGACCGCGATCGTCTGCGTCCATTGGCCGGCTGTGAAGGTTAAGACGCCGCTGATGGGCAGGTAATCGCTCTCCGGGCTGGCGCTGCCGGCGACCGTTGTATAGGCCACGCTCGTTGTTTGGGCGCTGATCTTTGAGAGCGTCACGTGGAAGGTCATGACGACGGGCGTCGCGCCATCCCCGTTCTCCGCGCGCGTTTCATCGGCAATCGAGAAAGCCGGCGTGTCGTTGTCTGCGATCGTCCCCGTCGCGCTGGCTGCGCCCAGGCTGGCGTTTTGTGAATTGTTCAGCGCCAGGGTCAACGTTTCGCTGCTTTCTTCGTATTGATCTTCGAGGGTGGCGATCCTCACGATCTGCTGCGTGACGCCGGGCGCAAAGGTCAGCGTCCCCTGCCGCATGCTGAAATCTTCGTCATCCGTGGCGCTGCCGCCGCTGATCGTGTAATCCACCGTCACCGTTTGCCCGCTGGGGCTGTTGAGCGTTACGGTGAAGACCATCGTTGCGCCCTCCTCGGCATCCGCGCTTTCGACCGCTATCGAGGGGGCGGGATCGTTGTCCTGGATCACCGCGCTCCCGCGCCCATCATTGATGAAGACCCATTGGGGATTGAACAGGCGCAGACGGAATAATTCGCTCGTCTCGTTGTAGGCGTCGTTTAAGGTGACGATAGAGACCGTCTGGGAGATAGCGCCGACCGGGAAGGTAAGCACGCCGCTGGCGAAGAGGTAGTCGCTGCCGGCCGCGGCGCTGCCGCCGGTGGTGGAGTAGCTGACGGTGAAGGTGATCAGGGCCGGCTCAGAGAGCGAGACGGTGAAGTTGGCGCTTTCACCCTCGTTCACGATCACATCATTGACCGACAGGAGCGGGGGAATGTGCTCCACCGCGCCGCGGTCGCAGCGCGCCACGCCATCCGTCCCGCCGTCCAGCGGGCGCGGTTGGCCGCGCTGATCGAAAGCTTCGCAGGCCTCCCCGCCGCTGCCGGGCGTCGCCGGGCTGCCCAAGTCCACCGTGAGGCCGGAGGCCTGGGCGACCGGCGAGCGGCTCAGGGTTGATCCGTTATTGAACTGCAGCGCGCCCAGGCCGGCGGAGTAGGTCAGGTAAGTTCCCCCCATGCGCCCGCCGCCAATGCTGTCTCCGACACTGTCTGAAAGTGTGCAGCCATCGGGGGTGGTGGGGTAGTCGGAGGCGCGAGCGCGATCGCCGATCAGGTTGTAGCCGCCGGAGGTGAATTCTCCGCCGCAGTCGGCGACGCCGTTGCGGTAGGGCGCGTGGGTGGCGTCTATGTTGTGGGCGACAATCGAGTTTTGCAGATTGAAACTGCCGGCGGCGTTGAACAGCCCGCCGCCATCGCCGCTGCTGGTGTTATAGGCGACGGTCACATTCTTCAGGTAGACCGCGCCGCTCTGGTTGAGCAGCCCGCCGCCATTGCCCGCCGCCTCATTGTCGCTGAGAGTGGCGTTGAGCAGCGTCAGGGATGCGTCCGCGCCCCACTGGTACAGCCCGCCGCCCTCGCCGCCGGATGTGTTGCTGACCACCGCGCTGTTGAGGATTGTTAATGTCCCCATGTTATAGATGCCGCCGCCGCTCATCCCGCTTTCATTCTCCTGCACATTGACGCTGCCCAGGGTCAGGGCAGCGCCGGAGGAGATGATCACGCCCCCGCCGCCGCTGCTGGCCGGATGGCCGCCCATCATGGTGACGCCCGTGATGGTAGCCACGGCCCCGCTGCGGATATCGAACAGGCGGTCGGCGATCCCGCTTTGCAGGATCACCTGGTCGGCGCCTGCCCCGGCGATGGTCAGGCCTCCGCTGGTATCGGTGATGTCCAGGTCGCCGTTCAGAGCGCTGTTATCGCTACCGCTTTGGGTTAAGGTGTAGACGCCCGGCGGCAGGAGGATCGTGTTGTCGCCAGTGCTGATGTTGGCCTGCTGCACCGCCGCCCGCAGCGAACACTGCTCGCCCTCCGCCGCGTCGCTGTCGCAGACGCCGTCGCTGGTGTCCGTATCATCGGCGTCGGCCTGGCTGTTGACCATGAACGGCGCGCCCTCGCCGGCTGGCCGGCCGAGAGCGCAGCGCGAGAGCTCAGAGGTGCTGCTGTAGGGGTCGGTGGCGGTGAAAGTCAGGTACTTGCCCAGCGGGCTGGTGATCGGCAGCGTCGCTTCGAGATTGATTTTGCCGTTGGCGTCGCTGGTGAAAAACTGCGTCCCCAGGTATTCCTGCGCCTGGCCGAAGCCCGAATTATCGCAGCGATCGTTCAGGTAGGTTTCGACCAGATAGGTGGAGTTTGGCGCTCCGTCCAGCATGCCCTGGACGTATGTGGAACTTGCGTCCACTGCAACCAGGTTGATCACGGGATAGTTTTGCAACCCATTGCCGCCGCTGTCCACATCGCCGCTGTCGTTGTTGGTGACGCCCGAAGGGCCGAGATCGATCCCCAATCCCTGGTTATCGTAAATCTGGTTGGCGCTCAGGCGGTTGCCCGTCCCTGCCTCGATCCGCACCCCCGCGCCCAGGTTGCTGGCGATGAGGTTGTTTTGGATCAGGTTGTCTCTGGCATTGCCGCTAATTTGAATGCCATGCAGCCCGTTCGGCATAGCGCCGAAATTGTTCCCAATGCGGTTATCAATGATCTGGTTATTGTACGCATCATCGGTCAGCAAAATGCCCGTCTCCTGCGTGTTGGCGATAACGTTGCGCCTGGCGGGACTGCCACCGATGATGCTGAATCGCCCGCGGATCAAAATCCCGGCGATCCCATTGCCGAGAGGGGAGAAGCCAAAGCGATCCGATCCAATCCTGGTATTGATCACCTGGGTATTCATGGCGTTGGCTTCCAGCACAATCCCCCACACATTGCCGTCTATGTAGGTCTCCTTGTCCTCGCT
>CAIQJJ010000236.1 GCA_903872065.1 uncultured Anaerolineales bacterium | reverse complement strand
GCCGTCGGGGTCGCGGTCGAAGTCGCCGTCCCGGTCTCGGTCGAGGTCGGCGTGGCGGTCGTCAGCGTCAGGTCTAGCGTCGGGGTCGCGGTCGAAGTCGCCGTCCCGGTCTCGGTCGAGGTTGGCGTAGCGGTCGTCAGCGTCAGGTCTAGCGTCGGGGTCGCGGTCGAAGTCGCCGTCCCGGTCTCGGTCGAGGTCGGCGTGGCGGTCGTCAAAGTCAGGTCTACCGTCGGGGTCGCGGTCGAAGTTACTGTCCCGGTATTCGTGGAGGTCAGAGTCGTGGTCGGAGTAGCTGTTCTCGTTCCCGTCGGCATCGCAGTGCCAGTCGGCGTCGCCGTTCTCGTCGGCGTCGCCGTCAGCGTAGAGGTCGTCGTCCGACTGGGTACCAAGGTATTGGTACCAGTGGGGGTCACGGTACGCGTCGCGCTTAATGTGACAGTTCTTGTAGGTGTATTGGTAGGTGAAGGAGAAGCAGTAGATGTGAGTGTGCGAGTAGAAGTTCGCGTCAGGGTTAAAGTAGACGTACGGGTGCGAGTCGCTGTAGATGTTTGGGTAGAAGTTGCAGTAAACGTCAGCGTAGATGTTTGGGTAGGCGTCCGTGTCACTGTAGAGGATGGCGTCAAGGTGCGCGTCGCGGTATAAGTCGAAGCTCGCTGAGTGGATGTCCGAGTAGGAGTGCGAGTACGAGTACGAGTGGAGGTACGCTGCGGGGTGCGCGTGAGGGTCTGCGTCATGGCACGCGTCAAAGTCTTGGTCGGAGAAGACGTTCGGGTAGGAGTCAGCGTACTCGTATAAGCCGTCTGAGGAACCGTCCGTGTGGGAGTAGAAGTGGGAGTGGGAGTGAATGACGCTTCAGCCCTACCCGTCGGTGTAGGTGAATACAATATGGCTGGCGCATTTGACGTTTGTGTCGGCGTCTCGGTTAAGGTTGGCAAAGGCGTCAATGAGGGCTGACGAGTACGAGTAGGCGCAGAGGGGGTAGGCCAAAACCTTCCCCCGGCCGGTGTTTTCACATCAATATCGCTATCATCAAAAAATTCTTCCACAATCGCTGTACTGATCGGTTGAAAAAGGAGGGTTGGCCAGGGAAGATAATCAACCGCTAAATTCGAACGAATTGGCCCTCCTTTCACTGGAGATATCCCCCAAAGCGAGATTTGTCCACAAGACAATAATGAGACAAACACTACAACCACAAACGCAAGCCACGGCGCCAGGTCACGTAAAAACCGGCGATGCTCGTTAAATGGTAACAAGGACCCTATCAAGGGAAAAACTTTCCGGGCCATAGGAGTTTCTTGCCTCAGTATTATTGTATCCTCCCCCTGAGGCAATTGCAAGCAGCTAACGCGTAAAAATTCCGGATAAGTTTATGATTCTGTACTCAAGGATAACTTTGGCAAACAAACCGTAATCGTACTACCAATTGGCCCTTGACCGCCAATCCAGATCTGCCCGCCAAGCCGATCCATGATCGCTTTTGCTAACGCAAGTTCTACACCAGTATTTTCAGGGCTGGCATCCAAACGAACGATGGATTTTTCGAACAGATGAGGTAATTCCTGCTCACTCACCGCCGGGCCATCATCACTTACATCTAACCATACCTGTTCGAGATGCATGCGTGCAATAACTCGGATCTCACTGCCACGTTTACTGCGCATGATGGCGCGATTGATCAAACCTTTGATAAGCTGAGTAAGCAAATGCTGATCAGAACGTAAAAGAGGCAAAGAATGCTCCACCTTAAGAACCAGGTTAATTCCACGGTCGCGCAAACGCCCTGCCAACATATCAGCGGTCACTTCCTCTAACAAAAAAGTCAAATTCACGTTACTCAGATGAACACTGAAGCCCGAATCCAATTGGATCATCGTTGGCAGATCATCCACCCATTCCTGAATCCGTCCCCAAACTTTGGTCAAGCGATAGACAATCCCTGAAATGCGCTCATCCTGGCTGGCTAACAAGTCCAACTCGGCCAAAGCATTCACTGCCTGCACTAAAGGGTAGCGAATTTTATCGGCGGCTTCTCTTAACATCTGCGATTTAAGATCGTCGAGTTTCTTAAAATGGGTAATATCTCGCAACACCATCACCCACCCCACCCAAACGCCATCACTCAATAAAGGCGTCAGATTGACCATCTGAACAGTATCCTTCCAGAGGACTTCAAGCGTTGTAGGGTAATGATTTGAAACTGCCTGCCAGTTGGTAACAATGGCGGCTAAAGAATCGGGCAAACATCCTATCGCCGGCTGCCCAACGTGATTCTCACCGCCCAGCAGGTGGGCTGCCGCCGGGTTGACAATGGTCAATTCTCCCTTGTCGTTTGCCGCCAGAATCGCGTCGCCTGTATTGGCAATCAGCGCGCTAAGCCGTTCAGCCTCAGATTGAACACGCAAATACAAAGCTTCGCGTTCCATTTGCAAGCGGCGATGAGCTATTGCCCGTTCAACGGCCAATGAAAGTTGGTCCATTGACTCAAGGGGTTTAAGAAGATAATCAAAAGCGCCATGCGCCCGCATCGCGCTGATAGCCGTTTCTAACGAGCCAGCAGCGGTGATAATAATTACTTCCAGTTGTGGGTCTATCTGGCGAGCTTCACGCAGCAGTTCCAATCCACTGATATCTGGCATCATCATATCTGTTACCAACACGACAAATGGCCCACGAGCGCGCAATAACGCCAGAGCATCCAGACCATTCACAGCGCCTTCTACCCGAAACCCTTCGCGTCTGAGGGCAAATGTCATTAAATGCAATAAAGCTTCGTCATCGTCAACAATCAGTATTCTATCCATATCTGTACCCTTCACTCTTATTTTACAGCAACTTGCTCTATAGGCAAGATAATTGTAAAAGTTGTCCCTTTACCCAGTTCACTTTGCACTTCAATTCGTCCTCGATGGTTGGCAATAATACCATAACTCACAGACAGACCCAATCCTGTACCTTTTCCTTCGGGCTTGGTGGTAAAAAAGGGGTCAAAGATGCGCTTCAAGTGTTCTGGAGCAATGCCAGTACCGGTGTCCGCCAGGCTGATGCGCACTGCATCATCATCACCTACCAGGCCAATACGCAACGTACCTCGATTAGGCATCGCATGGATAGCATTGTGAATCATGTTGATTAACACTTGTTCAATTTGCTGGGCGTCATATTTTGCAAAGATGGGCTTTTCGGGGATCTCCTTCACCAATTGAACGCGCGCTTCACGGATCAGATAGGTCGTCAGGCGGATTGCTGCTTCCACAGTTTCACGCATATCCTGCGCTTTCATTTCTGGCGCCGATTGGCGGGCAAACTTAAGCAGATCCGATACAATCCGATTCCCTTTTTCCGCGCTCTCACGCATCACACGCAGCTCCTTGCGAAATTCTTCGGGGATGGTCGGTTCGTCTTGCATAATCTCTGCCAAACCTTTGACCACCGCCAATGGATTTTTGACATCATGTACAATACCGGCCGTAAGCTGTCCAATTGCGGCCAGTTTTTCTGACTGCACCAATTGTAACTGAGTGGCCTGCAAACGAGCGTTAATTTCAGCTAATTCTTTGTTACGCTGAATACTTTCTTGATAAAGACGCTCGGCTTCTGCAGTACGCTCCCGCAAGTGATCGGTCATGGTATCAAACGCATTGGCCAGTTCACCGATCTCGTCGGTGCGATCCAACTGAATGGTCTGATTCAAGTTGCCAGATGCCACCGCCTGAGACATGGTGCGAAGCCGTAAAATGGGTTCAGAAATATAACGTGCAACCAGGTACCCAATGATAATCACCCCCAGAGTGCTAACGGCGAAGATCAAACTCAGTGCATTTCGATTTTGCGATTCGGAAGCAACAATATAGTTGCTTTCCATGATCACGCCTATCCAGCCTAAAGTTTCCTTACGCATAATCCACGGCGCATAAAGTACTTGATAGGGAGCGCCATACAGGTCTATGTCAAACGTGCGCGCATCGGCCGGATCAGCTAATAACGCGGTTCCTTCCAGCGTCTCGGCTGCAGCAGTAGGATCGGGCAATGTTGTATAAATCAGTTGTGGTTCAGTGGTGAGCAAAGCCAGGTAGGAAAAAGCCTGGCGCTGGGTATCATTAAGAAAATTCTCCACCAAAGTCCCAACCATCACAGCGCCCACAATCCCGCCATCTGGAGCTTTAACCCCCGCTACAGTCACCAAAGCCGGCCCAAAAGTGGTTGCCACCAGACCAACAAACTTATCCCCACCGGCATCTAACTTGCCCGCCAAAGCATCTTCTAAAGGTACGAAACCTTCAAAGCTACGGCCGCTATTCTCAATATATGCGCTGCTGACCGGATCACGCGCCCAAGAAACAATCTCATAACCATCTATATCTACGGTAGTGATCAAATCAAGATTAGCATTTAAAGCAAGTGGGAAGACTGAAAGTTTAAGCGCATCAACATTACGTGAGCGGAGTTCCAGCCAAACATTGCCCGTATTGGCAAGCAAACGCGTTTGTGTAAGGTGAAATTGTTCAAGCCGGACAACATTATCCGCCGCTACCTGGCTGGCGTCAAGCATCCGGTTGGCAAAGCGTTCACGTACACTGGCCGCGACCAGACGAGTGACAATATAAACCCCACCTCCCGCCAAAACCAGGGTCAGAAGTACATAAGGCACAATAAGCTGGCGTTGCAAGCCGCCAAACACCAGCCAACGCGATAACCTGCCCCATAAAACAGGAGTCTTCTTGGGAGAGCTAACAGCAGAGACAGGCACGTAATCCTCTAAAATTCTCACAAAAAAAGAGCACATTTTGGAGAGTGGTTCCAATAGCTGGCGGGTTACAACGTAAGCGATCCTCGTGAACCAAAAAGCTTTGAGCCTACGCCAGGTATATTGGAGCGCTACTCTCCCTTACAACATGGACTAAATATATTATACTTCACCTTAAGAAATGGAGACTCGTATGAGCAAACGAATCATTGTAGTTGCAGGGAATATTGGCGCTGGCAAAACATCTCTTACAGAACGAATTGGAGCGCGGCTGGGCTGGGAGTCAGCTTATGAGTCTGTAACTGATAATCCTTATCTGCCAGATTTCTACGCGGATATGCGCGCCTGGTCATTTCACTTGCAAATCTTTTTCTTAGGACATCGCTGCCGCCAATATCTCGAGCTATGTGATTCCCCTCAATCGGCTATTTTGGATCGAAGCATTTTTGAAGACGCATATATTTTCGCCCGCGCTTTGCATCAGATGAATAACTTAAATGAGCGCGATTATATTTCTTATCGCCGGGTGTTCGATCTGATCATGAATCACCTGCCTCCGCCTGATCTGCTGATTTATCTTAAAGCGCCCGTTCCTGTGCTTCTGCAACGCATCCAAAGCCGGGGGCGCGCGATTGAAAAGGGGATTACGCCAGCCTACCTCACCTTGCTCGATTCTTTTTATGAGGAGTGGTTAGCGAGCTTCGATGTATGCCCGATTCTCACCATCAGGTCAGATGACCTGGATTTTGTCAACCAGCCCAAACATCTGGAGGTGGTTGTAGAGCATATTCAAAACCGTCTCTCAGGCCGTGAGGATTTGATTTTCAGCGCCTGATGGTTCAACGTTTTAAATCTTTTTTCATGCGCCAGGCTGGCTCGTGGACTTCGCGACGCTGCCCTTTTTCATCCACGTAAGACCAGCGTCCCGGGTCAGCGCCTGTCACGTAATAACCCAAGCGTTCATACAAACGACGAGCGTCTATATTCTCTTGCGCCACATTCAGGGTAGCGCAGGAATACCCGCGCCGAAGTAGATCCATTTCTACCACTGCCATCAAACGCGATCCCACCCCTCGCCCCCGATAAGCTGGCTTGACACGAAAGGCGTAGATATAGGCGCGAGTTTTGCCATCTGATAGTTCGGATCGCCCACTTTTTAGCGAAACAAACAACTGACCAATCAGTCCAACGGCGGGCGATTCAGCGATCCAGATCAACGCATCCCCTTTCTCAACCAACTGATACACATCGGCATACATACGGCGAAAATGGGTATACTCGCCATTCCATTCCAAAGCCGGTAGGTCTTTTTGAGAAGCCAGTCGAACGCCATAAGAAATGGGCGCTGCAGATAAATTTTGCACCATCATTTTGTCGCCTGAAGCCTCCCCAATAGATCGGCCAAGAACTCTGCCTCGGATTCGGGAGAGGTGATCGCGCCATCTAACAAGGCATTGCGCAAAGATGCCAAAATGACTCGATACATGGGGCCAGGCTTCACCCCGCGGGCGCGCAAATCGCTGCCCGTGGTTACAGGCTGCACCTGGCTCCAGCGTGTCAGATAGGCCTTAAGAAGTTCTTGCCCCTGAAGATCATCCACAGCAAGAGAAACTGCGACCAAAGCCAGGCGAGGGAGGGGGTCAAAACGGGCAACGATCTGGCTAGGAGGAAGGTTTGCCAACGCGGGCAGTTCATGATACAGAACGCCGGCAGCGAGAAATGCCATGGCCATGTCTTTGGGCAGCATCAATCGCTCCAACAATCCCTGGGCGCGGTCGCGAGGCAGGCGGATCACCCACAAGCCATAAGCCAGGATGCGCTTTAAAGCCTGGCGGCGAACATGCTCACTCAGCCCCCACTCTCCGGCATCAAACTCGTTCAATTTTTCCAAACGTTGGCGAAACCAGGCGTCCCAGATCAAATCTGGATGGATGACTTTCAACACGCCTACCTCATTCAAACGCGCCAGCATGTCAATAACCTTCGGCTCATCAAGAAAGTGATCCAATTCGTGTCGTACTCGCTCGCCAGAAACACGCCCAATCAGAGGCAGCGCTTCTTGCAGCAATTGCTGCGTCCGGCTTTCAATACAAAAGCCAAAGCGCTGCTCAAAACGCACTGCGCGCAGCATGCGCGTCGGATCATCCACAAATGAAATTGAGTGTAATACGCGCACCAGGCCGCGCCGCAAATCATTGAGGCCGCCCCAATAATCATGCAGCTCGCCAAAATGACGGCCATCGAGGCGCAGCGCCAGGGTATTAATGGTGAAATCACGTCGGTGCAAATCAAGTTTGATACTCCCCCGTTCTACAGTTGGCAAAGCGGTGGGATGAGTATAAAACTCAGTGCGGGCAGAAATCAGATCTAAAGAGGTCATTTGCAAAGCAGATAACTGAGAGTCGTCAGCCGCAGCTTCCATCTTTACCCCAACAAGATGCCATTTTGCCGTACCAAACCGACTGTGGCTGGTGACGCGCCCACCATAACGCGCCGACAAGGCATGGGCCAGAGCAATCGCATCCCCTTCTACCACAATATCGAAGTCGAGGCCAGGACGGTCAAGCAATAGATCGCGCACAAACCCACCCACGATATAGATGGCCAAATGTTGATCGTGAGCGACTGCAGCTACCTGGTGTAAAAGATGTAAATGGGCTGGAGGAACCGCCGCCGCAAGACGATCCACCAGGCTGGGGTGTGCGCCGCCTCTGGCGGGGCGGTTCAGAATCCCCGACAGCATCTTAAGCAAATCTGTCCGCGTGACAATGCCAACAATTTCACCGGTCTGTGGGTTAAGGACTGGCACCTGTCCCCAGCCCGTGTCGGTCATGACGCGCTGCAAGTGTTCAATCGAGTCGTCCAAAAAGACGGTCACTTCACCGGCGTTCATCAAACTGGCGGCAGTCAGATTAAGCTTGTGGGCAATGGCGCGGTCTACCGCGCGACGAGTGAGTAAGCCAACCACTTTGCCCTGGCTGACCACTGGATAGCCCTCGTAACCATAGCGCTGCATTTTTAGCGCCGCCTCATGAACGCTTGCGCCGGGGCTAAGCACCTGCGGACGGCGGGACATAATCTGCGCGACTGTAACCGCCGGGCGAACTTTTTCAGCCAAGACTTGCAGCAGTTCGTCGCAAACTTCGGGCAGCGGGCGGCCGCGAATCAACGCCGCAGAGGCGCGTTCGTGTCCACCGCCGCCAAAGCAAGCCGCTACCTCGGCAACGTCAATATGATCGGTCGTCGAACGCGCAATTAACTGTACGCCAGAATGCGTCTTCACTAAGACAAACAACCCATCTGGCTCAAACAAATCACGCAGCTTGTGAGCAATGGTTGAAAGCTCTTCATCCACATTGTTGGCATCCCCACAGGCAGTCACAATGAGATGGCCGTGGATGCGATGATGCCGGGCAGATGTGCGCAATTGCTCGTAGAGTTCTTGCTGCACTAAGGAAAGGGGATGATTTAAAAAATCTACCGCCAGGCGCAAATCGGCGCCATGTTCCAGGAGATAGGCCGCGGCGTGTAAATCACGCGCAGTGGTGCGCGAATAGGTTAACGAACCGGTATCTTCATAGATCCCTAACAATAGCAATGTCGCTTGTAAGACGCCAATATCCTCCTCAACGCGATCGCGTAGTTCTTCGACAAAAAGGGTGGTCGTCGCGCCGACCGACTGACTGCTTACCGTCCAATGCGGCGGCAGGTCAGGGCGTTGGGGGTGATGGTCTACCACATACACACAGGTTGCTCCACTGACCCCTTTAATCGTCGTTAAGGACTGCGTATCTACCAATGTCAGTGAATGAACGGCTTCATTGGGCATATCCCGCAGTTCGACAAAAGGCAGTTCAGCCCCATAGAG
>CAIQJJ010000235.1 GCA_903872065.1 uncultured Anaerolineales bacterium | reverse complement strand
TCCTGGCAGAGGGGGCGCGCGCCGATTCGATCTTGCTGCTGACCCCGCAAAGGACCATCGCCGCGCCTTACCTCGAGGCGCTGGTTCCGGCCGGCGAAACCCCGGCCCCGCTGGCCGGCGGAACGGTCAGCGTGATGACAGTGGGCGGGCTGGCGCAGCGTATGGTGGAATTGTTCTGGCCGCTGGTCGCCGAACAGGCCGGCTTTGCCTACCCCGACCGGCCGCCGACGTTTTTGACGCTGGAAACGGCGCAGTATGTGATGGCGCGCCTGGTCAGGCCGCTGATCGAGCAGGGCTATTTCGACGGAGTCGCGATTTCACGCCACCGCCTGTACAGCCAGATCATAGATAACTTAAACAAGGCGGCGGTGGTGGGATTCCCCCATACAGAGATCAGCGACCGCCTGAAAGCCGCCTGGGTGGGCGAAACCAGTCAGCGCTACATCTATGACGATGTGCAGGACTGCGCCAACCGCTTTCGCGATTTCTGCCTGGCGCACAACCTGCTCGATTTCTCGCTCCAGATCGAGGTTTTCCGCAAATATCTCAAGCCGCAGCCGGCCTGTCGCAGGTATCTAATGCGCGTTTACCGTCACCTGATCGTGGATAACGTGGAGGAAGACACCCCGATCGCCCACGACCTGATCGCCGAATGGCTGCCAGATTTCACCTCCGCCCTGTTGATCTACGATACAGAAGCCAGTTACCGCCGTTTTCTGGGCGCCGATCCGGTTTCGGGTTACCGGCTGAGCGCCGCCTGCGACGATCACTTCTTCTTCAGCGAATCGCTGGTGATGCCGGCCGGATTAGAGATATTCGGGGCGCAAATCGGGGCCGCCCTACATCGTATTCCAGGCGCGCCGGCAGAGGCTGAGGCCGAGGATAATTTCACCGGAGCGAGGGTGGAGAACTGGCTGGAGCACGGGGAACGCTATTTCCCGAAGATGGTGGAGTGGACTGCCAATGAGGTGGGGCGGCTGGTCAACGAAGAAGACGCGCCGCCGGGCGAAATCGTCATCCTGGCACCCTTCTTGCCCGATGCACTGCGATTCTTGCTCACCAATCGCCTGCAAAGCCTGGGCATCCCCAGCCGCTCGCACCGCCCCTCGCGCGCCCTGCGCGAAGAGCCGGCGGCGCAGTGTCTGCTGACCTTGAGCCTGCTGGCGCATCCGCATTGGGGTCTGTCTCCAAGCAAGTTCGATGTCGCCTATGCTCTGCTGCAGGCGATTGCCGGCCTGGACCTGGTGCGCGCCCAACTCCTGGTGGAGATCGTCTACCGTGTGAGCAGCCAACAGCACAGCCTGGCGCCCTTCGAGCGCATCCGGCCCGAAATGCAAGAACGCATTACTTACCTGATCGGACAGCGCTATGACAATCTGCGCGCCTGGTTGGAGGAATACAGCCGCCAACCGGTGGAGGAGTTGGACATCTTCCTGAGCCGCCTGTTTAACGAGGTGTTGGCGCAGCCCGGCTATGGCTTCCATCCTTACGAGAGCGACCCGCCCAATTACAGCGCCGGCGAAGTAGCCGCCAATCTGATCGAATCAGCGCGCAAGTTCCGCTGGGGAATTGCCCCGCTGCTGGCCGAGGACGCAGATGCGTCTGCAGATGAGTCTCACGAAAAACAAAAATCGCCCGGACAAGAGTACATTGCCATGGTGCAGGATGGGATCGTAGCCGCACAGTACATCCAAAGCTGGCAAAACGACCCGGCTGAAGCGGTTTTGCTGGCGCCGGCTTATACCTTTCTGATGCGCAATCACCCAGCCACTTACCAGTTCTGGTTGGACGTCGGCAGCAGCGGTTGGTTTGAGCGTCTATACCAACCGCTGACCCATCCTTATGTCTTGAGCCGCCAATGGCCGGAACAGATCGTATGGAGCGACGCCGATGAAATCGAAATGAACCGCGAGGCGCTCTACCGCCTGAGCCTGGGGCTGCTGCGCCGCTGCCGCGGCAAGGTCTACCTGGCGACAAGCGATCTCAATGAACAGGGCTACGAACAGAAAGGCCCACTGCTCAAGGTACTCCAGCGCGTCCTGCGCCGCAGCGCTCGGCAGTCGCCAGAAGCCTTCTTCTGGGAATCGGATGAGGAGGGATTATGAGTGACCCAACAGCAACGCAGTTCTCTTTTCAACCGCGCCCCAAACAGCGCGAGGTGTTGAAATACACACGCGGCAAAATGGGCATCTCGGCGGTGCCGGGCAGCGGCAAGACTCAGACGCTCTCCTTCCTGGCCGCCAGCCTGATCGCCCGCGGCAAGCTGGAAGATGAACAGGAAGTGTTGATTGTGACGCTGGTCAACTCGGCGGTAGATAACTTTAGCAAACGCCTGGATGGCTTCATCAGCGAATTTGGCCTGCTGCCGCATATCGGCTACCGCGTGCGCACACTCCATGGCCTGGCGCATGACATCGTGCGCGAGCGTCCGGGGTTGGTGGGACTGGCGGATGATTTCCAGATCGTGGATGAGCGCGTCGCCAATCAGATTCTCTCCGAGGCGGCGACATCCTGGCTGCGCAGCAATCCCTATGCGCTGGATGACTATTTCAACCCCAACCTGGATGACGGGCAGCGCGAGTGGCTGCGCCGCGAGAAGCTCCCCGACATTGTTGAGGGCCTGGCGCAAAACTTCATCCGCTACGCCAAAGATCAGCAGATTACGCCGGCCAGGCTGCAAGAACGCCTGGCAAGCGCCGCCCGCGCTGCCGGCCGCAGCGCATCGGCGGCGCTCGCCCTGACCCAAATGGGCCTGGCGATCTACGCCGATTACGAACACGCCCTGGCCTACCGCGGGGCGGTAGATTTTGACGACCTGATCCGCCTGGCGCTGCAAGCGCTGCAAACAGACGAAAATCTGCTCAAACGGCTGCGCTCCTTGTGGCCCTATATCCTGGAAGATGAAGCGCAGGACAGCAGCCGCCTGCAAGAGGAAATTCTCAAGCTGCTGACCGGCCCGCATGGCAATTGGGTGCGCGTGGGCGACCCCAACCAGGCGATCTACGAAACCTTCACCACTGCCAGCCCGCAATTTTTGATCTCTTTTCTTAATCAACCCGGCGTGCGAAAGCGCGACCTGCCCAACTCCGGGAGATCGACGCGCAGCATCCTGGCGCTGGCCAACCACCTGATCACCTGGACGCAAACAGAGCATCCTTTCCCGGCAGTCCGCCGCGCCCTGAATCTGCCATTGATCGAACCCACGCCGCCAGGCGACCCGCAGCCCAACCCGCCCGATGATCCCAGGCAAATCCACCTGATCCGCAAAAAACTCACCCCCGACGAAGAAGTGCAAGCGGTCGTCGACTCGCTGGCTAACTGGCTGGACGATCATCGCGACCAAACCGTGGCAATTTTAACGCCGCGCAACAGGCGCGGCTTCGAGGTGGCCGAGGCGCTCAAGAAGCGCAAGATCGAGTACATTGAAAATTTGCGCAGCACCAACGCCACACGCATGGCCTCTGGGGCGCTGGCCAACCTGCTGAATTACCTGGCCGAGCCGCAATCCTCCAGCAAGCTGTCCACCGCTTACCAGGTCTGGCGGCGCGCCGATCGCAGCGCCGAAGGCGAGGCCGGCAGCCGCGCCAGGGAACGCCTGGAAAAAGTCTCCACCCTGCTGCGCAAGTGCCGGCGCGTCGAAGACTATCTCTATCCCTCCGCCGAATTCGACTGGCTGGCCGAACTGGAATTAAGCGATGAGGAAATCGCGACCGAGCTGGAAAGCTTCCGCAGCCTGGCGCGGCGCTGGCAGGGAATGGCGCTGCTGCCAGTTGATCAGTTGGTGTTGAGCCTGGCGCAAGACCTGTTCACACAACCCACCGACCTGGCCATTGCGCACAACCTGGCCATCCTGCTGCGCCGCGCCAGCGTGGCCAACCCCGGCTGGCGTCTGCCCGAGATGACCCAAGAGATCGCCGTCATCGCCCGCAACGAGCGGCGTTTCACCGGATTCAGCGAGGACGACACCGCCTTCAACCCCGACCATCACAAAGGCAAGCCGCTGATCTCCACCATCCACAAAGCGAAAGGGTTGGAATGGGATCGGGTTTATTTGATGTCAGTCAATACTTATGACTTCCCTTCCTTCCCCGACGATCAATTCATCGGCGAACTAAGGTATGTGCGCGACCGCCTGAACCTGGAAGCCGAGGCCATGCAGCAGTTGGCATCCTTGTTCTCGCCGGACGAATACGCCTTCTATGAAGAGGGAAAAGCCTCTCATCAAGGAAGGCTGGATTACATCGCCGAGCGGCTGCGCCTGTTGTTCGTCGGCATCACGCGCGCCCGCAAAGAACTGGTGATCACCTGGAACAGCGGGCGAGACGGCAGCCACCAACCGGCCATTCCCCTGGTGGCTCTGCAATCTTTTTGGGAGGAGTACTGTGGCTCTCGCGCATGATTTTCAATTCAGCCAAAGCAGTTTGCAAGATTTCCTGGATTGCAAACGCCGCTTTCAGCTTCGCTACCTGCTCAAAGTCGCCTGGCCGGCGCAGACGCAGCAAATAGAAAATGAACGCGCCATGCAGCAGGGGGCGCAGTTCCACCGCCTGATCCAGCAGCATCTGCTTGGCATCCCGGCCGCGCGCCTGGACTCGTTCGTCGCGGCGGCTGAGTCCATCTCAGCCGAGGCGGGGCAGTTCGGCCAGTGGTGGCAAAACTATCTGCAATTCGCCGCCAATCTGCCGCTGGAGGATGGCGCGGCAGCGTTTTATCCCGAAGCAGTCCTCTCCGCTCCCTTAAACGCCGCAACCACGCCGCCTCAGCCCTATCGCCTGCTGGCCAAGTACGATCTGCTGCTCATCCTGCCCACCCAAAGCGCCGAGAAAAGACGCGCCGTCATCTACGACTGGAAAACGTCGCAAAAGCCATCCACCCGCCAAAGGCTGCTGGAGCGTATGCAAACTCGCTTGTATCTCTACCTGCTGGCTCGGGCCGGCGGACGATTCTTAACCCCGCCGCGCCAGGAGGCGCAGATCCCGCCCGAGCAGATCGAAATGATCTACTGGTTCGCCGGCGAGCCGCAAGCGCCGGAACACATCCCTTACAGCCGCGCCCAATATGCCAGGGATGAAACCGAGATGCGCAGACTGATCACCGAGATCGTCCAACTCAGCGAGGCGGAGAACGCCAACCAGGCCGCTCTTTCCGGCCAGGCGGTCTTTCCTCTGACAACTGATGCGCGGCGCTGCCAGTTCTGCACCTACCGTTCACTCTGCGGCAGGCCTGGCGCTGAGAACGAGCAAGGCGATGCGCAGGATGACGAGGAGAGTAGCGCTTTTGCCAGCGCGTCTGAGTTTGATTTTGAGCAAATTGCTGAGATCGCGTTTTGAGGAGGCCAATGCGTAACTGGCTCGAACCCCCCTCCCTTTCTCCTGCGCCGGCGCTGTCGGCGGCGGTCGGCGGCCACCCACTCGTCGCCCAGGTTTTGCAGCAGCGCGGGATCAGCGACCCGGCCGCGGCGCGCGCCTTTCTCTCACCCGATGACTACACGCCATGCGCGCCGGAGGAACTGCCCGATCTGGAGATCGCTGTCGAACGCCTGGTCAAGGCCATCCAGAGCGGCGAGACAATCTGTGTGTGGGGCGATTTCGACGTGGATGGACAGACCTCTACCGCCCTGCTGGTGCAAACCCTGCAAGAATTAGGGGGCAAGGTTATCTATCACATCCCGGTGCGCGAGACCGAGTCGCATGGCGTCAACCTGCCGGTGTTAACGCAGTTCATCGAACAGGGCACGCAGTTGATCCTGACT
Source organism: uncultured Anaerolineales bacterium (assembly GCA_903872065.1). Lineage (GTDB taxonomy): Bacteria > Chloroflexota > Anaerolineae > Anaerolineales > UBA4823 > CAIQJJ01. The sequence continues at coordinate 10,218 of CAIQJJ010000235.1, read as the reverse complement.
TGCGATACTGGCGTCAGTTCCCACGCCGCCGCGGATTTTGCCCGCTCCAAAGGCGTGGATTTTCTGATCACCGATCACCATGACCTGCCGGAGAAACTGCCAGATGCATTGGCAGTGGTCAATCCCAAGCGGATCGGGCAGAGCAACTCCGCCGGCCAGCATCCTTTAAGCACACTGCCCGGCGTAGGCGTGGCTTACAAACTGGCCGAGGCGCTCTACCAACGTTTTGGGCGCGCCGGCGAGGCGCTCAAGCACGCCGACCTGGCCGCCCTGGGCATCGTGGCGGACGTAGCGATCCAGACCGGCGAGGCGCGCTACCTGGTGCAGCGCGGGTTGGAAATTTTGCGTCAGACCGAGGCGGAGGATCCTTCATCACCCACCTGGCGCAAGGCGGGGCTGCGCGTGGGATTGCAATCCATGCTCGAATCCGCCGATATTAAACCCGCCTGGTTGAGCGAGACGCACATCGGGTTTGGTCTGGGGCCGCGCCTGAACGCCCTGGGACGCCTGGCGGATGCCAATCTCTGTGTAGAACTGCTGACCACCCAGGATCTAAGACGCGCCCGTGTGTTAGCCTACACCCTCGAAGACCTGAACAGCCGTCGCCAACTGCTCACCAGCCAGGTCTTTCAAGCTGCCCAGGCGCAGATCGAACGAGAGCCAGAGCTGCTGGAATCGCCCGTGCTGGTTCTATCGCAGCCAGCCTGGCCGGCGGGGGTGATCGGGATCGTCGCCAGCCGCCTGGTGGATCACTATCATCGCCCGGTGATCCTGATTTCTTGTCCACCCGGCGTAGTCGGACGCGGATCGGCGCGCTCGGTCGAGGGCGTCAACATCACAGCGCTGCTCGCCGATCAACGCAATCTGCTGGAAAACTTCGGCGGTCACCCCATGGCGGCCGGCTTTGCCATCCGCCCCGAAAACATCCCCGCCTTGCTGCGCGGACTGGAACGCTCCTTTCGCCGCCTGGGATTCCGCCAGGAGGTGGAGACCACTCTCCAACTGGATGGTTACCTCACCCTGAACGAGTTATCGCTGGAATTGGTCGAAGACTTGCAGCGCCTGGCCCCCTTTGGCCCCGGCAATCCGCCGCTCGTCCTGGCGGCGCGCAATTTGAAGATCAAGAGCCATGCCCCGGTCGGGCGCACTGCCGAACACCTGCAATTGATCGTCGAAGACGAAGCCGGCAATCGCAGCAAAGTGCTGTGGTGGCAGGGCGTAGGACTGCCACTGCCGCAAGGGCGCTTCGACCTGGCCTTCACTGTACATGCCAGCAATTACCGCGGGCTGCGCGAGGTGCAGGTGGAGTGGGTGGATGGGCGGGCGCTGCCGGCGATTGAGGGCCTGCAAGAAAGCCTTTTCCCGCCGCTTGTGGTGCAGGACTATCGTCAGAGCGCCCAGCCGCTGGCGGCGCTCAAGCACCTGCTGGAACAAGACCCCTCGCTGCAAGTATGGCGCGAGGCGGATGCCAAAGAGCGCCTGGAGAAGGCCGGCGTCTCTGGTCACACGCGCCAGGAACTGATCGCCGCCCCGCGCCTGGTCATCTGGACGACCCCGACCGGGCGCGCCGAACTGAACACCGCCCTGCAGCGCGTCGCCCCGCAGACGGTCTACCTGTTCGCGCGAGACCCCGTCGAGAGCGACATCAACTCCTTTTTAAGACGGCTGGCGGGGCTGGCGAAATATGTACAAAACCAGCAAGCTGGGCAAACCGACCTGAGCTGGCTGGCGGCGGCGACCGGGCAGCGCAAGACAGCAGTCCGCCTTGGGCTGGAATGGCTGGCCGAGCGCGGCGAGATCGCCTTCTCGCTCGCGGAGGAGGAGAAAGTCTGCCTCAGCCGCGGCCAACAAACGCCCGGCAACGCAGCATCCGCCGAGAGACTGCATCAGGGGTTAAAAAAACTGCTCGATGAAACCGCCGCGTTCCGCGATTACTTCCGCAAGGCAGCGATTGAGGGTCTGTTGGGTTAAGCGAATAGAATTTGGATTCACGCCACCCATTCCTAACCTCTCATACGGCGCAAATTTTCCGGCGCATAACGGTTGAGTTCTTCAACCAGCCGGAAAACCGTAGTCGAGGGGTTATCACGCGCCGGGTCAGGCGGATCATATTCGGCCAACAGGCGGCGCGCATTGCGAATCGCCTCTGCCTGTCGGAGGAGCAGTTGCTGATAAATGGCGCGGTCATTCTTCTGATATTTCCGTCCTAACAGGGCATCCAACTTTTCGCAATACGCTTGCCGTGCGATCCCCGTGTGGTAATAGTGGTAATGCAGCAGATACCACAACTCAAAAGCTTCGTTGGAATAAGCTGTCTGAATGCCCTTTTGCTTCGCCAGCTTGAGCGCATTGTTGAACGCTTCCACGGGGAATGCGTCGCGATCAAACACGCACCACACCTGGTCATAATCTGACTCGCCGGCCAGTTCGATAGCCCACTCCACCAACCGCAACGTGTTATAGCCTCCGCCTTCTACCTTAATCCTGCGCACATCGCCCGCCATGCGAAACGCGCGGAAATAATTCGGCTCGGTGCGTTCGCCCTCACAAACGATCAAAAAAGTCTGGGCATAGTCCAATCGCCCGATGCCGGTTCGGCTGCCGGAAGTGCGTTTGCCGCCCCTTTCATACGGATGTGAACTCATACGGTCTCTACCTCGTAAGCGGCGTGCAGCTCGCCCAAGTGAGGAATGGCGCCATAACGCCCATCTATGTAATCTTGTTCGAGCGAGGCATCGTCATTGCGAATTTTGAACTCCACCAACGAGTATAGCAGGCTGGCCGCCATGCGATCTTTTTCGATAAACCAGATCTGGTCGCGGCGCATTTTGCGAACGTTGAGCAGGTTGGTATCATGTGTGGTGAAGATCAGTTGGGCGTTATGAGGATTGGTCGCCGGGGAGTTGAACAAGTTGACGATGGCATCAGTCATTTTGGGATGCAAGCGCGCTTCCATCTCATCTACCCACAGCACTCGCCCGCGGGATAAGGTATCAATGATTGGCCCGACCATGAAGAAAAGCTTCTGTGTACCTGCCGATTCATGGATATCCATATCCAGGGTTTCGTAGCGCACTATCTCGCCTTGGGCATTGCGTTTGTAGTGTTGGGTGGTGATTTCGTATGCTGCGCCGGTTGCAATTTGCGAAAGGACGCCGCGGATTTCTTCGGGTATTTCGGCCAGGGTTTCTTCTTTGGTTTTTCGGCGCACGAGGATATCTTCGATGTCAACATCTAAAGCGTGCACCAGTTCGATAATTTGCGCTTTTTGGCTTGGGTTCTCAAACATTTCGAGCGTGAAATTGCGAAATCCATAATCGCTTAACCCAGACATGAAACGCATTTGGGAAAACCATTTGAAAACCTTCTGGGCAGTGGGGCCATTATTTTGCGCCGCCACTGAAAGAAAGAGGGTGTTGGGACGCAGGGGATGCTCAGGATTGATTTTTTTGAGCATTTTTTCGATGGCGCGAAATTCCTTCGCCAATGGCTGGCTGGCGTTGGGTATAATTTGTTGATCTTCTCTCTCGAACAATTTGATCTCATGTACAGCCGGTATGGCATACAGCCATTCGCTGTGGATGCGGGCGCGGTCGGCCACGAAGCCATAACGGTATTGTTGTTTTTCTAACAAAAATACGATTTCAAAAAATGAGGGTTGGTTTTCGGTCTCGGTGCTCAGGCGAAACGGTTCAACCGGGATGTTGGCGTCGGTAGGAGAAGATGCAAAGGACTCTCGCACCCAGCGGCGCATGAAAGCTGCGGCGGCGACGAGTTTGCTCTTGCCGCTGGCGTTGGCCCCATACACTGCGGCGCTGCGCAGTAAGCCCAGGTCGTCATCAATCTGGATGACGTGATCTTCGTCAATTTGTTTGTCTTTTGAGCGTATTTTTGCTGCGATCAGGCTGAGGGTTGCTTTTTCTTTGAAGGGGCCAAAGTTGCCGACGCTGAATTCGATTAACATCAGCTTTTCTCCTGAAAAAATCGTTATTTTTGTGAATTTTTCGTAATTTTCTATATTTTAATCGTTTTTTTCCTTTTGTCAAGCGGTGATTCTCAAATTGGCTAACTCGGCGATCAAAAAATTAATACAGAGTGCGGTTGATCAGGTCGTTCTGCACGGCGGGGGACAATTCTACAAAACGGGCGCTGAACCCACCTACACGCACCATCAGGCTGCGATATTTTTCTGGCTCGCGCAGCGCCGCTTCCAGATCGCCGCGGCTGACGACTGTGATCATTGCCTGCGACCCGCCATTGGCAAAGTAGGTATTGAGCAGCGCCTCCAGTTTGGGTCGGTCTTCGGTGAAAAGGGATTTGCTGAACTTCATATTGTGAGTATAACCAGCATGATAGCTCGAATCGAGTTTGACAATCGAATTCAAGAATGCTGTGACGCCGCTGTGATCGTTACCGGCGGTGGGTGTATTGCCATTGGCCAACGGCGCGCCGCTGTGGCGGCCCTCAGCCGAGGCAGCCGTCTGCTGCCCAAATGTGACGTTCGCGTAATTGTTGATATTGACGATCAAAAAATAGTGAAAGCCGACGCGCTCCGCCTGGGCATAGGTATACTGCGCCACATGGTCGCTGACCGCCTGGACAATCGCGTCCACCCCATCCTCATCGTTACCATATTTGGGGACATTCAACATCAGGCGGCGCTCACGTTCACAACCCTGAAAGTCGGCGTCCAGAGCAGCCACCAATTGAGCAAGGGAGAGACGCTGCTCATCATACACCAGTTTCTTGATAGCAGCCAGGCTATCGCCGGTGTTGATCATGCCGAAAGTCTCGACCACACCGCCCTGGTAGCGCACACCACCGCCAACCACGGATTTTCCGCGCGCGATGCAGTCATTGTACAACATGCTGATATAAAGAAAAGCTGCCGATCCAGCCTCCGCCTCGTATTCCAGGCGATGACGCTCAGCCAGTTTCTCGACGTGATATTCGACCTGCCGTTTGTAGGCCGCCCACAAGTCTTCATAAGTCTTAAAATCATCTAGCGTCCCCAGGTTCAGCCCGATGACCTCGCCGGTCAGAGCGTCTTTGCCTTGGTGCAGCGTGACTTCGAGCGCCTTAAGCAAATTGAAGCCGCAGTTGGGCGAACCAAAACTAAGCCCTTCTAAGGCGTATTCGCCGCAGCCATAAGGCAGATAATGCTTCGCGACTTCTCGTGGGACGCGAAATCCACACGCCACCGCTGGGGTATTGACCTCATCATTGAAAAGCATCGGGAAAGTACGCCCCTCGCCGATCACCTGCAGGGCCTTTTCCATCAACGACGGGTTGAGGTCAGCATAAATGCGCAGAGTGAGCTGCGGTTCGATCTCAATCACCGTGCGCGTCGCCTCCATCGCCAGCATGGCAAAACGGTCCGCACTGGCGACATTTGGCCTTCCCATCCCACCAATAAAGACGCGCCCATTGAAAATAATCTTACGGTCAGCCATCATCTGCCACAAGGATTGCAGCAGCGCCAGCGCACCAGCTTCGCTTAACAGACTTTGATCCAGATCGCGCGCCAGGAAATCACCCAGAGCGACATCCATACGCCCATAATTGACCACTCCCGAAATCAACGCGTAGATCCAGTGCAACTGCAGCGCCTCGCGAAAGGTGGTCGGCCTCTGGGTGGGAAGTTTCTCCAAAATAGCCGCCATCGTCAGCAGTTCGCTCTCACCGAATTCATCCACTGCCTGGGCAGCCATCTGACGCGCCTGGCGAGCATAGGCCAGGCAAATCTCATCCAGCAGATCAAGCGCCAGGCGCATTCCTTGATAGAGCGGCAAATCATACTCGACATGCTCTGCCTCCGCCGCAGCAATCTCGGCGCGCAGGCCGGGTAGCCCCAGACGCAGTAGTTTGGCAAAGTCCAACACCGCCCCGGCGAGGCGTCCGCCCATATCGGCAATACGATTCGAGGTGGCAGCCAGCAAATCCGCCGGCAGGTGGGCAATCAACTTGCCATCAATAGTGGCTTCCGCTCGCCAAAAAGCGATCATGTCTTCCACCGCAGCGCGCTCCGCCTCCGGCAGTTCGGCCAGGCGAGGTGTAATCTGATCGATATGGCAATAAAACCCTGGGCCGCCGGAGGCCAATTCGAGGCCAAAACCAACCGGGCGATAGCTGATCCGTCCCGCGAAGCGATCGCCTGGACGGATCGGCTCAAAGAGCAGGGGGAACTGCGCCTGTAAACAATAGGCCTCGCGCAGGGCGGGATGATCGTGGATGTGGTCGCGGTAGACCTGAGTAAAGTTGAGTTCGTGGGTAAAAGGAGACATAAGAAAAGGGGGGATCGTTAGGGAATAATGAAGAATTGTACCACCGGCCAGGCAAGCGAAAGCAAACGTGGTAGAATAACGTCTGTCATGTGAAACCATGATCTTTGTCATTTGACATGTGAAAGTGGTTCGCTTAACATAGCACTATAGTCAGACTTATTCTACGATCTTGTCTTAGGAGTAACAACTATGGCGATGAAAATTAACGACGATTGCATTGCTTGCGGGGCTTGCTTGCCAGAGTGCCCAACCAACTCGATTACCGAGGACACCCCCATCTACATCATTGATGCGGCCACTTGTGTCGAGTGTGTGAGCCACTTTGACTCCCCTCAGTGCGTCGCGGTTTGCCCCGTTGAGTGCATTGTCAAGGCATAAGCTTTTAGTGGTGCAATAAAAGAAAACGTCCCTGCGAAAACAGGGGCGTTTTCTTTTTAAAATGGTAAAATTAAACGATATGAGCGAAGTTACCATATCCTCTCTGGAACCTGTTGGCCGTTTTCAATTTGGTTGGATCGGTGAAGTAATCTTTAAGCCGCGCAAAATATTCGCCAAGATCACGATGCAGAGCGGGAACTTGTGGTTGACGCCGATGTTATTGTTAACCGTCACCACCTTGCTCTATGTGGCGACAACCGGTTGGCTGAAACAACAGGCGGCTGCGGCTGGCGAACTACCATTGCCTACTGGTTGGGAGTATTACACCCCTGAACAGCAGCAGCAAATGATGCAGAGTTTACAGGCCATGCAAGGGCCGGTCTTCATGTATGTGCTGCCGGCATTGGGCAGCCTGTTCGGCATCTGGATTGGCTGGTTACTGATAGGAGGCATGCTGCACCTGGCGCTCACGCTGTTGGGTGGGCGCGGCAGCAGCGCCGCCTCCAATATCGTCGCTTGGGCGGGCGTGGCTTGGGCAGTGCGCGACATGGTGCGGGTGGTCTATTTGTTGATCACCCATCAATTGATCCGATCGGCGGGTCTTTCCGGATTTACTCCCGCCGGCGAAGGGGTATGGATCCAGTTTTTGGCGCAACTGTTAGCTCTGGTAGACATCTATCTGATCTGGTACATTGCACTGATCTTGATCGGTGTGCGAGCGAGCAGCAGCCTGTCCACCGGCAAAGCCGTTTTTGGGGTGTTGCTGACCATTGCTCTGGCGCTCCTGGCGCAAGCATTTGTGGGATATCTAAGCGCCGGCTTGGGCAACCTGACCATCACCCGACCGTTTTTCTTTTAGTCCAAATGAGGGCATTTCTCCACATCTCTGGCCTGCAGAAAATCTATGCCATGGGAGGCGGGGTGATCGTGCGCGCCCTGGATGGCATTGACCTGGAACTGGAAGAGAATACCTTCACCGTGGTTATGGGACCCTCCGGGTCAGGCAAAAGCACAATGCTGTACCTGGTAGGCGGGTTGGATCGTCCGACCGCCGGGCGTATTGAGGTCAATGGACAGTGTATTGATACGTTGGACGAAAACCAACTGGCCATTTTTCGTCGCCGCACGGTGGGTTTCGTCTTCCAGTCTTTCAACCTGGTGCAGAGCATGAACGCCCTGGAAAACATCGCTTTCCCACTGCGTTTTGCCAACATTCCACACCGCCAACGCCAGAAACGCGCCAGTGAGCTGCTAGAACAAGTGGGGCTGAAGGAACGGGCGCACCACAAGCCGATGGAACTTTCGGGCGGCCAGCAGCAGCGCGTAGCAGTGGCTCGAGCGCTGGTTAACAACCCGCAACTGATCCTGGCCGATGAACCGACCGGCAACCTGGATACTTCGAGTGGCATCGGCATCATGCACCTGCTCTCTGATCTGCACAAAAGCGGGCGAACCGTGTTGGTGGTCACACACGACTCGCGCATGCTCGGTTTCGCCACTCACCGCGTTTATCTGCTGGATGGACGCGTGGTGAGCGAGGCCGAATACAACACCGCCCTGCAAAAAATGAATCAACAAATCCAGGAAATGACCGTACAGATGACGTCTTCCCCTGGTCTGTCAATCCCGCAAGGGGTGTAAAACATGAAATCTATGAAATCGATTCTCCTGCCCTTGTGCCTGATCGCCCTGTTGAGCGGACTGTTCTTCTCCCAGTCGCCAGCCGCGGCTCAGGACGAAACACCATCTCCGTCCCCCTCTCTGCCCCCCTCCGCAACCCGCGAAGAATATGGCCGCCCGCTGGTGATTATCCAATCCTACAGTCTGGACACCGGGTCGGTCACAGCTGGCAGTGATTCGAACTTGACCATCAACCTGTATAACTCAGGTCAGCACTACGCCTACAATGTGGTTCTAACCTTCACCCCCGGTGATCTTCAACCGCGCAGTACCGGCGGTGTGATTGTAGTGGGAGATATCGCTCCTGGCAACCATGCCAGCGTCAGCCAACCATTAACCGCAGTGAGCGATTTGTGGGGCAAGTCGCTGGCCGAACTGGCGCTCAACATCGCCTACACCGATCAGAACGGTTTGGGTTATTCCACCAATTTCAACCTGACCTTCTCAATCAACCAACCCAAATACACTTACTATACCCCCACGCCCACACCCACTATCACCCCCACGCCAACCAATGCCCCCATCCCGCGCGGGCAACTGGTGATTACCACTTACCGCAGCGATGTCAATCCGCTGGAACCTGGAACGCAATTCAACTTGCAATTAGATGTAGAAAACCTGGGCAGCGGCGAGGCGCGGCGCGTTACCATGATCGTCGGTGGGGGCAGTACTACCAGCTCCAGCGGCACACAGGAGGCTGGCCAGACGGGAGGCATCTCCGGCAGCAGCGGAGACTTCACCAATTTTGCCCCATTGGGAACCTCCAATGTGCAATCGCTGGGGATCATCCCAGTGGGAGGCAAGATCACCGCCAGTCAATCCTTGATCGTCAATGTCGCCACCAATCCAGGGGCATACCCGCTGCGCATCACTTTTATCTACCTGGATGAACGCGGCAACCAAGTCAGCGATGACCAGGTGATCACGCTGCTGGTCTATCGCCTGCCTAAAATGGACATCAATTTCTATCAAGATCCTGGCATGTTGTATACCAATCAGCCCGGCGCGCTGCCGCTGCAAATCGTCAATCTGGGCAAGACTACCGCCGTGATGGGCAATATGACCGTCGAATCAAACGGTGGTCAGGTCATGAACAACACCATCTTGGTCGGTTCGCTGGATCCGGGCGGCTATTTTACCCTGGACTCCACGGTAATCCCAAATCAGTCTGGACCGCTAGAAATCATCGTGCGGGTGGCCTACACGGACGATTTTAACCAACCCCAAGAGATTGTAAAAACGCTGGCGCTGGAGGTTCTCGAAGCCGCGCCGCTTGAGCCAACGCCAGGCGAGGGTGAGATGGGCGGCGGCGAGATCGTTAACCCTACGCCAGCGTTTGAGGAAACACTCACACAAAAAGCCTGGCGCTTCTTCTTAGGGCTGATCGGCCTGGACAGCGCTCTGCCAGCCAATGATGGCGATGCGCCGCTCCCCATACCAGATTCCGGCGAAAGCGCTCCCAATAGCAGCGAGATCGTCCCGCCTTTGAAAGGCCCTTGATGAGCCTTTTGGATCTACTTGCTTTGATCTTTGACAATCTCGGCCGACGCAAGGCGCGTGTGGCCTTGACGGCGATCGGGGTGGTCATCGGCACCGCTGCTGTGGTCATATTGGTTTCGCTGGCGTTCGGCCTGCAAAAAAACGCCACTGAACAGCTTTACGGCATCGGCGACCTGAGCCAGATTCAAGTTATGCCCAATTATGGCGATGGCGGCGGCGCCCCATTGACGGCCAGCAAGACAGGCGGCGGAAGCGGGACAACCCAAACCCTGATCACGAACGACTCGCTGGAACAACTGGCAGCGATTGAGGGCGTTCTGGTCGTTGTCCCACGCGATTTTTTGAACGGTTCAGCCGTATTGACCTTTAAGCGCCT
>CAIQJJ010000234.1 GCA_903872065.1 uncultured Anaerolineales bacterium | reverse complement strand
TTCAACAAAGTATCGAGGGCAATCTTCCGCCCTCGATAGAAAACGCGCCTCCAGAGATGCAAAACGAACTATTGGTTTTACAGACCCTTCCGATTCCAAAACTAAAGAAAGTTGCGCAGGACCCAATTCTGCGCGCCCAACAAGAACGACATCAGGCTTTGTTGGAGAAAAACAGCGAGGGCCTGATCACGCCGGAAGAACGTCAGGAATTAGCGAACCTGCGCCTGGCAGCCGATCGGTTCATGCTGCGCAAAGCTTACGCCTGGGCTATCCTGCGTTGGCGCGGGGTTGCTATTCCTCGATTAGAAGAACTGCCTCTGGAGTAAGGATGTCCGCATTATCCGCTCCAATACGCCAGCAAGTAGTCGCGCGGGCAAATCATCGTTGCGAATATTGCCTGACCGCCCAGCAAGTGATTGGCATGCCTCTGGTGATTGACCATATTGCCCCGCGTGCATTGGGAGGAGGGGATGATCCAGACAATCTCTGCGCTGCTTGTTATCGCTGCAATGAATACAAAGGCGCGAAAACGCACGGGCTGGATCCGATCACAGGAACTTTAGTCGCACTGTTCCACCCACGCCTCCATCTCTGGAAGGATCATTTCGCGTGGGCAAATGGGGGTACACACGTGATTGGCCTGACACCGACCGGACGCGCCACAGTGTTGATCTTACGGTTGAACAATGAATACCTGGTTGAGGCGCGTGCATTATGGATTGCGCGCGATTGGCATCCGCCATCTGAATAAGATATCCGAGCTACGCCCGGCGGGCATCCAGCAATGACCAGGTGTTGGAGTGTGTACGCCATCCGAATGCGAGGGTGATAGGTTAAAAATGGATAAACTCTCAATTCTCTTCCTCGCCGCCAATCCGCAGGACACCAGCCGCCTGAGGCTGGACGAAGAAATCCGCACCATCCAGGAGCGCATTCGCGCCTCCAAACATGCCGCCACGATTCAACTCATCCCCGAACTGGCAGTGCGCCGCGCCGATCTTTCCGATGCCCTGCTGCGCCACAAGCCGCATATCGTCCATTTCTCCGGGCATGGTACGAGCAGCGGACAGCTTTACCTCGAAGACGAGCGCGGCCTGAAACAGCCGGTCGCCGCCAGCGCCATCTTGATCATTCCCCCGCCGCCTGACGATTTACGAGTTCAGTCCCCTATCTCGATGGGCAAACGTTTACATCAGACCATTATAAAATTCTGGTTACTAAACCCTTTCTAACCCGGCCTGGCTGCCGGGCGACGAAAACGCGCGTCTTTTTCAAGCGTCAGCCGCAAGCCATCGCTCAGTTTCACACGCGGTTGGTAGCCCAGTTTTTCGCGCGCCAGTTGCAAGTCCGCACACATGCGCGAAACGCCGGGACTGCTGCGCGGGTTTTCCATAATTTCCGCCGCTGTTCCACATACTTCTGTCACAATGCGAATCAATTCACGAATGCTGGTCTCAACCCCACTGCCCACATTGATGACAAGGGTATTCAGATTGGGCGCCGTCGAAGCCGCCACCATCGCCTCCACCACATCATCCAGGTAAACATAATCGCGAGTCTGCTGTCCTTTTCCGTGAATGACCAATGTTCCATGATGGGTGGCCTGGCGCAAAAAATTGGGAATGACGGGGGGGTTGGAGACTGACAGACGCTGGCCCGGGCCGTAGGCATTGAAGACGCGCAAACTGACCGTTTCAATGCCCCATAACGAGCCAATCGTACGCACATAATACTCCGCCGCCAGTTTCGAGACCGCATAAGGAGAGCGCGGGTCAGGGATGGCGCTTTCTTTCAACGGCTGTACACCCTGATCGCCATAAACCGCGCCTGAAGAAATCAGCACCACACGCCGGACACCCACATCGCGCATGGCCTCCATCAGACTGACCACACCGCCAACGTTCACCGCATTATATTCGCGCGGATACATCACACTCTCTGGCACAGAAACTCGCGCAGCCAGATGATATACACAATCCACGTCTTGCAAAAGAGTCCATAACTTCGGACGATCGTTTACATCGCCGCGTGTAAATAACACATCAGGTGAGAGCGCCGTCACATCTCCCGTGGAAAGATCATCCAAACCGCGCACCTGGTGCCCTTCCCAGGCCAGGCGATTCGCTAAGGCTGCACCCAAAAAACCCGCCGCTCCGGTGATCAAGAAATTCATAGCACCCTATCCTCCGTTGACGAAAGAAACTTGCCAACCTTCAAGCTTCGTGATTGATACTTGACACCGGCAAAAAATACGCTTTTTTTCTGTACAGCAGAAAACGTACTTTTTGCCCATGTCAAGTATAGCATGGTACAATCTTCTTATGTCGCGCTTCATCGTTCTTTTGCGTATCATCACGCATATTCTAAAGATAAGTATCGTATTGGCAGTACTGCTTCTCACCCTTGGCGCCAGCAACAGCGCTGCGCCGGCTTCAGAACTGGACAACCTTCGAGCTTTCACACGTTCTCAAGAGTTTGATTTCGTCTGGTGGACAGTCAAAGCGCTGGCCATCAAATGGGGGCAAGGTTCTTTAGGCGTCAGCGAATATCTTTCAGAAGCTGCTCGCCAGAAAATTGTTTTAGAATATCTCGATCTGGTATTGGAGTGTCTCCGCAAGCAGCAGCAGATTAACCAAATCTACAGCGATCCGCGAGTGGCCGATCCTGAGGCTGAATCAATTGCCTTGCGCAAGGAATTTACCGAATTGACGCGCAGGCGTGACGAATTAGGCCCACTGGCGGAAGCAATTGTGCAGTCACAGATCAGCACTGTTGTGAGCGATATGGGATTGGAGGTGAGTGGACAAACTATCCCGCCTGTTTTATATCACACCACTGAACCGCCTTGGGGACTGGTGATCTCACGGCGCGATCGGATTGAACAAATCGAAAATATCTCACTTGATCCAGCTTTAACCGTGGATCAATTGGAAATTTTAGAAGATGAGATTGATCAGGCGCGCAATGTCTCAACATTGGCTGTTGGAATCGGCGGCATCGGTTTATACCCCACCATGGTAATGCAAACCTGGGATGTCAACTGGTTGATGGAGGTGGTGTCTCATGAGTGGGTGCATAATTTCCTGACGCTGCATCCACTAGGAGTCAGTTATCTCAACTCTCCTCCATTGCGCATCATCAACGAAACCACCGCGGACATTGCCGGCGTTGAAATTGGCGCGGCAGTAATCAAGCGCTTTTATCCAGAAAAAGCACCCTCTCCACCGGCTGCACCTCACTCCAACACGAATCAGACGCGCCGCAGCAGTGAACCCATGCATCCAGCAGACTTTCAATTCAACGCTTACATGCACAGCGTACGCGTGACAGTTGACCACCTGTTAGCTGAGGGAAAGGTCGAAGAAGCCGAAACCTTCATGGAATACCAACGCAAGGTTTTCGCAGCCCACGGCTATCTCATCCGCAAAATTAACCAGGCATACTTCGCATTCTATGGCGCCTACGCCAGCCAACCAGGCGGCGCTGCCGGGAACGACCCGGTAGGGGAGGCAGTACGCAAGCTGCGCGCCCAGAGCGCATCCCTCACCAACTTTTTGAATCAAATCGCCTGGGTGTACACCTGGCAACAATTGCAAGAGATGGTCACTCAGCAATGAAACGGCCTGCTGATCTCAGAACCCATTTTGGCAAAGCTGGAGTCGGGCCTTGCGCCATCAAGAAGTGCGTAAGAACAAGATTTTAATTCTGGTTCCTAAATCTCTATAGCAAAAGGCCCGACCCTGCTGCCCAAACTGCCTTACCGCTAAACCTGTGTGATCGTAAACTTAATTGCCGTACGAACCTTATCCTCAATCTCCACATCCACAAACTCACTGGTATAAGTAATTTCCAGCGAGTCGCGCGTGAGATAGCCCTTGGCGACGGTAATGGCTTTGACCGCCTGGTTGACAGCGCTGGCCCCTATCGCTTGAACCTCCGCGCGTTTCGTCTCTCGGATAATCCCGGCAATTGCGCCCGCAACAGCAGAAGTGCGGGAGGTGCCCGAAACTTTGATTACTTCCATGCTGGTTGACCTCCTGGGTACTTAAGGATTGCACCACATTAGTGCTTAATATGATTCTACAGGATTTCTTTTATCATAGCAAGTGATACAATTCAATTTATGGGACGTTGGTTAAGATTTCTTTTCGTATTGGCCTTTGGCATTGCCGCCGGGTTATATTACTCCTGGCAAATCAATCCGCGGGAGTACGTAGACACCTCGCCGGATACCCTCCGGCAAGATTATCAGGCCGATTATGTCCTGATGGTGGCTGAAGTATATCAAGCGGACGGCGATCTCGATCAAGCAGTTCGCCGGCTCGCTTTATTAGGGGATGACAGCCCGGCCGAGATTGTACGGCGTGCAATTGCCTATGCCCTGGGAGACCCAAACAGCGGCGCAGGGCAGCGTTACGCGCCGATAGATGTTGGATATATGCAGGCTCTGGCAGATGCGGTAAGCGCTTTGCCAACCGTGGAGGCGGCGCCATGAGAGACGATCGCGGCCCCTGGTACCTGTTCACTGCCCTGATCTTAGGATTTTCACTTGGCCTGTTATTGGGTTGGATCGTTATTCCCGTTCGTTACGTGAATACTGTTCCCTCTAAGCTGCGTGCGGATATGAAAGACCGCTACCGCGCTTTGATTGCAGAAGCCTACATGGCTGACGGAAGCATCGAGCGTGCAACGGCGCGCCTGGATTTGCTAGGAGACCCAGACAAGGTGGCGGCGCTCGCCCTTCAGGCGCAGCGCGCCATTGCCGAAAACCGGCCCAAGTCCGAAGTTCAAGCGCTAACCCGCTTGATGCTGACGCTCAGCCAGGGCGGCACGCCTCCTCCACTGCCCACCGCCACCTCGCTCCAGGCATCCCCCCCCATCAGCCCATCGGCTACCATCCCCTCCGCAACCGATACCTTGACCCCCACACCGGTCGTGTTAATCTCTGATACACCGGTCGTTGTCAAAAGAAGTTCTTCCCCTTCTCCTCTCTCGACTGCGATCTCCACCACCCAGGCGCTTACGCCGACCGCGACCCTCATCCCAACCGGGACGCCCACTCCCATGCCCACCCCTGGCGCGCCGTTTGTCCTTTTTGAACAAAAACCGATCTGCGACGATCCACAAACAACCCTGATGCTGCAAGTCGAAACTCTGGATGCCGCGCGCAACCCTGTGCCAGGCGTCGAGGTAATCGTTCAATGGCCGGAGAACAATGAGGAGCGCTTCTTTACTGGCCTAAAACCTGAAATCAGCCTGGGCTACGCCGATTTCGCAATGTCGCCGGGCATCCTCTACCGCGTGCGGGTGCGCGATCGCGTGGGGGATGAGGGCGCGGCAGTCGCAGATCTGAGCGCGCCCAAATGCAAAACCCGCGCCGGCGAGCCTTTTTGGGGAGCGCTCAAGTTAACCTTCGTGCAGCCGCCTTAACCATGCGCCAGGCCATGAAAACGCTCCACATGATTTCTCTCTGCATCTTGGGGTGGTTGTCACTGCTCACAGCTTGCGCCAAGCCCACTTTGCCGCCGCCTCCGCCGCAAGAGGTCATCGCCAAAGCCGGGGAACGGATGCAATCTCTCGCCAGCTTTCATTTTGTGATCGAACGCAGCGGTGCGCCGGCTTATCTCGATCCGGGCAATACCCTTGTCCTGAGCCGCATGGAAGGCGATTACCAGACCCCTGATCGCGCCCAGGGTCAGGTGCGCGTGATCGGACCGGGCATTGTCGCCAGTGTCCGCTTTATCAACATCGGAGTGCAGTATTGGGAAACCAACTTGTTGAGCGGCGAATGGGCCGAATGCCCAGCGGCGCAATGCTTCAACCCGGCGCTGCTCTTTGACACTCAAGCGGGTTTGCCGGCAATTTTGCAGCAAGATTTGAGCGCCCTGGCAGCAGTGGAGAGCGCCGAATTGGAAGAAATGCCCGGCAAACGCCTCTATCACCTGCGCGGTGAATTGCAAGGAGCGCGCCTGGCTGAACTAAGCTGGGGAATGATCGGCCCAGAGAGCATGGCGGCGCAGTTGTGGGTTGACCCAGAAACGTTCGATCTGTACCGCGTTCAGCTTGAGGAACCAACGAACGCGCCAGACGCTCCCACCCCGGCCGCCGGCGACCCGACCGCCGCAACCTTGTGGAAGGTTGACTTTTTGCAGTTTAACCAACCGCTTGAGATTCTGCCGCCGGCCAGCGCGACGCCCACCCCATGAAAACTTCTCTCCGTCCGGCCCTGGTGATCGCGTTGATCAGTCTTCCAATTTTCCTGGGAGCGCTTGATCTAACCGTGGTTTCGGCGGTGCTGCCACAGGTCGTTTACGATCTTGAAATCCCACAGACCGAAATCAACCGCGCCGCCTGGATTGTCAGCGGCTATCTATTGGCCTACACCATCGCCATGACGTTTATGGGCCGCCTGTCCGATCTGATCGGACGGCGCAAGGTTTACTTGTTAGCCCTGGCCATTTTCGCCCTGGGCTCTTACCTGGTTGCCGTGGCCGATGAATGGCCGGTGCGCCTGGCCCTGCGCGGCTATTACTTGTTTTTCGAGGGGCGTCCTGATCCGGCGCAAGTGGCGCTCTTGCTGCTGGTAACGGCGCGGATTGTGCAGGCTTTTGGCGGCGGGGCAATGGTGCCGGTGGGCATGGCTCTGGCCAGCGACCTCTTTCCCTCCGAAAATGAAGCCTCAATCGCTGCGGATGCTGCTGGCCGGCGCGCCCAGGCCCTGGGAACAATCGCCGCGGTGGATACGGCCGGGTGGGTGGTTGGACACCTATATGGCGGCATCATCACCCGCTATTTTGACTGGAAGCTCATCTTTTGGCTGAACCTGCCCCTGTGCGCCCTGGGATTCGCACTGATCGCCATCCTGCTGCGCGAACAGACCCCCAAACAGCTTGCTGGTCAGATGGATTGGAGCGGCGCGCTGTGGATCGCCCTCAGCCTGGCCGCGTTCAACCTGGGTTTTGCCTCCAACGAAAGTGTTGCAACCCACGAAAGTAGCGAAAGCCTGCCGGCCTACGCGCCGCCAATGCTGCTGGCAGCCCTGCTTTTTTTGCTGCTGTTTATCTGGCGAGAAGCGCGCGCAGAATTTCCCATCGTCCCCCTGCGCCTGTTCAGGCAGCGCAACTTTGCTGCAGCCAGCGCGGCGAACTTCTTGATTGGCTTCTGTCTATTTATCGGGATCGCCAATGTGCCGCTTTTTATCAACACATTGATTGCGCCCACCCTTGCCCAGGGCGCATGGGATAGCGGCTGGGTGCTTTCAGCGCTCACCGTCCCTATGGCGCTGGCTTCCATCCCCGGAGGCTGGTGGAGCGATCGGCGCGGCTATCGCTGGCCGGCCCTGGTTGGCGGCATGGGGACGATCGCCGGCTTTGTCGCAATGACCACCTGGGAGGCGGCGACCCCGGCCGTAAAGAACAGCGCCTACGCGACCATGATCTTGCACCTGGTTTGCGCCGGGGTGGGCATTGGCTTGACCATCGCGCCGATCGCAGCGGCCGCCATCAACGCCGCGCCGGCTTCTTATCGCGGCGCGGCTTCGGCTCTCGTGATCATCTTTCGTCTGCTGGGCATGACCCTGAGCGTCTCAGCCATCGCCAGTTTTGATCAGGCGCGCTTCAACCAACTCAGCGGGCAGTTCCTGGCAAAAGGCTATGACCTGCTACAAGCCGGGACAGCCGCCATTACCCAGGTCATCAGCGAAACCTTTTGGATCGCCGCGGCGGCGGCGCTGCTGGCATTGATTCCGATGATGCTGATCCATAAGGATAAAACCGGAAATTCTTAAGCAATTCGTTGTACATTTCGATCATTCATCAGGAGATAAAGTATGAACAAACGGAATTGGTTGATTGCTATTGTGGGGGCCCTGCTGCTGATTGGCTGCTGTTGTGTAGTCGCCGCGGCGGGAATCGTCATTTTAGATCCATTTGAGTGGAATTTGCTCGACCGCTTGAGCGGGAAAGGCGACCCAACTGTAAAGGTAATGCCGCCGGAGACCAGCCTGTATATGGGGGTGAATTTGCTCAATGCTACTCCAGACAAACTCAACCGGGTGATGCAGCCCTTTGCAGATGTTTCGGCTGGCGAGGTGAAGAACTGGGAAGAAACGCGCGCCGAACTGGATCAGCAATTGCTGGATGAACTGGGAGTTACCTTTGCCGAGGATATCCAGCCGTGGATTGGACAATACCTCAGCCTGGGGATTTCGTCGCTGGAACTGGACGAATACGGCGAATTGAAAAACGCCCACTTCGTGCTGGCGCTCGAAACGCGCAACACCCAAAAAGCTGATCTGTTCCTGGCAAAAGTGAAGGCTAAGTTATCGGAGGACAGCGCCAACACCATCGAAGAGAGTGAATACCAGGGCGTCAAGCTGACCAGCGTCACATCTGCCGCCGGCAGCAGCGCCGCGTCTCTGCCCGACAGCACAGTATTCGGACGCGCCGGCAGTACACTTTTGCTTGGGATGCAGATCGAAGATTTGCAGAAAGCCATTGACACCCAAAAAGGCAGCGCTTCGCTGGCCAGCAATCCAAACTATCAAAAAATGCTGCAAAGCTTGCCGTCCGGGCGTTTGCTGACCGCTTACCTGGATATGCAGCAGTTCACCGAAATGTATATGGGGCTGCTGGAAAACATGAGCGCCTCGCTCGGAACCAGCATGACCCCTGAGCAAATCCAGGAATTGAAAGACTATATGCAATCCTCTTCCGCCGGCACACAAGGCATGGGGTTGAGCATTATGATTGTAGACGCCGGTGTGCAGCTTGACAGCATCACCAATTATGAACCAGAAAAACTCTCAGGCGAGCAAAAAGTGATCGTTGAACAGACCGGAGTCGCCACAAAAGTGGTGGAACTGCTGCCCGAAGATACTTTTCTCTACCTGGGGCGCAAGCTGCCATCCGCCTTTTGGACTATGCTGCCCGGCGTGTTCGTAAAAACGGGTTCGGTGACACAAGACGAATTGGATCAGGCGATGCTGCAATTTGAACAGCAAATCGGATTCAATCCGGTCACCGATCTACTGCCTTACCTGGAGGGCGAAACAGCCCTGGCGGCCTTCCCATCTTCCGATGGGTTGATTCCGGCGCAATCCGGGCTGAATGTGGGCGCAGCCTTGCTGTTGGAAAGCAGCAATCCAGATGGAATGTTATCCCTGCTCAAAGATGTCACCGTTGCTACCGCGCCAATGGGGCTGATCTTCAACGAGCAGCAGGCCGGCGATCTAACCTACTACGAATTACAAGACCCAGGCTCAGGCATCTCAATGGTCGCTATGGGCGTCAATAATCCATACCTGGCGCTGTCAACCAGTGGAAAAACCCTGCAAGCCTTGTTTGCGGGCAATCCATCCCTGGCAAAAAGCGCCTCCTACCAGCAGAGCATCGCCGCGCTGCCAGAGGGCATGGCGCCCTTTTTATACCTGGATGTGGCGTCGTTGACCGGCGTCATTCGGGAAAGCCTGCCGGCGGATGACCTGCAAGTATTCAATACCTCGATCCAAATGTTCGAGCCGATCCCCACCATTTTGGGCGGCGCATCGCTTGAACGCGGCGAAAGTGTCCGCAGCACCATGATTGTGTTCATCACCCCGCTGCAAAAGTAAGCGTCAACTGACACGAACGCAAATTGCATTTTCTGCGGCAGTAAAGAACACTGCTCATAAGAGGAAGCTATGGATCTCAATTTCATCTTCAACCAACAGATTCTGCCTTATGTATGGAGAGTGATCGGCGCCATTGCCATCTGGATTGTGGGAGGACAGCTCATCAAACTGAGCAATGGGCTGCTAAACCGCGCCCTGCAAACGCGCCAGGTGGATGCGACGGTGATCAAGTACAGCCTGAATGGGGCTGCCTTTTTGATGCGTCTGCTGTTGATCATTGCCATCTTTGGCGTATTGGGCATCGAGACAACCTCTTTTGCCGCCCTGCTGGCTGGCGTCGGCCTGGCAATCGGCGCCGCCTGGGGCGGTCTGCTGACCCACTTCGCGGCCGGCATTTTCCTGCTCTTTTTGCGCCCGTTCAAAGTCGGCGATACGATCAGCGCTGGCGGGGTGAATGGCGAGGTGCGCGAACTGGGTCTGCTGGCGACGACGATTGACACCGGAGATAACCTGCGCATCTTTGTTGGCAACAACAAAATCTTCTCCGATAACATCATCAACTACAGCGCCAACCCCTACCGGCGAGTAGACCTGGCCGCTCAACTGGCGCACAGCGTAGACCCCAACGACGCCATCCGGCGGCTCAAGACGCGCCTGGCGCAGATCCCCAATGTGCTGAAAACCCCCGAACCCAGCGTCGAAATCTTGACCTTCAACGAACGCGGCCCTGTCCTGGCAGTGCGCCCCTTCTGCCACAACGATCACTACTGGCAGGTCTATTTCGACGCCAACAAAGTTATTGCGGCGGTCAGCGCGGAGGCCGGTTATGCTATCCCCGAAGACCGCCTCGCGGTGCGTAAGGTGAAATCAAAGTGATGATGTAATGAAGAAGTTCTCTGACATTTCTGTGATGGAGGCAGTATGAAGATTACGGTGATTGGCGGCGGGTCTACTTATACCCCTGAATTGGTCAATGGATTCTTAAGCATGGTGGAACGCCTGCCATTAAAAGAACTGTGGTTAATGGATATCGACGCGCAGCGCCTGGAGATCGTGGGCGGCTTTGCGCAGCGCATGGCGGCCGCCAGTAGTACAAAACACCGCAAAGTGCAGCCATTTAAGGTGATCCTTTCAACCAATCAACGCCAGGCGGTGGAAGGAGCATCCTACGTTATCACGCAGTTGCGCGTGGGCAAAATGGCCGCCCGCATTAACGATGAGTACCTCGGCCGGCGGCACGCTTTGATCGGCCAGGAAACCACCGGCGTGGGCGGAATGGCTAAAGCGCTGCGCACCATCCCTGTCATCCTGGATATTGCCAAAGACCTGCGCGAGACCGCCCCTGGGGCCTTGTTGGCGAATTTCACCAACCCGGCCGGCCTGGTGACGGAGGCGCTCACACGCTATGCGCCGGATGTCCACGCAGTGGGCGTCTGCAATGTAGGCATCACCACCAAGATGCACCTGCTGGAAAGCGTTGAAAAATTGCTCGGCCAGAAGATCGAGCCAGAGCGGGCGCAGTTGAATACCCTGGGGCTGAATCACCTGACCTGGCACCACGGCTTCACCATAGACGGTGAAGAACTGTGGCCGCGCCTGTTCGATGAATACCTCAACCAGCAGCGCGCCGCAGAACATCCTGATTGGGATGTGCGCACCCTGGAAACCTTGCGCATGATCCCCAACAGCTATTTACAATACTTCTATTACACCGACAAGAAGCTGCGCGCCCAAGAAAAATGGCCGCCCTCGCGCGGCGAGGCCGTGGTGGAGATCGAGAAAGACCTGCTGCGCCAGTACGCGGACCCGGCTCTGGATGAACCGCCGGCCGATCTGATGAAGCGCGGCGGGGCTTACTATTCCACCCTGGCCACTCAGTTGATCGATTCACACGCCAACAACCTGGGGCAAACCCATGTAGTCAATATCCGTCACAACGGGGCGGTCAAAGGTATCCCGGCAGATTGGGTGCTGGAGATGCCGGCGCGCGTGAGCGCCGGCGACCAGAATTGTCCATCTGGCATCCATCCACTGGCAGCCGAGCCGCTGCCGCTGGTCTGCTTTGGGTTGGCGGCGCAGGTCAAAATGTATGAACTGTTGACGGTCGAGGCGGCGGTGCATGGCGACCGCGCCGCGGCTTACCAGGCTCTGTTAGCCAACCCGATCGGCCCCAAAGCAGATCAGGCGCAAGCGGTCTTGGATGATCTGCTCGAAACCAACCGCGCCTATTTACCACAGTTCTGGCAGTAAAATACTGCCGCTCTGAGATTCAAACCTTTCTGTCACGGTAACAAAGCGACACGCGGTATAATTAATCTGCGGCCCGGGGTTAAGTATCCACGATGCTTACCCCGGGTAATTTAGCGCGCATCATCTAAAATCTATTTTTGTCGTGAAGGCGGTCTTCTCTTTTTTACTATGGGAATAGGAAACATTCAACAAGCGGATATTGACCATCAAATGCGCTCTGCATATCTCGACTATGCGATGAGCGTCATTGTCGCGCGGGCTTTGCCTGACGCACGCGACGGACTGAAGCCCGTTCACCGGCGCATCCTCTACGCGATGCACGATATGGGTATTCGCGCCAACTCGTCTTATAAAAAATCGGCGCGTATTGTCGGTGAAGTCCTCGGCAAATACCACCCTCACGGCGATCAAGCTGTGTACGACGCGATGGCGCGCATGGCGCAAGATTTTTCTTTGCGTTATTTATTGGTGGATGGGCAGGGAAATTTTGGTTCGGTGGACGGCGACGCCCCGGCAGCCATGCGCTACACCGAAGCCCGCCTCTCGCGGCTGGCTGAGGAAGTGCTGGCGGATATTGACATGAACACGGTGGATTTCGCCGACAATTTCGATGGCAGTTTGCAAGAACCAACAGTGCTGCCAGGCCGCCTGCCCAATCTGCTGCTAAATGGGGCCTCTGGCATCGCGGTGGGCATGGCAACCAATATCCCACCGCACAATTTGCGCGAATTATCGAAGGCGGTCAGCTATCTGATCGAACAGTACGACCGGATTGACGAGATCACCGCCGAAGACTTGCTGGAATTTATCCCCGGGCCTGATTTCCCCACCGGCGGGGTCATTGTCGGGACGGAGGGTATTCACCAGGCCTATTCCACCGGACGCGGGCGGGTGGTGATCCGCGGCCAGGCCAGCATCGAGGAAATGTCTTCTGGCCGCCACCGCATCATTGTGACGGAAATCCCTTACCAGCTTAATAAATCCAGCCTGATTGAGCGGATTGCAGAATTGGTGCGCGAAGAAAAATTGGAGGACATCTCCGATTTACGCGACGAATCGGACCGGCGGGGAATGAGCATCGTCATAGACCTCAAGCGCGGGGCGCAGCCCAAGAAAGTGCTTAACCAGCTCTATAAGTACACCCCCTTGCAATCCACTTTTGGCGTCCAGCTTTTGGCGCTGGTGAACGGTGAGACGCGCCTGTTATCGCTGAAACGCGCCTTACAAATTTACATTGATCACCGGCGCGAGGTGATTACACGCCGCACACAATTTGAACTGAGCAAAACCCGCGCTCGCGCCCACATTTTGGCGGGAATCCTGATCGCCTTAGGCAACCTGGATGCAATCATCGAAATCATCCGCACCTCGCCCGACGCAGAAAACGCCAAAGAGCGTCTGATAGAACGCTTTGGGTTGAGCGATGTCCAGGCGCAAGCCATTTTGGATATGCAACTGCGCCGCCTGGCCACCTTGGAACGTCACAAAATCGAAGAAGAATACCGCCAGGTATTGGATCGCATCGCGAACCTGGAAGATTTATTGGCCTCGCCCAAGAAAATCTTGGATGTGATCAACAACGATTTAATTGAGCTGGCTGAGAAATACGGCGACGACCGCCGCACGCAAATCGCGCCAGACGCCAAAGAAGACTTTGAGGCTCATGAATTGGTGCATGATGAGGATGTATTGGTCAGCATCACACAGCGCGGGTACATCAAGCGGGTGGCCGCCAAGGCTTTCAGAACGCAAATCCGCGGCGGACGAGGGGTTGCGGGGCATGCAACCAAAGAAGATGACGAAGTGCTGACCCTGCTGCCGGCGCGCACACTGGATACCATGCTGTTTTTCTCTGACAAAGGCAAAGTTTATTCCGAAAAGGTCTATCAAATCCCCGACGCCGATCGCACCGGCAAAGGCATTCCCATCGTCAATATTCTCTCGCTGGATGCCGGCGAGACGATCACCGCCGCAGTAACGGTGCCGGCGGCGGTCATTCAAGCCTCTGACCGTGAGACAGGCGAGGTTGCAGAGGGAGATTATCGCTATTGCATCCTGGCTACCCGCCGTGGGCGAGTCAAGCGCCTGGAACTGGTCGAATTTGCCGCAGTGCGCCCGGCAGGGATTATCGCTATCTCGTTGGAAGAGGGCGACTCGCTGGGTTGGGCAAGCCTGACGCGCGGCGATGACGATATTTTGTTGGTGACAGAAAAGGGACAGGCTCTGCGCTGCGCCGAAGATGAGTTCCGTCCGATGGGACGTTCCGCCGGCGGTGTGGCTGGCATTCACCTGGCAGAAGGCGATCATGTGACCAGCATGGAAGTGGCAGAGCCCGGCGGCTCACTGGTGGTGATTACTACTCTGGGCTATGGCAAGCGCGCACTGCTGGATGAGTACCCCGCCAAAGGCCGCGCGACCAGCGGCGTAGCGACAACCGATAAAGAGGGCCTGGGCAAAATTGGGGGCATCGCCGCGGCGCGCGTGGTGCAGCCAGAAGATGATCTGACCATCATCTCAGCCAATG
>CAIQJJ010000233.1 GCA_903872065.1 uncultured Anaerolineales bacterium | reverse complement strand
CGGCTGATCGCCGCCGGGCGCAAGGGCAACTATATCTTCTCCCCGGCGCATTCCGTCGAGGGCGATGTGCCGCTCGAAAACATGCTGGCTTTTATTGAAGTGCTGCAAAGCCAGCCCGGCTACGCTTGAGAGTCTATTAAAAAGATTTCCGCACGAGGGGTTGCAATCTCGTGCGGAAGTCTTTGCGTGCGGCGTTTTACTGCTGCTCGGTCTTGTACGGCGCGAGCATTTGCTGCATCAAATCTTGCGAAGGTGCCAGCAGCCAGATGCTCTCCTTTTCCCGGCTGAGCAGGCAGCTAACCTGTCCGTTTTGGGCCCCACACTGCGCGCCTTCAAGGCTCAATTCGTCGGCAAAGCGCAGCGCCTGGTAATTGAGGAAAGCCTTCTCGAAGCGCTGTGCGGCGGTGGCATTATCCCACGCCCAATGGACTTGCAGGGCGCTTTGTCCGCTGGATGGGCTGCGATAAAGCTGCATCTGATCGCCGCCCCAACCGCTGGCCGCCTGCTTGGCTTCCTTGTCCTCCAGGCGGAAGTCTGGCGCGTCGCTGTAGCCCCAAAAGCAAATATGTGCGCCATTCGCCGAGCGACTCTGTCCCGGCGACGACCCAGTCATCCCCCAGTTCCAGCGCCGGGAGGGAAACCGGCACGGGCATTTCGCCGACGAGGTATTTTTCGGGGTGCATGATTTGTTCGCTGGTGGTGGGTGGTTTGGCGTAAGCCTGGTTGACCTTTTTCCAGCCGCCATAGCTGTACAGCGTCTTGGCGAATTCATAGCCGTAATCGTAGACAAAGAGATAGTCCGGCGCGCTGAACAGGGGCGGCGTCTGGCCGGAGGCCGAAGCGTCCGGGGGGGCGAAATACCAGAAGGCGCTCTTTTCAGCTTTTGAGTTAAATTTTCCCCACCATTGGTACATGGTCAGAGTGGCGTCGCCCTCTACCAATGCCCGCGCCGCGGTGCAGCGCTCGGTCTCGCCCTGGCAGGCAAAAGAGATGCCCAGGCTGTCGAAGGGATAGTGCTGGTCAATCAGCGCCAGGGTAAACTCATGGACATAGACAACTTGATCGCTGCCTTCAATGCGTGTATTCATGACCAAGATCTGCCGCTCCCAGGGGACGTACACACTCGGCAGGGAGGTGGCGTTGCTGCTGAAGGCGTAGCTCATCCAATCGTAATCCTCAGCGATCAAGCCGAGCGCCTTGAGCATCCAACCCTGGTAATTGAGCCATTCCATATAGGCGTCTGTGTACTGCGCGCTGACTTTGTTGGTGTAAATGGATGGCTTGGCGACGTAGCCAGGGGCCTCGTTGACCAGTTCCAACTGCCGCAGCTCGATCACCTGCTGCTGCAGAGCGTTCATCTGGGCTTGCGCCGTGCTGCCAGCCACCCGCAGCGTGACAGTTGGCGGCAAAGGCGTGGCGGTGGGGGGCAGGCGGGTGGGGCTGACGGTCGGCGTGAAGGTGGGCGTCCAGGTCGGCGGCAGGCCGGCAAAACGCGGCGTTGGGCTGGGCGTGGCGGTGGGTAAAACGGTCTCGGTGGCGGTCGGCGAGGCGGTCGCCTTCACTTTGGCCTGGGCGGTGGGACGGCGCAGGAAATTCTGCTGGATGGAGGGCCATAAGACAAACGCCGCCCCTACCAGGCCTAGCAGCAGACCCAGGACGATGATCAGCCTGAGCAAACCCAGCCAGCGTGGGGCTTTACCCTTTGGCTTGGGGGCGGCTTTTTTATCCTTTGCGCTGCTTTTTTTGTTTTCCTTGGCTGGCGCTTTGGCTTTGCCTTTTGGTTTTTCAGCCGCTTTGGCCGCGCCGGCTGCTTTTTCTTCGCCGGCCCCGGCTTTGGGCTTCTCTGGCTGGCTGGCCGGTTCTTCATCTGCCGCCGCGCTTTCCTCGCGCAGGCTGCTCAACCAGTCCGAAGTCTCTGGCGCTTTGCTTTCCTCTTCCGCCGGCGGGGGCGTTTTTTCCGCCTTGGACGCCGTAAGGGGAGTACTGGTCTCGCTGAACAAATCTCTGGCGGCGCTCTCAGGCGATTTGGTTTCGGCCGGGGGCTTGGCTTCAGCGGCCGGCTTTTCTGGAGCAGCCGGAGGTTTCGCCGCCGCGGTTGGCATGGACAGCGCGCCGGTCTTGCGCAGAAAGCTGGTGGCGCGCGGCGGCTCCGCCGGCGGAGGGGCGCTTGCCGGCGGCGGCGCGCTGCTGGCTGGCGGGCCAACCAATTTCTCCAGGCGCTCGCGCGCATTGGGATTAAACGGATTCAGTTTTACCGCCCGCTGCGCACAGTCAATCTGTAGACTACGTTCTGAAACCGCAAAACTCATTAACAGCCAGGCCTGGTCAGAGTTTGGGTTTTGGCGCAGCAATTCAGCCAAGGCTGCCTGCGCCTCGATGAGCCTTCCGGCTTGTAATAATTCAGTAGCTTGTTGCAAAGTTGCCATAACTAATTTTACCCTTTCCTCTACACTTTTGTTAGGGGATTGTCCGATTTTGCGAAACGGAGTAAACTAGCCGCTTATGACTATCTTAACCGATTGGAATCTAACATTGGATGTAGACGCGGTTTTCCGCGGCCAGGGCGCTGACCCCGGCATTTTACGCGCCCGGCGGCCCGGCTTGGTCAGCATCGCTGAAGAAGCCCTTGCCGCGGCGCAACCTTTGATCGCCCCGCGGGTTACTTATCGCGCGTGGGATGTCGAAGGGCTGCGTCACGAAAAAATTTACCTCGCCGGCGGGCGTACGCTTTCCGGGCCGTTGGTGATTGAACTGTTGGCGGCGGCGCATCAAGTCATTGCGGTGCTTTGTACCGTAGGCGACGAAATTGACGCTGAGGTAGCCCGCCTGATGCCTGAAGACCCGCCGCTGGCCTTAGCTTTTGACGGCGTTGGCTCGGCGGCGGCTGAGGCCTTAGGCATGGCGGTATGCGCCTATTTCGAGCAGCGCGCCGCCGAAAAAGGCTGGCAGGCGACCCTGCCGCTCAGTCCTGGCATGAACGGGTGGCCGACCGATGTCGGCCAGCAGCAGCTATTTGCTTTGCTCGATCCTGATGAGGTGAATGTACAGCTGCTGCCCTCCAGTTTGATGATCCCGCGCAAATCGGTTTCTTTCTTGTTGGGCATCGGGCCAGATGTTTCGACGGCTGGCGAGACGTGTGATTATTGTGAGTTGGAGAAGACTTGTCGTTATAGGAGAAAGAGGAATGGCGCATCGCATTGATTTAGAGCCGATCGGCCGGCGCGTAGAGGTTGAGCCGGGTATTACACTGCTCGGCGCGGCGCAGATGGCTGGTGTGGAATTGGTTTCAATTTGCGGCGGGGTTGGCACCTGCGAGGGCTGCCGCATCCGCCTGGTCAAAGGCCGCCTGACCCCGCTGACCCTGGAAGAGCAGGCGTTGTTTTCGCCGCAAGAAATCACGCAGGGCATGCGCCTGGCCTGCCAGGCGACGCCGTTGAGCGATTGCGAGATTGATATTCCCCCCGAATCGCTGACCACCGCCCAGCGTTTGCAGGTTGAGGATATTTACGATACCGAGCTGGTCAACGACACCCGCCCGGTGTCCAGCGGCCTGGGCTTTGCGGTGGATGTCGGCACCACCAAGTTGGCGGCTTTCCTGGTGGATCTGGCGACGGGGAAGACGCTGGCCCGCCTGGGGATGATGAACCCGCAGATCGCGTATGGCGAAGATGTCATCAGCCGGATTGTCTATTCCAACCAAAACGCGGATGGGGCGCGACAGCTCCAGGCGCGCCTGGTTGAGACATTGAACCAGATGATCCGTGATCTGTGCGCCGAGGCCCAGGTCAGCGCCGAGGATATTCGCGACGCGGTGGTCGTTGGCAACACGGTGATGCACCACCTCTTTGCCGGGCTGCCGGTCAAGCAGTTGGGCGAAGCTCCCTATTTGCCGGCGGCGGTGGACGCGATGAGCATTCCTGCGGTGAGCGTCGGCCTATCCCTGGGGAAAGACGCTCGGGTCTATCTGCCGCCGAATATTGCCGGCTACGTGGGGGCCGATCATGTCGCCGCGCATGTCTCCACCGAGATTGCGATCAAACCCGTCACCTCGATCATGCTGGATATTGGCACCAATACCGAGGTCAGCCTGGTGCATCAAGGGCGCGTCTTTAGCTGTTCGTGCGCCTCGGGGCCGGCCTTCGAGGGCGCCCACATTCGCGATGGCATGCGCGCCGCCCCCGGCGCGATTGAACGCGTCCAGATCAGGGATCACACCGTCCAGGTGCATACGATCAACAATCAACCGGCGGTTGGCATCTGCGGGTCGGGCATTCTCGATGCCGTGGCCGAACTGCTGGCGGTGCAAGCCCTGGATGAAACGGGCAATTTCCGCGGCGACCATGCCCTCGTCCGCCCGTCTGCCAATGGCCGCCGCGAGACGATGCTGGTGGCGGCGGAACATACCGGGCATGGCCGCGATGTGATCGTCAATCGCAAAGATGTCAACGAAATTCAGCTTGCCAAAGGCGCCATTCGCACCGGCGTCGAACTGCTCTTGCACGATGCTGGTCTGCAAGATGACGATATTGAAGAGTTTATTGTCGCCGGCGCATTTGGCACCTATCTCGACCTGGAGAGCGCCATCCGCGTGGGCATGTTCCCGAACCTGCCGCGCGAACGCTATAAGCAGGTCGGCAACGCCGCCGGGGCCGGGGCGCGCCAGATGTTGGTTTCGCTCGAACGCCGCCGCATGGCTGAAAAGGTTGTTGAGGGCATCAACTATGTTGAACTGACCGCCCACAAAAAGTTCACCGAAATGTTTGTCAAAGAAATCATGTTTGAGTAATCTGTGAGAGTGCCAGAGAATTCTATGAAAATTGCGCTTACCCGTGAAATCAGTCCCAATTTCAACCAGTGTGAGTTGACCCACCTGGATCGCCAGCCGATTGACCTGGCCCTGGCTCGCCAACAGCACCATGAATATGAAGACGCCCTCTCCGCCGTGGGCTGCATTGTCTGCCGCCTGCCCGCCGAGGCCGGCCTGCCCGATTCGGTCTTTGTCGAGGACTGCGCCCTGGTGGTAGATGAGGCGGCGGTCATCACGCGGCCCGGCGCCGATTCGCGCCGGGCGGAGGTCGAGGCGATTGCCCGCGTCCTGGCGCCTTATCGCAAGCTGTATTTCGTGCAGCCGCCGGGCGTTGTGGATGGGGGTGACATTTTGCGCGTGGAGCGCCGCATCTGGATCGGGCTTTCCACTCGCAGCAATCAGCCAGCCTGCGATCAGATGCGCGATTTTCTAGGGCCTTATGGCTACGAAGTCAATACCGCCCGCCTGGCAGGCTGCCTGCACCTTAAATCGGCGGTCACGCAGGTTGCGCCGGACGCTCTTCTGCTCAACCCGGCCTGGGTAGACCCGGCCGCGCTCCCCGGCTTTGACATCATCGAAGTGCACCCCGCCGAGCCTTCCGCTGCCAACGCCGTCTTGGTCGGCGAAACCATCATTTACCCCAAAGCCTATCCACGCACCCTGGAGCGCTTGCAGGCGCGGGGCATCCAGACTGTTCTGGTGGATGCCTCCGAAGTCGCCAAAGCTGAGGGGGCGGTGACTTGTTGCAGCCTTCTCTTGAATATCTGACCATGCAGCTTTACTACATTCGACACGGCCAATCGGCCAATAATTTGCTCTGGGAGCGCACTCGATCTTCCGATGGGCGCAACGACGATCCTGAGTTAACCGACCTGGGCCGGCAGCAGGCGGAACACGTGGCCCGGTTTTTGAGCCAGCCTATCGAAGAAGATCCGTCCGCCGGGCGCGATGTCTATGAAATGACAGGCGGCGGGCTGACCCACCTCTACACCAGCCTGATGGTGCGCTCGGTCGCCACCGCCGTCGCGATTGCCGGGGCGGTGGGGCTGCCCCTGGTGGGGTGGGCGGATTTGCACGAGGAAGGGGGAATTTACCAGACCAATGAGCAGCGTGAGCGGATTGGCCGCCCTGGCAAAACGCGCGCCTATTTCCTTGAAAATTACCCCTCGCTCGTCTTGCCTGAGGAAGTGACGGATGCTGGCTGGTGGAATCGTCCTTACGAGGTCGAGGCCGAGCGCACCGCGCGCGGCCAGCGCGTCTGGCAAGAACTGATCGCCCGTCACGGCAATACCCACGATCGGGTGGGGCTGGTCAGCCACGGCGGCTTCTACAACCGCTTCATGGAGGCGGTCTTGAACTTTTCGCTGCGCCGGCCTGAGGGCGGGGCATGGCTTCACATGCGCAACACCGCCGTCAGCCGCCTGGACTACGCCAACGGCTGGGTAGACCTGGTTTATCAAAACCGTGTGGATTTTCTCCCTCGCGAGTTG
>CAIQJJ010000232.1 GCA_903872065.1 uncultured Anaerolineales bacterium | reverse complement strand
CGATCGTGCAGTGGGACAATCCTTTCCTGACGCACGCCCAGGGCAGCAATATGCAGTGGCACGATGATGAGATCGGCGTGGCCGGCTGCCTGCTCAGCCTGGTCAACGCGGTGCGCACCGGCGGCGAGCCGACCTACGGCGCGCAGCAGGCGCGCCTGGATCAAGAAATCACCCTGGCCATCCGGCAGTCGGCGCGCGAGGGCGGGAGGCCGGTGAAGTTGGGGGAGGGATAAGAAGTGGGAAGTGGAGAGTGGGAAGTGAGGAGTGGGTAGTGTGAAAAAGAGGAATGGTGGGTGGTGGGCGGCGATGATGGCCGCGGTGATGGTGGTGGGCGCGGCTTGTGGAGGGGCGGCGGGGAGGGTCACGCCGGCGTTGACTTCCACGCCCGCGGCAACGGATACGCCGCGCCCAACCTATACGCCCGACGCCACAGCGACTTATATGCCAAGCCCGGCTTATACGCCGGACGCGGCGACGCTGAAGGGCAAGCTGCTGATGGGCTACCAGGGCTGGTTCAACTGCCCCGGCGACGGTTCGCAGGTCAACGGCTATTTCCATTGGTTTAAGGAGGGCATTGCCGACGCCGAACATGCCAATTTCGACCTGTGGCCGGACACGTCCGAGTTGAGCCAGGCGGAGCGCTGCCGCACGAACGCCACGCTGCCCGACGGCAGCCCGGCCTACGTGTACTCGGCTTACAACGCCCAAACGGTGCTGCGCCACTTCCAGTGGATGCAAGACTACGGCCTCGACGGGGTCATGCTGCAGCGCTTCGTCAGTGAACTGGGCGACCCGCGCTTCTTCGATCAGCGGCGGCAGGTGTTGGCAAATGTCATGGCGGGGGCGGAGGCCAATCAGCGCGTCTTCGCCATCATGTACGACGTCTCCGGCGCCAACCCGGAGACGCTGGTCGAGACCATCGAAAAAGACTGGCGCTACCTGGTGGATGAGATGAAGGTCACGCAGAGCCGGAACTACCTGCGTCACAACGGCAAGCCGGTGCTGGCGATTTGGGGCTTTGGCTACCGCGACCGCCCCGGCACGCCGCAGATGGCGTTGGAGACGGCGCGCTTCTTGCAGGAAACGGCCCCCGCCCAATACCAGGTAACGCTGTGGGGCGGCGTCCCGCGCCAGTGGCGCACGCGGAGCGGCGATTCGGGGACTGACCCGGCCTGGAGCGACTATTACTGCGGCCTGGACATCATCAACCCGTGGACGGTGGGAGCGTTCGGCGGCGCATCCAGCGCCGACAGTTACTACAACGTCGAGGGGACGCTGGATAGAGAAAAGGCGGCGCAGTGCGGGGCGGAGTATATGCCGGTCGTCTTTCCGGGCTTCTCCTGGCGCAATTTAAACGCCGGCAAGCTGAACCAGATCCCGCGCCAGGGGGGGCGCTTTTACTGGCGGCAGGTATACGACGCCGTCCAGGCTGGCAATACAATGATCTACAACGCCATGTTTGATGAGGTGGATGAAAGCACCGCCATGTTCAAGGTAGCCGCTTCGGCCAACGCGCTGCCGGCGCAGGGAGAATTCCTGGCGCTGGACGCGGATGGGACGGCCCTGCCCAGCGATTGGTACCTGCGCCTGGCCGGGGAGGCAAGCAAAATGCTGCGCGGCGAGATTCCGCTGACCGAACAAATCCCGATTCAACCCTGAAGCTTTTCCTGGATGGAGGCATTATGCCGTATTTAATTCAACCTGACCCGCACAAAATCGCCACGCCGGTTTTCCTGGGCTTTGGCGCCGAATGGGATTCAAGCTATTACGTCGCCGGCAATGTCACCGATGAAGATTTCGCCCTGGCGCGCCGGCGTGTCGACTGGATGCGCCTGCCTGTGGCGCGGGTGATGATGCAGGTGAAGTGGTGTTCTCCGCAAGGCGGCGGCAGCTACGACTGGAATACGCCGGCGATGAGGGCGCTCTACCGCATCCTGGACGCCTGCCAGGAACTGGGGACGACGGTCTTCCTGACGGATTGGGGCTGCGAGCCGGGGTGGCTGCGCACGCCGGGCATCACCGACGCCGCCGATCCCCACTACGCCGAGGCGATGGCGACTTATCTCGCCTACCTGCGCCGTGAAAAGGGCTATACCTGCATCCGCTATTTCATCATGGGCAATGAACCCAATTTTGAGGTGAAGGAGTGGGCGCGCTGGAAGAAAGGCATTGAAAACCTGTGGACGGCGCTGCAGGCGCGCCAGTTGGACAAGGAGGTCACGCTGGTGGGGGCGGACGAGTCAAACAACGAGGACTGGCACCGCCAGGCGGTCGCTGAGCTTTCTCACCTCCTGGGCGGCTACGACATCCACCGCTACGCCAGGGACGAAGTGGTGCGCAGCGGGCAGTTGTACGATTTCTACCGCGCCGAATGGGCCTACGCCCGCGCCAATGACCCGCAGGGGGCGCTCAAGCCGTGCATCGTGGGCGAGGCCGGGATGCAGGACAACGCCCAGCATCCCTACGGCAACGACAACATCGGCCAGTTCTGGTACGGGGTGTTCATGGCCGATTACGCCATTCAAGCGGTCAACGCCGGGTCGGCGGCGGTGAGCGCCTGGATGCTGGACGACAACGCCCACCAGGGGTTTTTCTGGGGACTGTGGTCGGACAAAGCGCACGGGATGCGGCTGCGCCCGTGGTATTACGCCTGGGGGCTGCTGTGCCGCCTGTTCCGCCCGGGCAGCCTCATTTGCCGCCTGCCGCAGCCGGCCGAGGGGCCGCGGGCGCTCGCCGCCCAACTGCCGGGCGGCGGCTGGAGCCTGGCCCTGGTCAACCGCAGCGCTCAACCCGTCGAGGCGCTGTTCAAGCTGCCAGGAGAGGCCGGGCGCGCGTTCCAATGCTACACTTACGCCAAAGACACGCTGCCAGAGGACGATACCGCCCTCTTGCCGGCGCTGTCCCTGCCGGGGAGGGTTGGGGTGGTCTCGGCGCAGGAAGAGCTTTCAGCCACCTGTCCGCCGGAGGCGGTGGTGTTTTTGACAACGATGAGGTGAGGCGCGCGCTTTCCCTCCCCGCGGTACCCCACCCCAACCCTCCCCAACGGAAAACCACCGTTGGGGAGGGCGCGCTTCCCCTCCCCCATCGGTGATCTTCCGATGGGGGAGGGCAGGGAGGGGGTTTTGCT
>CAIQJJ010000231.1 GCA_903872065.1 uncultured Anaerolineales bacterium | reverse complement strand
CTGCCGCCAGCCCCAAGCCTGACGGCCTACAGGCAATTCCCAACCGCTGCGCTGCCCGAGCCGATCCCGCGGGCGACATTATCTACCACGATCGGGACGCCCAACCATGTTTTCGGCAGTTCTGTGCCTGGCACCAGGTGCATCGCCCCGATATTCAAGACCCGCAAGATCTCCTCCCCGCTGATCAGGAAAGGCTTGCACGTGCGCACAACCTCCGCCCGCGAAGTATCCACCGGATGCCAGCCGGGGATCTGCAAGTGTTGGCCGCGCTCGATGGCGTAGTGATGAAAGACGCGCCGCGTCTCTGGATCGTACTGCGAGATCATCACCACCTGCGCGTTGAACGTATCGCGCAGTTTGTCGCCCACCATGTTGTAAATACCTTGCATGTCGAGCTTGCACGATAGGCCCTCCTGGACGCTGTTGATCAGCGCCAGTTCAGAGGCGCGTTGAGCGACGGATCGGGCATAAAGCTGCGCCGCGGCCTGCCAATCCCCCGCGGCCGCGGCCTGGTCAGCTTGCGCTTGAAAGTTTTGAGGCGCCTGTTGAGCCATTGCGGATCTTAGGATGCTTTGTAAGCCGTCAGAAATTGGGTCAGCAGCTCGCTCTTGGGCGGCACCAGGGTCAGCTTGGCCTTGCCTTCGAGCAGTTTTTGCGTCTCCAGGATTTCAAACATGGCGTCGGCCACTTCCTTATCCTCCGAGAGGATGGATTGCAGCGCCGCGCCGATGATGCGCGGGCGCAGGGCAGCCGCCTTGGCAAACTCGATGGCTGCCTGGCGCTCGGCGGTGCTGGTGATGATGTTGACCTGGTTGGCGCCGTCTTGCTTGATGGCCGAGGTCACCTGGCGCAGGCGGTTGACCACCTTGGCCTCGATCTGCTGGATCATGCCCACATCGCGGAAGTGCACTTTACGGATGTAGACTGAACCGAGCTTGTAGCCCCACTCGTGCGAGCGCGGCGAGACCTCCTCGCGCACCATGCGGCTCATCGTGTGGCGGTTGATCAGCATTTGCTCCAGGGGCAGGTTGCTCAACGAGCGCACCACCGCGTTGCTGACATTCGCCGCCAGCGAGCCGCGCGGGTCAGTGTTCTTGAACAGATACGCCACCGGGTCGCTGATATACATCTCGTACCAGATGCCGACGCCCATCGGCGCGCCCTCTTCCGAGTTGACCGGGTTGCTGCGCAGGTACTGCTGGTCGAGGCGCATGTCCAACACATGCCGTTTGCCCAACCAGTTGACCAGGAAGGCGCTCAGCCCCAGGCGGAAGGGCAGGATGTGCAGCCCCGGCTCGCGCAAGATGCCCACCACCCGTCCAAACAGGACGAAGACCTGGCAGGTGCCTTCATTGACAATCGTATACAGGCCGGCCACGCGCAAGAAAAAGAACGCCATCGGCATCACGATCCACATGGCGAAAAAGGTAAATATGGCCGCCAGGAAGAAGCGAATGATGTAGTCCATTATTTCACCTCCCGCACCACATTTTGGGCGCTGGCAAATAGTTTCAAGCGCACGTTTCGCAGGTAAGTCTTCAACACCTCAGGGCCGCTCTGGTGCAGCACCCGCAGCTGCTCGGCCAGCGCCAGCAGCGGCTCAACCTCCGCCTGGGCGTTGAGCGTTTCGATCTCCACCGCCTTCTTGGACTGCACGATCTTCTGATCCGCCGAGGCTTGCGCCAGGCTGATGTCGGAGGAGACCTGGTTATGGGCGGTATTGATGGCCGCCAGGGCCGACTCCACATCCGGCGGGGGGTCAATGCCCGTGATGAGCGACGCATCCAGGATGATGCCGTAGCGCGCCGCCGAGGAGAGGCACTCATGTTCCATGTGATCGTTCAGATCGCGCAGGTTTTTGCGCAGGTCATTGATCGAGACGCCTGTCACGATGCTCATCTCGCCTGGCGCGCCGCTGACCTGGACGCTGGCCTCCACCGCGCCTTCCAGCGCTTTGGGCGCTTCGAAGCTGGCAATGCGCTCGCGCAGCACCGAGACGAAGTAGCCCATCACGTGGGCAAAGGGACGTTTGACGCCGAACAGGTAGGCGTACAGGTTGCTTTCCGCCACGCGGTAGCGGATTTGCCCGGTCAGGCCGGTGTTCAGTTGGTCTTTCGTGACCGCTTCCAGCAGCGTGCCGCCGGCGTTGGCGCGCGGGTCTTCGGGGGTCAACCGCCATATTGATGGTCTGTGTGGCGATCGAGACCTTGTGAATCTTCTCCCACGGCCACTTCAGGTAAGGGCCGCCTGGCGGGATGACGCGCACCTGGGGGAAGTTATACCGTTCCTTTTGCTCGGCGGTGAGCATCTCGGCGAACGGCGCATTGGCGGTGGTGGCGCTGCCCACGCGCTCCGCTCGCCCAAAGATGGTTTTCACGGCGCGTTCGTTCTGGTCTACCGTGTAGAACATGGTCAGCACGTAACGCACGAGGAACCAGCCGATAAAGCCGGCCATCATTCCTAACAAAATGTCCATAAAAGTCTCCTTTCCAGAAAAGTAGTTCTTCGCGCCAGGCGACACACCTGGACTGCTTAATTATACAGGCGATTGGGCCGTCTGGTTCATCGTTTGCGCAAGAAATCGTCCAGGCGAAAAACCAGCGGTATGGTGATCACAGCCGCGATTACTAAAATGAAGAGCATTCCCCAGATCGTACTGGCGGCCCGCCCGAAGAAGTACAGCAGGCCGAAGAGCACCGTGAAATAAATGATGATGAAGCCGTAACCCAATTGGCGGTTGCTTTTTTCGGTCTCCTCGTCCTTTTGCGCGGCGCGGTAGCGGGCATTGGCCTGCGGGTGGGGCGGCGCAGACTGGGCGGCGCGGCGGCGGTAGGCCTCCTGGTTGGGGCTTTGAGTTTGGCCGGCGCGAGGCTGGTAATCGCCCTGGTAACTGCCGCCGCTGGAGGCGTGCGGGTAATCCGGCCTGGGGCGCGGCTGGGCGCTGGCGCTCAAGAGCAGGTTATAGTGGGCGCGCTTCTCTGGATTGCTCAAGACGCCGTACGCTTCGTTGATCTCTTGCATGCGCCGCGTCGCATCCGGCGACCGGTTGGCGTCGGGATGATACTTTTGCGCCAGGCGGCGGTAAGCGGCGGTGATGATTTCCGTCTCAGCCGAGGGATCCACCTGGAGGATGCGGTAGTAGTTCTTTAACTCTGGCATAAGTTCATAATAATATTGGCTAAGAAAACAGCCGTTTTTCCAGGTCAGACTTTCCTTCAAACACAATGTAGAGAGCTTGATAGCCTGCCGGCAGCACGCGCGGCAAAAAAGACTGCAGCATGGCTCGCGCCGAGGGTTCCTCCAGAAAGAAAACAAGGGTTTTCATTGTGGATCTGCCCCTTCAAAGAATCCCTCTTTCCACAGATAGCCCATTTGATCGCCGGCTTCCATATAGGCTTTAAGCTGCGGGTCGTTCCTGGCGCGCCGCGCCTGGCTGTATCCATCGCGCTTGACCAGCCAGAAAACCTCATCCAGTTGCGTTGCATTGAGAAAATCGGGCGAGTGGGTGGAGACAAACACCTGTCCTCCGCGCAGGGCATAGGCGCGAAATTCTTCGGCCAATTCCCACAGCAGGCGCGGGTAGACCTGGTTTTCTGGCTCCTCGATCCACAGCAGGGGATGAGGCGCAGGATCGTGCAGCAAGATCAGGTAAGCGAACATTTTCAGCGTCCCGTCAGAGACGTAGCGGTCAACAAAGGGGTCGGCAAAGGAGCCATCTTGAAATTTGAGCAGCAGTCTTCCATCCGGCGTGCGCTCAGGCAAGATTTGGCCCATGCCAGGAATGCGCTGGCGCATTTTCTGCAAAATGAGATCGAACGTCGCACGGTGATTTTCGTAAAGGTGATTGGCCGCCAGTTGCAAATTGTCGCCGCTGCTGGAGAGATGCTCTGCGTATCCCGTCGCGTCTTTGATCCCGCGCGCCAGGTTGACATGAAAATCTGCAATATTCCAGTTCTCAATAAACTCGCGCAGCAGATTCGCCGTCTGAAAGCGTTGAAATTGTCCCAGGCCTTTGAGCGCTAAAACATCGGGGGCATTTAGAACCTGCTCTTCTCGTTGCAAGGTTTCGGCAGCGGCAAAACTCTCTTCGTTGACCACCACGAACCCTCGCCCGCGCTGGAAATTCAGCAGGTGAACGGGCGCGCCCTGGTGTTGGCGCGACAGCGTTTCCTGTTCTATCGCCGGACGACCATGCTCGCCTGGCCCGATTTCTAGCTGATAGGTAACGCTTCGCTCCACCTCGTTTAACCTCATGCGCAAGTCCATCTCGATCCTGATGCCCTCCCCTTCCATCCCGCGTGAGACGACCTCGCGATAACCGCCGCGCGTCTGCAGCGCTTTGCTCACAGTTGCCGCCAGGCAGTCTTTGATGAAGCTAAACACATCCAGCAAGGTGGATTTGCCCGCTCCATTTGCCCCGATGATGACGCAAAAGGCAGGAATGTCTGTGATGGCTGCCTGGCGAAATACTTTGAAGTTCTTGAGGCGGATTGCTTCAATTTTCATGCTCGACTCCTGTCACTACTTCGCCAATTTTGACGGGCAGCGCAAACTTGACCTTGCCGCCAGCGCGCTTCTTGTCCAGGGACATCGCCCGGCGGATGGCCTCTGAGTCCAGGTCGGGGGGGATTTCGGTGGGCAGGCCAATTGTCTGCAGGGCCTGCGCGATGCGCGCGGATAAGTGCTCCTCCGGCGCAGTCAGCCCCATTTGTTCGGCCAGGCGCGCCTCGGCCGTCATGCCGATCGCCACCGCCTCGCCATGCCGCAGGCGAAAACCCGATACCAGCTCGACCGCGTGGCCGATGGTATGCCCCAGGTTGAGCGCCGCGCGGCGGCCCTTTTCATACGGGTCTTCTTCGATCACGCCCACCTTGACCGCCATCGAGCGGCGCACGATCTCATCCAGCCAAAGCAGATCAACAGCGCCATCGTCGCGCAGGGCCATTTGCTGGCACAGATCAAACAGGGCCGGGTCAGCGATCACCCCGTGCTTCAAGACCTCCGCCATGCCATTGCGCAGTTCCACCGCCGGCAGCGTCGCCAGGGTTTGCGGATCGGCCAGCACCAGCGCCGGGGGATGGAAAGCGCCCACCAGGTTCTTGCCCTGCGGCAGATCGGCGCCGGTCTTGCCGCCCAGGCTTGAATCGCACATCGCCAGCAGCGTGGTGGGCAGGTTGACCCACCGCACGCCGCGCAGCCACATCGCCGCGGCAAAACCGGTCAGGTCGCCGACCACCCCGCCGCCCAGAGCGATCACCGTACTGCCGCGCTCGATCCTCCCCGCCAGCAGACCGCCCCAGATCTGCTGCACCGTTTCCATCGTCTTAAACTGCTCGCCGCTCGGAATGGTTACAATCTGCACCGCGTAGCCGGCGGCGCGCAGCGACTCGGCGGCGCGGGCGGCGTAGAGCCTTCCACTGGCCTCATCGGCGACCAGCGCCGTTGGCCCGCCCAGCCGGCGCAGCTTCAGCGCCGCGCCCAAGTCGTCCAGCGCGCCGGCCTGCACGCGCACATCGTAGGGCTGCCCCATGCCGGCCACGCGGAACATGCCCAACAGCACTTGCGCCTGCCAGGCGGCCTCGGCCGGGCTCAAATGGGTGGTATCCAGTTGGCGCGGAAATTCGGCGTAATGCGCCTGGCGGCGCAGCAGCATGGCCTGCAATTTGGCGCGAGCGTCGCCCTCCAGCAGGGGGCGCGGGTTGGACGAGTCCGCTTGCAGGCGGGCCAGGATCGTTTCAGCCTCCGCCTTGAGCAGCAGCACGCGCCCCTGCCCCTCGGCCGCGGCGCGGGTCGCGGGATAGGTCAGCGCCCCCCCGCCCAGGCTGATGACGCCGCCCTCGCCCAGGACCGTCTGCAGCGCGGCGCACTCCATCGCGCGGAACGCCGCCTCGCCCTGGCCGGCGAAAATCTCCGCGATCTTGCGCCCCTGCTGCGCTTCGATCTCCAGATCCAGATCGTGAAACGGCAGGTTCAACTGCTGAGCGAAGAGCCGCCCGATCGTCGTCTTGCCGCTGCCAGAGGGCCCATAGAACAAAATAGATGAAGAAACGCAGCT
>CAIQJJ010000230.1 GCA_903872065.1 uncultured Anaerolineales bacterium | reverse complement strand
GCCTTATTCTAGCCGGCAGTTGTGAAAAACTTGTGAATGTCTTGCGAATGCTTGATGAAGCTTTGCGCGGTTAAGGTGAGCGTATCGCTCCGGGGAAAATTTAACCGCAAAGCAAAGCCAGTTAAAACCACGAATAACACTAATCCGCACGAATTTTTTTCTTATCCTTCTTATTCGTGAAAATTCGGGGTTAATCTTTGCAAACCTGGCTTAAAATCCGTGTAATCTGCGATAATCTGTGGATAATAATGAAAGTCTTTATACAAACTGCTGCGGTCTTGCTTAAATCTTTGCGTCTTGATTCAGAATAGGGTATAATCACTGAAATCTTGTTGCATTCCGTTGCGCTATGAAACATTCAGCCATTTTTCCTGCTTTTTGTATTCCGCACCGCCAGGGAGGGGGAGTTTGCACTCTGGCGCAAGCGCCGCGCCCTTTGCTTGCCCCCCAGGGGCAATATTAATTTTCCACTCTCTGATCCGCTCAATTGATCGCGCTGCAAGCCTCTGACAAGAGGCCTCTTCTTTGTCAACGCGTTGAATCGCTGCTTTCTGATTGCCATTCACCTTTTTAAATTTTTGGAGCAATTTTTATGAACGAGACCCCGGCTTATCATCCTGCTGAAATTGAGGCGAAGTGGCAGGCCAAATGGGACGCTGATGGCCTGTACCATTCGGATATTGATCCTAATAAACCCAAGTATTACGCCCTGACCATGCTGCCTTACCCCTCTGGCGACCTGCACATCGGTCACTGGTATGCCATGACGCCCTCCGATGCTCGCGCCCGCTATCTGCGCATGAAGGGCTACAATGTGCTGTTCCCCATCGGCTTCGATTCCTTTGGCTTGCCGGCCGAAAACGCCGCCATCAAGCGCAGCATCCATCCGAAGGAATGGACTTTTAAGAACATCGAGAACATGCGCAAGCAACTGCGTTCGATGGGCGCCATGTTCGACTGGCGGCGCGAAGCGGTTTCCGCCGACCCCATCTACTATAAGTGGACGGAGTGGTTCTTCATCCAGCTCTTCAAGCATGGCCTGGCCTATCGCAAGATGTCGCCGGTGGATTGGTGCCCCACCTGTAACACGACCCTGGCGCGCGAGCAGGTGTGGGGCGATGACCGCCACTGCGAGCGCTGCGAGACGCCCGTCATTAAGAAAGACCTGGATCAGTGGTTTTTCAAGACGACGCAATACGCCGATGAACTGCTGAACTTCGAGACGATTGACTGGCCCGAACGGGTGCGCGTGCTGCAAACCAACTGGATCGGGCGCTCTGAAGGCGCTTCGGTCATCTTTAAGACCGAACAAGGCGACCCGCTGGAAGTGTTCACCACCCGCCCCGATACGCTGTGGGGGGCGACCTTCATGGTGCTGTCGCCCGAACATCCCCTGGTTGAGCGCATCGCGACCCCCGAATGCAAGGCGGCGGTGATCGAGTACCAGGCCCAGGCTGCCCGCCAATCGGATATTGACCGCGAGGCGGCGGACAAAGAAAAGACCGGCGTTTTCACCGGCGGCTTTGCCATCAATCCGGTCAACGGGGCGCGCATCCCGATCTGGATTGCCGATTATGTCTTAATGACCTATGGCACCGGCGCGATCATGGCCGTCCCCGCCCACGATGAGCGCGACTTTGCCTTTGCCATTAAATACGGCCTGCCCATCATCCCTGTCATTGACCGCCCGGACGGGATGAACAAGAGCCTGGTCTTCCCCGGCTCCACACGGGAGGGTTTTGCCGCCGCGCTGCAAGCGGCCGGCCTGGCTTTTACCGCGCAGCCGGTGGGCGACCTGGGCGAGGGCCTGTTTGTCACCCTGCGTCGCGAACAGGTGGATGAGTATGTCGCCCTGCTGCGCTCTTACCTGAAACCTGGCAATTGGAATGAGATCGTTGGCTCGCGCTGGCTGTTCATCTTCGAGGATCAGGTGATGAGCCTCTCCTCGGTTGAGACCGATCAGGCCATCCTGGCGCGCTGCAAGGCGATCGATCCAGCGGTCAGCGCCAACCGCACCACGATGGAGATGATCCAACATCTGCCGTTCTACCAGGATGTTCTGTTCCACGCCGAGTATGGGACGATGAACAATTCTGCTGAGATGAGCGGGACGCCGGGCGAGACGGCCAAGAAGCAGGTCATCGCCCGCCTGGAGGCGCAGGGCATTGGCAAGGGGGCGGTCAACTATAAGCTGCGCGACTGGCTGATCTCGCGCCAGCGTTATTGGGGCGCGCCCATCCCGATGATCTACTGCGCCCAATGCGGGTGGCAGCCTGTGCCGGAGGATCAACTGCCGGTGCTGCTGCCAGATGATGTCGAGTGGAAGCCGACCGGCGAGTCGCCGCTCAAACTGCACCCCACCTGGAAGGACGCCGCCTGCCCGTGCTGCGGGGGGCCGGCGCAGCGCGAGACAGATACCATGGATACCTTTATGTGTTCCTCGTGGTATCATCTGCGCTACTTGAGCCCGCTCTACGATCAGGGGCCCTTCGATCCGGCCGAGTACGATTACTGGATGCCGGTAGATACGTACACCGGCGGCATTGAACACGCCACCATGCACCTGATCTACACGCGCTTCTTCCACAAGGCGCTGCGCGACATGGGAGTGACCGAGGGCCATGAACCAATGCTGCAACTGCGCAACCAGGGCATGGTGTTGGGCGAAGATCACGAAAAGATGTCGAAAAGCCGCGGCAATGTCGTCGCCCCAGATGCGCTGGTCGAAAAATACGGCGCGGATACCGTGCGCGCCTATCTGATGTTCTTTGCGCGTTGGGATATGGGCGCGCCGTGGAGCTATTCGGGCATCG
This sequence comes from uncultured Anaerolineales bacterium, assembly GCA_903872065.1. Taxonomy (GTDB): domain Bacteria; phylum Chloroflexota; class Anaerolineae; order Anaerolineales; family UBA4823; genus CAIQJJ01. The sequence continues at coordinate 23,770 of CAIQJJ010000230.1, read as the reverse complement.
AAGGTACGGTGCGTTGGCTGCGCCGGCTGTGGGCGCTCTCTGCCGATCAACAGCCGCGCCAATCCACCGCCGGGGTCGAGACGCTGAAGACGCTGCGCCGCAAAGTTCACCAGACTTTGGGCAGCGTCACGCGCGATTTCGACAACTTTGAGTTCAACACGATTGTCTCTAGCCTGATGGAGTTGTTAAATGAAATGTACAAGGCGCGAGAAGCCGGCGCGGCGGGTTCAGCCGAATGGGCCGAGGCGTGGGATATTTACCTGCGCATGGTAGCGCCTGTTTGCCCGCATGTCGCTGAGGAACTGTGGGCGATGGCCGGCAAGCCCTACTCCATCCATGTCCAGCCCTGGCCGCAGGTGGATCAAGCGGCGGCGGCTGAAGAAAGCATCACGTTGGTGCTGCAGGTTAATGGCAAGGTGCGCGATCGCCTGGTGGTTCCCGTCAATATCAGCGATGACGAGGCGCGGGCGGCGGCCCTGGCCAATGAGACTGTCCAGAAGTTCCTGGCCGGGCGCGACCCTAAAAAAGTGGTTGTGGTGCCTGGAAAGTTGGTGAACATCGTAGGTTGATATGAAAGCCGCAAAAAAACCTCCCCTGCCGCGCTGGTGGGATCCCTTCGCCGCCATTCTGCTGATCGCCGCCTTCCAGACCGTCGCCTTGCGTTTGGCGGCGACCCGTTGGACGCCTGAGCTGGGCGTGGTTCAGCTTTTGGCCTTTGCAGGCGTCATTGTGGGGTTGGCGCTGGGCCAAAGCCGTTTCAGCGTCTTTGGCGCTTTCTTGTGCCAGGCAGCCTATGGCCTGGCGTTGGTACCGCTGCGCCTGATGTGGCTGGCTGAAGAAGGGACTGGCAGGGAACGTTTGCTGCTTCTCGTGCAGCGCATCCAAAAGGTGTTTGTTGAGATCGCCTCAGACGGCCCTCTCACCGACAGCATTTTGTTCGTTATCCTGATGGCTGGCGTGTTCTGGGCCTTGAGCGCCTGGGCCGGCTTTACCCTGGTGCGCCATGCGCATGCCTGGCGCACCATCTTTCCTATCGGGCTGGTCATCTTTGTCATCCAGTTTTACTACAATTGCCCCTATAGCAAAAAAATCAATCTCTGTGTAGACCCCGGCCTCTCGCTGGGGGCCTGGTACCTGGCGGTGTTTTTGTTCTTTGCCTTGCTGTTGGCGGCGCGGGTAACGTACTTGAAGCGCGCCGCGGAGTGGCGGCAGAGCAACACTCACATTTCGCCGGAGGTCAGTTATGACCTGATGCGCTATGCCCTGGGGGTGGTGGCGGCGCTAATTTTGCTATCCTGGATTATCCCAACCATTAAGGTTGACCCCCTGCCCATCGCGGCAAAGTTGTGGCAGGCGGCGGGGACGCCCATGCGCCAGGTCAGCGATTGGATTGGCCCTTTCTTTGAGTCGATTCGCACTTCAATCGCTGTCCCCACCGATGACTTTGGCCAGACGTTGAGTCTGGGCGAGGGGGGCTCGCTTTCTGAGAAGCCGGCCCTCACCATCGAGACGCCCGGTTCTCTATTGGGGGGCGTGCCTTATTATTGGCGCAACCGCGTCTATGATTTTTACCAGGATGGCGGCTGGAAGAGTACCTTTGCTGAGACGGCGACTTTCAACGACGGTCGCTTGAAGATGGATTTTCCCCCCGAACGGGTTGGGGCGGAGGTGGTCTTCCGCTTTACCCCTCAAAAAGCCTTGCTCGTATTGTATACCCCCAGCATGCCTGTGGCGGCGAATTTGGCGCTAGAAGTGGAATATGCGCCCGCGGACGGCGCGGCGGATGTGGCCGCGCTCAAAGCGGTTGAGTTGGTGGATGCCAATGAAACCTACCAGGTGCGGGCGCTCCTTCGCAATGTCACGGTTGAGGAACTGCAGGCGGCCGGCGCAGAGTACCCAGACTGGGTGCGGGAGCGGTATTTGCAGCTTCCGGCTGGGATCAGCGAGCGCACGCGGCAGTTGGCCAAAGAAATTACCTACACCGCGCCCACGCCCTATGATATGGCGCAAGCTGTGACCGAATATCTGCGCGCCAACCTGGAGTATGTATCGGTGATCCAGCTTCCACCGGCCGGCCGGGAGCCGCTGGACTGGCTCTTGTTTGACTACAAAAAGGGGTTTTGTAATTACTACGCCTCGGCCGAGGTCATCTTGCTGCGATCGTTGGGCATCCCGGCGCGCCTGGCGGTAGGCTATGCCCAGGGCGAAAGCCAGGCCCCGCAAGACCAGGCTTTGTTGGAGCAGCGGTATCAGCGCGGCGGGATGGATACTGGCCCGCAAACGTACCTGGCGCGCGGGCGCGATGCGCATGCCTGGCCCGAAGTGTACTTTCCAGGCATTGGCTGGATTGAGTTTGAACCCACGGTCTCGCGCGCGGCCATCCGCCGCCCGCTGGGTGAAAATTCTGCTGCGCCGCTGGACGATGCCGCGCCTGACGAGGCTATCGAGGAGCGGCAGGTTTCGCCCACTGAAACGCCGGATGCCCCGCTGTTCCCCCCGCGTCAGCCGTCGGCGTTGGAACAAGCGCTGGCGCGAGCCAGGGAAGGGATGGCGCGCTTTTGGTGGTTGATTGCCCTGGGGGTTGTTGTGGCATTGTTGGTCTGGTGGGCGCCTTTACTGGTAAAATTGGAGGCGAGTTTGCGTCAATTTGGCCTTCGCCCTCCCAGGCGTTTGAGCCAATGGGCGCAAGCCGCCCGCCGGGTGCAAGGCGTTCCCCTGGTTGTGCGCTTCGAGGCCAACCTGCGCCGCGCCGGCCTGCGTCCGCCGCGTTTCTTACAACAGTGGGCCAGGCTGCTGAGCCTCTCGCCGGCGGCGCGCGCCTATCTCGAAGTGAACCATGCCCTGGCGCGGGTGGGTTCTCCACCGGCGCTCCAGGATACGCCGGCGGAACGGGTGGCGGCGCTGGTCGCTGAACTGCCCGAGGTGGAGCAGGCGGCTTACGCCTTGCTGGCTGAGTATCAGATGGATGCTTACAGCCGTTCTCAGTCGCCCAATATCTCTCTGGCGCGCCGTTCCGCCGCCGAGATCCGCAAACTTTCGTGGTTGGTCTGGTTCCAGCGTTTGCTCACCGGACAGTGAGCGAGATTCTGTTTCAATGCCTTAAGGAGTCTTTATGGATATGAAATCCGTCGTTGTCCTTGCACGAGAAATGGATCAGCAGACTGCGCAAATTGGCCGTGCGCTTGATCAGATGCGCGGGGTTTTGATGCGCAACGGGATGTCCGATTCTCTCCAGTCCCTCAGTCAGTTGATTGCCAACCTGACCCAGTTGAGTCGCAAGGTTGGCCGTTTTGAGGTTGAACTGCATAATCTCAAATCGCTGGCGGATATCGGGCAGGTGGTTAATTCCTCGCTGGAACTGGATGAAGTGCTGTGTATCGTGATGGATACGATTATCAGTTTGACAGGGGCGGAGCGCGGCTTTTTGATGCTGCGTGAAAGTTCGTCGCATGCCATGATCACGCGCGTTGCCCGCAACTGGGAGCAGGAGTCGCTCAACGAGACTGAGTCGGTCATTAGCCGGACAGTGGTGCAGCGGGTAGTGAACGAGGGGCAGCCGGTGGTGACCACCAATGCCCAAGAAGACCCGCGTTTTGGCGGGCAAGAAAGTATTATTGCCCATCATCTGCGCTCGATCTTGTGTGTGCCGCTCAAAGTGCGCGAGACGCTGACGGGCGTCATTTACGCCGATAACCGCATTCGCACCGGCATTTTTACCGACGCCGAACGCGATTTGTTGATGGCTTTTGCCAATCAGGCCGCGGTCGCGATTGAAAACGCCCGCTTGTTCGATTCGGTCAAACGCACACTGACCGAAGTGACCGAACTGAAAAATTTGATGGACAATGTCTTTGCCTCGATTGCCAGCGGCGTGATTACCGCCGATATGCAGGATAAGGTGCTGCTGTGCAACCGTTCGGCGCAGCGCATCCTGGGGCGGACAGAAGATCAGATTCGCGGCAATCCTCTCAATCAGTTGCTATCGCCGATTTCCTCGGCTTTGAACCAGCAAATGCTCTCGGTGCGTGAAACTGATTCCAACATTGTCGGGCAAGAATTTGACCTGACCCTGCCAGAACGCGGGGAGGTGTGTTTGAGCTTTAATCTCTCGCCGCTCAAGGATGGGATGCACGCCACCCAGGGCGTGGCGATTGTGCTGGATGATCTGACCGAGAAGAAGCAGCTTGAAGCGCGCAACCGGCTGTTTGGCCGCATGGTGTCGCCCAAAGTGATCGAGCAGATCGATCCCGATCACTTGCAACTGGGCGGGAAGCGCTCGCAGATCACTACCTTATTTGCCGATGTGCGCGGGTTCACCAGCTTCAGCGAGCGCGTCACGCCTGAGCAGTTGGTGGCGATTTTGAACCGTTACCTGGCGGCCGCGGCGGATGCGATCCTGATGCAGGATGGCACTTTGGATAAGTTCATGGGGGATGCGGTGATGGGCTTATTCAATGCCCCACTGCCGCAGCCCGATCACGTTTTGCGGGCGGCGCGGGCGGCGATCGGCATTCGCGACGCTATCCGTGGGCTGCATGAGCAGCTTCCCCAGGAATTTCACCTGGCGTTTGGCGTTGGCATCCATTATGGCGACGCCGTTTTGGGCTTGATCGGCACGGAGAAGAAATTTGAATACACCGCCATCGGCGACAGCGTCAACACCGCCAAGCGCATCCAGGAAAATGCGCCGGCGAATGTGATTTTGATCAGCGCCGACGCGTACGCCCAGGTCGCCGATTGGGTGACTGTGCGCGCTGTGGATCCGGTCATTGCCAAAGGCAAGGCGCAGCCGCTGCAGGTCTACGAATTGTTGGCGGTCAGGTAGCCCTGTCGTTGGATATGGGACGCCCCGTTGTTGGATATGGGAGACGCCCCTGTCGTTGGATATGGGAGACGCCCCGTTGTTGGACATGGGAGACGCCTATTAGGCGTCTCTACGTTTTGGCTTTGCCCCGCCGGCGCATCACGTCCAGCAGGCGCGGCAGGATTTGGGTATATAAACGGTAAACCGGCGCGTTGACGGGGCAATCCCACGCCCCCAGGTAGCGCGCTACCGTTCCCCCCAACCCCTCTTTGAAGCGAAAAACTCCCCACAGCGAGTCGCTCTCGTCGAAGACCTCCGGCGCGCCCCACAGATCATATTGGGTGCAGCCGGCGGCTTTGGCGCGGCGCATCGCCTCCCATTGCAGCAGGTAGTTGGGCATTTTCTCGCGCTGCGCGGCGCGCGACATGCCGTAGATATACCAGGCGTTGCCGGCAAAGCGGAAAATGACCACCGCCGCAATGGCCTCGCCCTCGACCTCGGCGATCAGCGGCTCAACCGCCGGCGAGGCCTGCTGGCTGAAAATCTCTATCACCGTGCGGTAGTAATCTGCCTCGCGAATCACAAAATCATCCCGCAGCGAAGTCTCGGCGTACATCTGGTAGAGCAGTGGAAAGTCCTCCAGCGACCCCACCCGCACTGTGACCCCTTTGCGTTCGGCCAGGCGCAGGTTGTAACGCGTCTTTTGCTTCATGCGCGCCAGCAGCGCCTCTTCGCCGGGCGTCAGATCGATCACGACCGTGTTGCGGAATTGGATTTGCTCGCCCGAAAAGCGCCAGCCGCGCTGCGCCAGGGATTGCCGCGCCGCCTGGCCGGCCGCCGTCTCGCTGGCCCCCGTCTCGCCGGGGACGCCGTATCCTAGCGCGACATCTGGGTCAATTTTGATGAAGAAGGCGGCGCGCCGGCGGGCAAAATCGCGCAGATCGCCCAGCACGCGCTCGCGCAGGGCGGCGTTTTCCCAGTCGAGCAGAGGCCCTTTCGGCGCGTACAGCATGCGCAGGCGAATCAGACCGCCCAGAGTCACACTGCGCTGCAAGACCAGGGCCGCGGCCTGCGCGGCCGTGGGAAGCTCTTGCCCGGCGCGCAGCACGCGGTAGGGTTGGTCTTGTCCCCAGACCAGGTAAAACGGCTGCCAGCCGTAGCGCGCTTTGACCTGCCCCCATTGGTAAGATTGGAGCAGATGGGGAGCGGGCAGGGCGGCGATCAGTTCGTTCCAGGCCGAGGCGCTGACGGGCGATTCCATGCGTTAAGCGCGCCTCCGCCCGGCTCTGAACTGGCTTAACTTTTGATAAAGTTTGTACCAGGTGGGTTTGTAGATGCGATCCCAGGGGCCAGGCGTGCGCGCCAGCCGGCCGCCAAAACCGCGTTTGAAACGGTACACCCCCCATAGCCCATCCGGGCGGTCGGAAAACTCTGCTTCGAGCGTATCTTCATCGGCGTCTGGCACCCCCCATAGATCATATTCTGTGCAGCCCTGCGCCCTGGCCCAACGGATCGCTTCCCACTGCAGCAGGTAGTTGGGCATGCGGTCGCGGTGTTCGTTGGAGGATCCGCCGTAAAAATACCAGGCGCGCGGCCCCAGGCAAAAGACCATGATCCCGCCCAACGGCTGCTCTTCGTAGGTCGCCAGGAACAATTCACACAGGCAGCGATCGTGAAAAAGCTGGTAGGCGCGTTGATAATAAGCGATGCTGTGTACGCCGAACACATCCCGTTGGGCGGTGAGCTCCATCAAGTGATGGAAAGCCTCAATGTCGTTGGAGGGTTGGACGATGACCCCTTTCTTTTGCGCCAGTTTAATGTTGTAACGCGTCTTTTGCTTCATCCGCCCCAGGATGCACTCCTCGTCGTCGCGAATGTCGAGCAGAATGGTGCGCGGCGGTTGGATGCTCTGCTGGCTGAGGGTGAAGCCTGGCGGGGGCTCAGTCGGGGCGGCGGGGTCTTCCCACACGTCTGGTTCGACTTTGAGGAAGACGGCGTTGGCGGCGCGGCAGGCCTTGTCAATGGCCTCCCACAGCCCAGCATCCCACTTGCCGAGCGGCCCGCGTGGGATGTACGCCATGCGCAAACCGAGCGCCAGCCGCCGGAACAGGATTTGCGCGCCGGCCTGCCCATTCAGCACGCGGGTCGCCTGCCAGCCAAAGGCGCTCTTCAACTCGCCCCAGGTGGAGGTTTGCAGCAGGTGGGGAGCAGGGTTTTGGGCCAGGAAAGAATCCCAATCGGAAGGGGTGGGCAGCATCGCTTACTCTCTTTGATCGCCTTGCAGCGAGGCCCCAGGGATGAGCTGGTTGAGCTTTTCGACAATGGCTTGCGCATTGCCAGCCTGGGCGCAGGCGGTCAGATCATCCACTACCTGGTAGAGCGCCGCGCCGGTCAGGTTGGGCGCTGCGGCGCTGCTCTCGCTGCGCTGCAGCACATCGGGATGAGTGGTTTGCGTGTAGCTATCGCTCTCGTCCCACAAAATTTCGCGCAATTTCTCGCCGGGGCGCGGTTCGGTGTAGGCAAATTCAATGTCTTTGTGGGGTTCCAGCCCCGACAGCCGGATCAAATCCTCGGCCAGGTCCAGGATGCGCACCTGCTCGCCCATGTTTAAGACGAAGATTTCGCCGTTCTGCCCCATGGCAAAAGCTTGCAGCACCAGGTGAACCGCTTCGGGGATGGTCATGAAATAACGATACATGTCGGGATGGGTAATGGTGATCGGCCCGCCGGCGGCAATCTGGCGTTTGAAGCGCTGCACCACGCTGCCGCGGCTGCCCAGCACATTGCCAAAACGCACCACCGAGAAGGCGCGTCCCGAACGGCGCGCCGCATCCAACACCAGCATCTCTGCCAGGCGCTTGGTGGCGCCCATCACTGAAGAGGGGCGGACGGCCTTATCGGTTGAGATCATCACCAGGCGTTCTACATTCGCCTCCAGCGCGGCTTCGACCAGGTTGCGTGTGCCGAGAATGTTGTTGGTGATCGCCTCCTCGATATTGGTTTCCATCAACATCACGTGCTTGTGGGCGGCGGCGTGAAAGACGACCTGCGGGCGCTGCTGGCTAAAGACATTTTGCAGGCGCTGCCGGTCGCGGGCGTCGGCGATGACCGGGATCAGCTGGCTGGTGGGATAATCTTCTTGCAACTGCATCCAGATTTCGTAAATGCTGTTTTCGCCATGCCCAAGCAAGATCAGGGCAGACGGATTCCAGCGCATCACCTGGCGGCACAGTTCACTGCCAATGGAGCCGCCGGCGCCGGTGATCAACACGCGCTTGCCTTGCAGGTTTTGCCCCACCAATTGATCGTCAATGCGGGCCGGCTCGCGGCGCAGCAGATCGGTGATATCCACTTCTCGCAGGCGGTTGACGCTGACTTTGCCGCCGATCAGTTCCTGCAGCCCCGGCATGGTGCGCGAGGGGATGCCCTTCAGCCGGCATAGATCGCTGACCACGCGGATGACCTTGCCCGGCGCGCTGGGGATGGCGATCACCACTTCGTCAGCGTGCTGCACATCCACCAGGCGCGGCAGGTCTTTAACCGTCCCCGCCACGCGCACGCCGTGAATTTCCTGGCGGTACTTCGCGGGATCATCATCCACAAAGCAGACCGGCAGCAGCCCCCCTTGGGGATTCTTGCGCATTTCGCGCACGACCAGCGCCCCGGCATCGCCCGCGCCGACGACGATGACGCGTTTTTGTCGCCCGTGAGCGCTCCGGCGAATGTTCTGTTCGGCCAAAATGCGAAAAGAGAAGCGCCAGCCGCCGGTAAAGAGCAGAGTCAGCAGCCAGTCAATCACCAACGCCCCGCGCGAAAATTCTTCAAAGACGCCCAGGGCCTGGATGATGGCAACCAGGGCATACAGCAAGATGGAGGCAAAAGAGACCGCCAACACGATCAACTGCGCTTCTTGAATGCTGGCGTAGGCCCAGATGCGGCGGTACAGGCCGAGGCGATAATAAACCAGCGGCTTTAAGATCAAGCCCAAAAGGATCATGGTCAAGATCTGCCAGAAGAAATCCCCCAGGCGCGCGCCGAAGTTAAGGCGCAGCGCATAGCTGATCGGCGCAGCGGCGGCAATCAACAGCAGATCGCCAAAGAAAATGGTGCGATTGCGCACAACAAAGCGGTTGGCCATGCCTGCAGTTAGCGTCCCTTCAACCCGATGATCGTGGTCGGCGTGCGCAGCAAGATGACGATATCCATCAACAGGTTGCGGTTCATAATATAGTAGAGATCATACTCTAATTTGACGATCGTTTCATCTACGGTTGCTGTATAGCCATAATTGACCTGCGCCCAACCGGTCAGGCCTGGTTTGACCAGGAGGCGGGCGCGATAAAAGGGAACATATTGTTGAAACCACTCCACCAATTCGGGGCGTTCGGCCCGCGGCCCAACCAGGCTCATCTCACCGCGCAGGATGTTGACAAATTGAGGCAGTTCGTCCAGGTGGGTTTTGCGCAAGAATTTGCCCACGCGCGTGGCGCGCGGGTCACTCTCTTCGGCCCACTTGGGCTGCCCATCGGCTTCAGCGTTCTGGCGCATGGTGCGAAATTTTAAGATTTTATAGCGTTGATCGCCGCGCCCGGAACGCACCTGGCTGTAAAAGATGGGGAAGCCGCTGTCGGCCACAATGGCGATCGCAATGAAAGGAAAGAGGGAGAGCATGATCACCAATCCCGCCAAAGCCCCCAGGATGTCTATCAGGCGCTTGACCAGCTCGTAAAACCCGCTGACGCGCGCCTGGTCTACAAAATAGCGCAAAATCCAGTCAGCCTCCAGGTAGCGGATGGGGACGCGCCCGAGCAGTTCCTCATAAGCCACCGGCATGCGCGTGATCTCGACGCCGATTTCTTGCGTCTCCAGCAGCGCCTGGAACATCTCAGGACACATCTCGCCCGAAATGGCGACGATCACATCGCTGATTTGTTCTTGGATGACGAATTTTTTCATGGATGAACTATTGCCCAACACAGGATAGCCCTCAATGGTCAATCCGATCTTGTCGGGATCGTCGTCAATGATGCCCATTAGTTCAAAGGGCGGCGGTTTAATCTGATTGAAGATTTTGAGCAAAATGGTGCCGGTCTCGCCGCCTCCCACCAACAGCATGCGCCGCAGGAACTGCGGCGCGGTGAAGACGCGAATGTAAAAGACGCGCCCCGCCAGGGTCAATACCACTGCGCTAAAGATGAAGATGGCGACGCCCAGGCGGGGCAGCGACCGGGGTTCGGAGGTGAAATAAAACACCAGGTAGGTGCCAAAACCGATCACCGTCGCGATCGCCACGCCGCGCACGGTTTCGTTGAAACTGGCCGCCCGGTGCGGCTCGTACAATTCTATCAACAGCACAAGCCAGAAGATCGGCAGCAGAAAGAACCAGGGCGGCGTACGTTCCAAAATGGACAGGCCTTGCGACCAGTCCATCAGCACGTCCGCGCTGACCCAGTAGTACAGAGCTACCAGCAAAGCCAGGATGGCCATTAAGAAGTCAATGGTTAGTAAGAGGGCGCGTCGTTCGCTGTGCCGCAAGCGTAGATAGCGATTTTTATGAAGCGGTTGAATGGTCGCCATGGAACCTCCGGTACCGTCTCAAGCAGGATAAACTAAGACTTTTGGGAATTGGCTGGGAAAGGCAGGCTGCACAGCAGCGCCGCGCCCCACATCAGGTGCATAATCGCCATGGCCAGCGGCGCAGCATATACCAGGGATGCATCTTGCTTTCGGCGGGCGATTTGCAAGCCAACTGCCAGCAGCGCTATCCCATAGACGCTTAATAAGGCGGTTAAAGTTCCCCATCCCAGAGGATGGATTAAGCCGAGCAGCGCCAACCCGGCCAGGCTGGCGACGAATACTGGGGGAATGGCTTGCCGCCAGCGCAGGGTATGGGGATAGCGGCGCAGCATTTGCGCTTTCCAATAACCATAGCGCCAATACTGGCGCGCCAGGGCGCTCAATGTGCTGCGCGCATAATACGCCGAGCGAATCGCCGGATCGAGCCAGATTTTACCCCCTGACTGTCGGATGCGGACATTCAATTCGTAATCTTCATTGGTGAGTAAAGACTCATCAAATCCACCGATGCGCTGCAGCAGCGAACGGCGAAAAGCGCCAAACGGCACCGTGTCCACCACCTGGGCGCGGGTGGTATAGCGGTAATGGGCGTCGCCCACTCCGAGCGGATGAGCGGCGGCGGCGGCGATGCCGCGCGCCAGGCTGCCGCGCCCGCCGGGGCGAATCTCCCACACCCCGCCCACGTTTTCCCCCAGGCCTTGTTCCAGGGCGGCCACGCAGCGGGCGATATAGTCCGGTTGGGGAGCGGCGTGCCCATCCAGGCGCACCAGGTATTCTCCCGCGGCCGCGGCGATGGCCGCGTTTAACGCCGCCGGGATGATCCGCTTGGGGTTGTCCACCACCTTGATCGCCAGGTCGGGATGCTGGCGCGCGAAGCGCGCGATCTCGTCGCGGGTGCGGTCGGTAGATAGACCATCCGCCAGGATCACTTCCAGTTCCTGTCGCGGGTAAGCCTGCTGGTAGATCGCCTCTAACAGCAGGTTTACCGTAGCTTCTTCATTAAAACAGGGGACGATAACGGAAACGAGGGCCAACGCAGCTAACCGCCGAGGGCGATTGCCTCAATTTCTACCGCGCCGTTTTTCGGCAGGGCCGCCACCTGGACAGTGGAGCGGGCCGGGAAATTCTGGCTAAAGAACTGGGCGTAGACGGCGTTCATTTTTGCAAAGTCGGCCATATCGCGCAGAAAGACCGTGGTCTTGACCACCTGTTCCAGCGAACTTCCCGCCGCATTCAGGATGGCCTGCAGGTTGAGGAATGCCTGGCGAGTTTCGGCTTCGACGCCGCCCGTCACCAGGTCGCCGGTGGCCGGATCAATTCCCAACTGCCCGGCGGTGAAGATCAGGTTGCCGGCGCGCACACCGACGGAATAAGGGCCAATGGCTTTGGGCGCCGCGGCGCTGACAATAATTTCCTTTTGAACAGACATCAGGTACCTCTTGGAGATAGAAAAAATCAAGGTTCGTGCTTCTTTTGAAGCGAGCGTCTCTTTCCTAGATTATACATCCGCTCTGCCTTCTCTGGTTGTCGCGTTTAATCATTTTGCAGAAAATCATACCGATCCAGTTAGCCGCCGTGCGTTTTTTAAAGGAAGAAAGTCATATTTGCTTGCGTCAAAGTATATGAGTGAACACTTCAATTTAAAGTAGCTGAGTGAACGCTTCAATTTATGGTAGAATTGCCACGGTTATGCGTCAGGATTGTGCTTTCCCCAGAGCCGTGAAGGCAAATAGAAGGCGAAAGGACGACCGCCGATGGGGTGAGAGGCATAACCAATGATTCCACAATAGGATAACTTGCGAAGGAGCCATTATGCCTGGTGACTGGTTGTACATTGGATTGTTCTTGCTGATTGTTGCGATTTTCCCCGGCGTGCCCATTCTAATCGCGGCGTTTTTAGCCCCCCGAAAACCTCATCCACTGAAAAATCAAACGTATGAATGCGGTATTGAAACGCATGGCGACACATGGGTGCAGTTCAAGGCGCAGTATTACATTTTTGCGCTTGTGTTTTTGGTGTTCGATGTGGAACTGGTGTTCCTCTTTCCCTGGGCGGTCGCCTTTAACCAGCTATCGCTGTTTGGCGTGGCGGCCGGCGTCATCTTTGTGTTGATCCTGTTTGTCGAGTTGATGATTGCCTGGCGTAAGGGTCTGCTCGAATGGGTTTAGCTTTGTTTCGATAACCAGAAGGCTGAAGGAATTTCCCTCAGCCTTTTGTTTCCTTTTCAGCGAGGAGTGTGCCGATGAATGATTTTCTCGAATTTGTCAAAGACCCCGTGAACGGTATAGCCAACTGGATATTTGGTTTGCTTACCGGTTGGGGCATGGCTCCTGATCTGGCCGGCGGCCTGCTTAAATTGGTGGGAGCCGGTGTGATGTGTCTCTTCGGTCTAATGCTGGTCATCGTTTTGATCTGGCTGGAGCGCAAGCTGTACGCCCGCATCCAGGACCGGCTTGGGCCGAACCGCGTGGGGTGGTGGGGCATCTTGCAGACCTTCCCCGACATGGTCAAGATCTTCACCAAGGAATACATCACGCCGAAAGGCGCGGATATCGTGCCATATAACCTGGCCCCGATCCTGGCCGTTTCAGGCGTGCTGGCGGTATGGGCGGTGCTGCCTCTGTCCTCGACTATTTACGGCGCGGACCTCAATGTCGGCGTCCTGTACATCGTCGGGGTGGGCGCGATTGGGTCGCTGGGCATCATCCTGGCGGGTTGGGCGTCCAACAACAAGTATGCCCTGGTAGGGGCCTTCCGCGCCGTCTCGCAGATGGTCTCTTACGAGGTGCCGATGGTGCTGGCGCTGTTGGTGCCGGTGCTGCTGGCGCGCACCATGGGCGTCAACAGCATTGTGCATGCCCAGAGCGTGTGGTTCATCCTGGTTGCGCCGTTGGCCGCCCTGATGTTCATGCTCACCTCGCAAGCCGAGGTCGGGCGCGCCCCCTTCGATCTGTTGGAAGCGGAATCGGAGATCGTGGCCGGCTTCCAGGTTGAATATTCGGGCCTGAAATTCGGCATGTTCTTCGTGGGCGAATTCTTGCATGCCTTCACCATCTCGCTTCTGACCGCCACCTTATTCTTGGGCGGCTGGCGCGGGCCCTGGGCGCAGGAATGGCCGATCCTGGGGGTGTTCTACCTCTTCCTCAAGGCGGCGGCGGTCTATTTCCTGGTGGTCTTGATGCGCATTGCCCTGCCGCGCTTTCGCATTGACCAGATGCTCAACTTCAACTGGAAGGTGTTGACCCCTCTGGCCCTGGTAGTGCTGATGGTCACGGCGCTGGTCGAGAAAATTCTGTTCGACGCCAACATTACCCTGCAATCAGCCCCCCTGGGTTATGTGCTGGTTCACCTGGCGATCAACGCCTTGATTTTTGCTGGCTATCTCTGGTTGGCGCTCTCCAACCAGAAACAGCGTGAAATCCCAGTGGTGGGCAAGCCGCGCCCGACGGCAGTGCCACCCAAGCCCTAATTCCCTTCCCCCGAAGAGGAGCAGAAACATGACCCTTTTGCAATTTGTCTTTCTGGTGATCGCTGCTGTGACCCTGCTTTCGGCGGCGCTGGTGGTTTCTTCGCGCAACCTGGTGCATGCGGCGCTGTGGTTGATCGTCTCTCTGTTCGGCGTGGCGGTGCTGTATGCCTTGCTCGACGCCGGCTTCCTGGCGGTGGTGCAGGTCGTTGTGTATATCGGCGCCATTGCCATCTTGTTCGTCCTGGTGGTGATGCTCTCGCCGGTCGCGCCGAAGGATAACCGCTCGCAGGTGGACGCCCGCTGGTGGCTGCCGGGAGTTTTGTCCGTTCTGCTGTTCGGCGGCCTGGTCTGGATGCTCTCGCTGTGGCAGGGCTTTACCAGCGAGGTGCCGCCGGTGGCGGACGCCAATCAGTTGCTCGTCCAACTGGGTTCGGAACTGGTTTCGCCTAACGCTTACGTGCTGCCGTTTGAGCTGGCTTCGGTCTTGCTGGTGGCGGCCATGATCGGGGCGATTTGGGTGGCCTGGGAAAGAAAGTAATTGGAGGTAGGATGATCCCCTTATCTTGGTACCTGATCTTTGCGGCTGCATTGTTTTCCATCGGCTTGTTTGGCGTCCTGGCGCGTAAGAACGCCGTCGCCATTTTGCTGGGCGTCGAGCTCATGCTCAACGCTGTCAATGTCAATCTGGTGGCCTTCTGGCGCTACCGCGCCCCCAACATGATCGCCGGGCAGGCGTTTGCCATCATGATTTTCGCCGTCGCCGCGGCCGAGGTGGCGGTGGGTCTTTCCCTGTTTATTTCAATCTACCGCCGGCGCAAGACAGTGGTGGCGAACGAGATTGATTTGATGAAGTGGTGATCGCGCTCTTGCGGTCGCTGTTTTCTGGCTATGGAGGCCTCATGACGACTGAAACCTTAATTTGGCTTCTTCCCCTTCCTCCCCTGGCGGCGTTTGCCTTGATTGTGCTGTTCACCAACCGCAGCAAAGCGCTCAGCCACAGCATCGCGGTCGCCGCGGCGCTTCTCTCCTGGTTGGGCAGCATGGCAGTATTCATCCAGGCGATCGGCGTCGAACACCTGGGCGAACACCCCTTCCACAGCGTGTTGGAATGGCTGCCGGTGGGCGACAAGCCCTTCGAGATCGGCGTCCTGGTGGACCCGCTGAGCGCCGTGACGCTCTTCTTCGTCGGCTGGACGGTCTTGATGATCTTCATCTACTCGGTTGGCTACCACAATTTCGGCCAGCCGGCGGGCGATCACGATCATCCCGGCCTGCCGCCGCACGGCGCCACTGTTCACGGCCACACCGTGCCGTCTGTCGAGCCGATGTACTCGCGCTTCTTCGCCTTTATCGCCCTGTTTGCCTTCGGCATGTACACCCTGGTCGTCTCAGACAACCTGCTGACCCTCTTTGTCGGCTGGGAGATCATGGGCCTGTGTTCGTACCTGCTGATCGGCTTCTGGTTTGCCAAGCCCTCGGCCCGCGCGGCGGCCATCAAGGCCTTTATGACCACCCGCGTCGGCGATGTCTTCATGCTGATGGGCGTGGCTTACCTGTATGCGGCGACTGGCACGCTCAGCTTCCGCGAGATTTTCTTCAATGAAGAGGTGCTGAAACACCTGGCCGAGACGCCCGCCCTGGGCGGCTTCTTGGGCTTCTCGGCGGCTGGCCTGATCGGTGTGCTGCTCTTCATCGGCACGATTGGCAAGTCGGCGCAGTGGCCGTTACACGTCTGGCTGCCGGATGCGATGGAAGGCCCCACCCCCGTTTCGGCCATGATCCATGCCGCGACGATGGTTTCGGCGGGCGTCTACATGGTCATCCGCATGTTCCCCCTGCTCTCAGCGGGTTGGGAGGAGGGCGGCCCCTTGACCCCGGCCATGACGGCGATGGCCTTCATCGGCGCGCTGACGGCGCTCTTCGCCGCCACGATTGCCCTGGCGCAGAACGACATCAAGCGCGTGTTGGCCTATTCGACCATTTCGCAGCTTGGTTACATGATCGCCGCCCTGGGCATCGGCGCTTATGTCGCGGCTGCCTTCCACCTGGTGACGCACGCCTTCTTCAAAGCGCTGCTCTTCCTCGGCTCCGGGTCGGTCATTCACGGCGTCGAACATGGCGTGCTGCACACCGGCAACCATAAGGTGGACCCGCAGGACATGTTCAACATGGGCGGCCTGCGCAAGAAGATGCCGGTCACATTTTGGACCTTCTTGATCGGCGGCTTTGCCCTCTCCGGCTTCCCCTTTGTCACCGCCGGCTTCTGGTCGAAGGATGAAATCCTGGCGGACGCCTTTGCCAACAACCTGCCGGTCTTCCTGGTTTTGGCGCTCTCGGCCTTGCTGACCGCCTTCTACACCATGCGCCAGATCACCCTGACCTTCCTGGGCGAGCCGCGCACGAAAGAAGCCGCACACGCCCAGGAAACCCCCTGGACGATGACCCTGCCGCTGGTGGTGCTGTCTGTCTTTGCCATCGGCTACGGTTGGGTGGGCATCCCCGAAGGCTTGACCGGCGGGGCGATCCCCAACTGGTTCCACGAGTTTGTCGCCGGGACGCTGCCGGAGCATTTGCCGGTCTTGGAGTTCAACATCCTGCCGATGTTGTTCTCGATTGTGATTGCGCTGACCGGCCTGGGCTGCGGCTATTATGTCTACCGCAATGTCAAGGCCGGCGATCCGGACCCGCTGCAAAAGCCGCTCGGCATGGTCTATGACTGGCTGAAGAATAAGTATTACTTTGACCAGCTTTACGACCGCATCTTCATCCAGCCCTCGATCTGGGTCTCAGAAGTCTTCACCACACTCTGGGTAGATCGCGGCCTGATTGACGGCATTTTGCATGGCGTGGCGCGCATCTCTTACAGCGTGGGCGGCATTCTGCGCAATGACTTCGACCTGCCGGTGATCAATCAGTTCATCGGCGATGGTTCCGCCAAAGTGGTGCGCAGCGCCGGTTTTGAACTGCGCAAAGTGCAGACCGGGCGCATTCAACAGTACATGGTTGCCGCCGTGGTCTTTGCGGTGGGCGCGTTGGCGTTCTTCTTGCTTCGTTAGCGACAGGAGTTGAACATGGACTTTATTTTGAATAACTTGCTTTCGCTCATCCTCTTTGTCCCCGTTCTGGCGGCGGCGGTGCTGCTGGTCTTGCCGAACGAAGAGAAAACTCTGCTGCGATGGGCGGCGCTGATTGGCAGCCTGTTTCCCCTGGCGCTGTCCCTGACGCTGTGGGCCAATTTTGACAACAGCTTGCCCGGCTTCCAATTTGAAGTGTGGCACACCTGGTACGCTGCCCTCAATTCTTCCTATCACCTGGGCGTGGACGGTATCTCGCTGACCATGGTGCTGTTGACTACCCTGCTCACCCCGATCGCCATCCTGGCCTCTTTTGGCATTACCGACCGGGTGAAAGCTTACATGATCCTGTTCTTGCTGTTGGAAACGGGCATGTTGGGCGTCTTCCTGTCCCTCGACCTGCTGCTCTTCTTTGTCTTCTGGGAGATCGGCTTAGTCCCGATGTACTTCTTGATCAATCAGTGGGGCAGTGAGAAGGGCGAGCGTGAATTGTGGCCGGGCGTCAAAGTGGCAGCCCGCACCTACGCCTCCTTCAAGTTCATGATCTATACCATGGCCGGGTCGCTGGGCCTGCTCCTGGCGATCCAGATGATCGGTGTGACGGTCGGTTCCTACGATCTGCCGGTCTTGTTCAATCTCTGGCCGACGATCGCGGAGCTTAAGGGGGTTGGCCCCATGGGTCTGCCCATCGAGACGGTCAAATCCATCGCCTTCTGGGCTTTTGCAATTGCCTTTGCGATCAAGGTGCCGGTGTGGCCCTTCCACACCTGGCTGCCCGATGCGCATACCGAAGCGCCCACCGCCGGTTCGATGATCTTGGCCGGGGTGCTGCTGAAGCTGGGCGCGTATGGCTTCTTGCGCCTGGTGCTGCCGCTCTACCCGGTGGAAGCGCAGCGCTATTCTGGCCCGCTGGCTTTCCTGGCGATGATGGCGATCATCTTTGGCGCATTCGCTGCCTTTGGGCAGAATGACTTCAAACGCCTGGTGGCGTACTCCTCCGTCAACCACATGGGCTTCGTCGTCCTGGGCATCGCCGCGGCCGCTTACGCCGCCGGCGGCAACGACGCGGCCATCGCCTTGAATGGGGCGGTGCTGCAAATGTTCAACCACGGCCTTTCGGCGGCCGGCATGTTCTTCCTGGTCGGCGTTATCTACGAACGGACGCACACGCGTGACCTGAACGACTTCGGCGGCCTGTTCCCCCTGGTACCGGTCTATGGCGGCATCCTGGTCTTCACCTCCATGGCCTCGCTCGGACTGCCCGGCTTGAACGGCTTCATCTCCGAGTTCCTGGTGGTGCGGGGCGTGTGGGGCGTGGGCGTCAATAACTGGTCGGGTTTTGCCCTGTTTACCGCCCTCAGCATGATCGGCCTGCTCTTTACCGGGGCCTACATCTTGAAGGGCGTCAAGAAAGTCCTGCACGGGCCGATCAACCATCATTGGGAAGAACACGGCCTGAAAGAGATCGGCGTGCGTGAAATTCTGGTCATGACCCCCCTGATCGTCTTGATCGTGTGGATCGGCGTCTGGCCGGCGTGGATTTTGGATGTGATTAACAAGGCCGTGATGGCGTTATTCTAGGCGAGGAGGGGAAAGCGGCTGCAAGGCGGCTTTCCTCCGATCTCCTGGCGTGAGGTGAACAATGCAATTTCCCATTTTAAGTGTCATCGTCTTCCTCCCTATTGCCGCGGGCCTCTTGATCTTGCTGATGCCCGCCGGGCGCAAGACCGAGATCCGCGTCACCGCGCTGGCGGCCTCGGTCGCCGCGGTGCTGCTCTCCGCCTGGGCGTACCTGTCTTACGACCTGGCGGCCGGCGGCTATCAGTTTATCGAGAAAGTCCCCTGGCTGCCTTTCCTGGGCATCTCCTACCATCTCGGCGCAGACGGGATGAGCATACCGCTGGTTTTATTGACCGGTGTGGTCATGCTGACCGGCGTCCTCATTTCGTGGGGCGTTGACGACCGCCCGCGCGAGTTCTTCGCCTTTCTCTTCATCCTGGCGACGGGCGTCTTTGGCGTCTTTGTCTCGCTCGACCTGTTCCTGCTGTTCTTCTTCTACGAAATCGCCGTCTTCCCGATGTACCTGCTGATCAGCATTTGGGGTTGGAAGGTGACGCGCGAGTACGCCGCCATGAAGCTGACCCTGTACCTGTTCATCGGTTCGGTCTTTGCCCTGGTCGGCGCGCTGGCGATGTATTTCCAGTCTGGCCTGAACACCTTCGACATGCTCGAATTGGAGAAGGCAGGTTTCTCGGCTGGCTTCCAGCAGCTCTGGTTCCCGTTTGTCTTTTTCGGCTTCGCCGTCCTGGGAGGCATCTTCCCCTTCCACAACTGGAGCCCTGACGGCCACGTTGCCGCGCCCACCGCGGTCTCGATGTTCCATGCGGGTGTGCTGATGAAGCTGGGCGCGTTCGCCGCCCTGCGCGTGGGCATCATGCTCCTGCCGGAGGGCGCGCAGTATTGGAAATGGCTGATCCTGGGGCTGGCCACGGTCAATGTGGTCTACGGGGCCTTCATCGCCATGGTGCAGACCGATTTCAAGTACGTCATCGGCTTCTCGTCGGTCTCTCACATGGGGTTGGTCATGCTCGGCTTTTCGACCCTGACCAAAGAGGGCATGGTGGGGGCCGGGATGCAGATGTTCTCGCACGGCGTGATGACGGCTCTCTTCTTTGCGGTGGTCGGCATGGTTTACGACCGCGCCCATACCCGCCAAATCCCCGAACTGGGCGGCTTCTCCAGGGTCATGCCCTGGCCGGCGGTGGCTTTCGTCCTGGGCGGTCTGGTTTCCATGGGCATGCCGGGGCTGTCCGGCTTTGCCGCCGAGTTCCCCATCTTCATGGGCGTGTGGCGGGTGCAGCCCTGGGTCGCCATCTTCTCAGCAATTGCCATCGTGATTACCGCGGCTTATATCATCCGCGTCATTGGACGGGTCTTCTTCGGCCCGATGCCAGAGCATTTTGCTCATGGCGACCATGCTGTGGGGGATGTGAATGTGCTGGACAAAGTTGCGATCGTCGTCATTTGCGTGTTGATGGTCGCCATTGGTGTGTATCCGCAAATCATGGCGCCGCTGGTTGAATCGGGCGTGCAGAACATTTTGCGGCTGGTGGGAGGTGCTTAGTGTTCGTCCCCTTTGACTCTACGATGTTGCTGGCGATTTTGCCGGAAATTTTGTTGGTCGTCCTGGCGGGCGTCGTCCTGGCCCTGGATGCGGCCTGGCAGCCGGAAAAGCGCCGCTGGTTGGGTTGGCTGACGGTGGTCGGCCTGGCGGTGGCGTTCATCCTCACCGCCACGGTTTCGCAGCCCGAAAGCGAGCCGCGCCTGCTCTTTGGCGGCATGCTGCGCGATGACTGGTTGAGCTTCGCCTTCCGCCTGGTCTTCCTCTTCGGCGCGGCCATCACCACTCTGTTCGCAATGGATCACGAGGCCCTGGGGCGCAAGGGCGAGTTCTATGTCTTGCTGCTGGTCTCCACCCTGGGCATGAATCTGATGGCCTCAGCCGGCGACTTGATCATGCTCTACCTGGCCATCGAGACTACCTCCATCCCGCTCTACATCCTGGCCGGCTTTATCACCACCGACGACAAGTCCACTGAGGCCGGTTTCAAGTACCTGTTGTTTGGCGCGATGACCTCGGCGGTGATGCTCTACGGCTTCAGCCTGCTGTACGGCTTCTCCGGCGAGACCAACCTCTACCTGTTGGCCGGCAAGCTGGGCGAACTGCCCATGCCGGCGCTGCTGGGCAGCCTGCTGCTGGTGCTGGTTGGCTTCAGCTTCAAGGTCTCCGCCGTCCCCTTCCATTTTTGGGCGCCGGATGTCTACGAAGGCGCGCCCACGCCGGTGGCCGGTTTCCTCTCCACCGCTTCCAAAGCCGCCGGCTTTGCCGTGCTGATGCGGGTCTTGTTGGCGGCCTTCCCGGCGGCGCTCCCCTCCTGGCAGGGCCTGATCGCGCTGCTGGCGGTGGTCACGATGACGGTCGGCAACCTGCTGGCGCTGGCGCAAACCAACGTCAAGCGTCTGCTGGCTTTCTCGTCCATTGCCCACGCCGGCTACATCCTGATTGGCGTCGTGGCGGTCAACGCTGCCGGCATGAACCTGGGCATGGCCAGCGTCGTCTTTTACCTGATCGCCTACCTGCTCACCAACCTGGCCGCCTTCGGCGCGGTGGCGACCTTTGGGCGCGTCTCTGGCTCGGATGAGATGGACGCCTACAAGGGCCTCAGCCGCCGCTCGCCGGCGCTGGCCCTGGTGATGCTGGTCGCCTTCCTCTCGCTGTCGGGCATGCCCCCCTTTGGCGGCTTTATCGCCAAGGTCTTCGTCTTTGCCGCGGCGGTCGAAGCCAACTGGATCTGGCTGGCGGTGATCGGCGTGCTGAACTCGATCATTGGCCTGTACTACTACCTGACGCTGCTCAAGTACGTCTACCTGTACCGCCAGGACAACCTGGAAGAGGAGCAGAAGCCGCTGCCCATCTCGCGACCTTATGCTTTGGCGTTGGTGCTGCTGGTGATCGGCATCATCCTGCTGGGCACCGCCTTCAACCCGTGGTTCGAGTGGTCACGGACGGCGGCAGCTTCGCTGTTTTAGGATAGATTTGGTAGTAATTTTTTATTGACGCCTTTTCATACCCCATGATACAATTTTGGCCGCGATGAATGGGACACCTGATCAGTCCAACAAAGACCGTGCGCAGTATGTCTTCAACCTGACGCTGGCCGCTGTGGCCGGGCAGGTGGGCTTCCTGACGCTCTTTATCATCCTGGCGGCCTTGTTTGGCGGGCTGTGGCTGGATAAGATGTTTGCCACGCGCCCCCTGTTTACAGTGGTGCTGATGCTGGCCAGTATCCCGGTCACGTTGGTAATGATGTTTTGGGTAGTGCGGAAGGCGACTTCTAAAATTAAACCGATTGAGAAGCAAACTCCTGAGGAGGAATCGAACCGTGGAACAAACTAAATGGCGTTGGGGCTTCAAACGTTGGCTCGTTTTGGCAGTAATCCTGGCCAACTATTTCCTGGCGCAGGCTTTTGCGCCGGTGCTGCCGCATATTCAAATGGCCGCCGAGCCTTTGCCAGGCTGGATGGGCTTTTTCGCCCTGGCGGCGGGCGTCCTTATCTTGATCCTGGGACTCAAGGACGGGGCGCGCGAATCGATCTTGATCGCTGTCTGGCTGGGCATCCTGGGCCTGCTGCCGCTCGTCACTGGCTTCAAGTGGACGAACACTCTGACCGGGCTGGTTATCTCGCTCACGCTGCTGGCGATGATCGGGCTGGCGGTGAGGCGGGCGGTGAACAGCGGCGATATGGTGCCGAAAGGCGTCTCCGGGGTGATGGAATTCGCCCTGGAAGCGATTTACAATATCACCGAATCGACCGCCGGCAAGTGGGCCAAGACCATCTTCCCCTTCTTCGCGACGATAACTCTGCTGGTGCTGGTCTCGAACTGGACTGAGCTTTTCCCGGTGGTGGATACGATCGGCGTGCTGGAACACGCTGAAGAGCATGGCCATCCCATCCAGGAACTGTTCCCTGGCCTGGCGACGATTACCACTGGCGAGGCTGAACATGGCGAAGGCTATATGCTGGTGCCGTTCTTGCGCGTCACCTCGACTGACCTGAACTTCACCATCGCCCTGGCCCTGATCGCTGTGCTGATGACGCAGGTGATCGGCTTTCGTGCGCAGAAGATGGCCTATTTCACCAAGTTTATTAACGTCAAAACTTTCTTCACCAAGCCCTTCTTTGGCGCGCTGGATTTTGCCGTCGGTTTGCTCGAAATGGTTTCGGAAATCTCGAAAATCATTTCGTTCTCCTTCCGTCTTTTTGGCAATATCTTCGCCGGCTCCGTGCTGCTGATGGTCATCGGCTCACTGGTGCCAGTCTTCGCCCAAACGGGCTTTTTGATGTTGGAGTTTTTCGTCGGCGCGATCCAGGCCATCGTCTTTGGCATGCTGACCATGGTGTTCATGGCGCAGGCTACCCAGGGACACGGCGGTCACGAAGAGGAAGAACACGCTCACTAGGCGTCTAACGTAAGAATTACGTTTCAGAATTGGTTATCCATAAAACTATCTTTTTTTCGGAGGAAAGCATGGACCTTGAAGCTGCACGCATTTTAGGCAAATTGATTGGCGCTGGTTTGGCGATGATCGGTGCGATTGGGGCAGGCGCGGGGATTGGCATTGTCGCCAGTGGCGCGGTGCAGGGTATGGCGCGCAACCCGGACGCCAGCGGTATGGTGCAAACCAACATGATCCTGGGGATCGCCTTTGCGGAAGCCGTTGCCATCTATTGTCTGGTGGTCGCGCTGCTGATCTTGTTTGTTATGTAACGGTTTTCGCGGCTGCGAAGGAGGTTTCCTGTGGAAGCATTAGGTATTAATCTTGGCTATATCCTGGTATACATCGGCAGTTTCATCACCCTGTTCATTGTCCTGGCGGGGTGGGTCTATAAGCCGGTTTTAGGGCTGTTGGAGAAGCGCCGCACGGCGATTGCCCAGGGCCTGGAAGACGCCCGTGTGGCCGCCGATGCCCGCGCCAACGCTGAGAAAGAAGCGGCGGCCATCCTGGCCGAGGCGCAGGGCAAGGCCGCCCAAACCGTGCGCGAGGCCACCGACCGCGCCGAAGTCGCTGCCCGCGAAGTGAGGGCGGCGGCGGAGGCTGAGGCCGGCAAAGCCCGTTCTGCGGCGCTGGCCGAGGTAGAGCAGGAGCGCGCTCGCATCCTGGGCGATCTGCGCAGCCAGGTGGCTGCCCTGGCCATTGCTGCTACGCAAAAGCTGATCGGCGAGGCGTTGGATGACAAGCGCCAGCACGCTCTGCTGGATGAGTTCTTCTCCGGCGTCAAGG